>JAHJQK010000185.1 GCA_018819135.1 Pseudomonadota bacterium | reverse complement strand
TTTTCGAGGATCTGATGATCTTGAATAAATTGGTTGAGGGAGAAGGAAATCTTTTTGAAGACGTTGTCCAGGTCGTGGAGTTCATTTCCGCTACGTTGGAATCCTTCGGGGGAGGTGGAAGAGAGGATCTCGAATCCTCTCTGGGCCAGCTTCTTGAGAGGGTTGGTGATCCCGTAGGCCAATAGTGAACTGCTGAGGAGAGCCAGTCCAATCATGGCCACAAGGGAAAGGATGAAGAATAAGATTTCACCCGGGGGGATGGGAGATATTTTCCGGATTAAAGAGAAGGTCAGAATGGCGGAACTCAGGGTGAAGAGAACCACGATGGCCGGGATGGCGATGATCAGCCGCATCCGCATTTTTCGAGGGAGGATGGGAGGTTTTTTATCTTCCATGGGAGGATAGGTGCTCCAGGTGCTTTTTAATTTTGGCGGTAAGCTCTCCCCTGCTTTCCTTGGACAGTTCCAAGAACTTTCGGTAGTGGAAGATGGCCCTGTCCAAATCCCTTTCTTCCTCCAGGGTGAGGGCCAGATTATAGTGCAGAGGGGAATAGTTGGGGCTGAGGGAGAGGCCTTTCTGCATAATCTCCCTGGCCATGGTCAGCTGCTTTTGCTTTTTGTAAAGGAGCCCCAGGTTGTTGTAGCTCTCGGGGTTTTTGGGGTTGAGTTCAATGGCCAGGTTTAACTCCATGGCCGCCTTCTCCAGCTCCCCCTGGAGGTAAAGGGTCACGCCCAGGTTATGCCGGGCCTTGCCGTACTTGGGGTCGATGGAAAGGGCCTTTTGGTAGTGGCTGATAGCCTCTTCCCGCCTTCCCAGATCTTTGTAAATGATGCCCAGATTGTTGTAAGCCTCCACGTTCATCGGGTCGATGTGGATGGCTTTTTTGTATTCCTCCATGGCTTCCTGGAGCTTGTTATTTTTCTGGTACAGGAGTCCCAGGTTAAAGTGGTTCGCCGATTCCGTGGTGGGCAGAGGCTGAATGCCCGGGGGCTTTTCCTGGTCCTTTTCCGGGGGGAGGGGAGGCTTAGGGGCTTCTAAAGGAGGCGTTGGGATCGCTTTGGCCTCCTTGACCTTTGCCGGCGCAGAGGCCGACGGAGCAGAGGGGGGCGTGGCCTTAGCTACCCTCGTTTCTTTCTCCGGAGGTTTCAAGGTTGGAGGGGAAGCTTCCTTCTTCTTTTTTACCGGGGCCGGCGCCTCGGCCAGGGAGTCGGTGTTTACTTCCCTTAGCACCAGTTGGGGGGTAGGGGCATCGGGCACGTTCACCTTAACCGCCTGAGGAGGGGGGGAGGCGGTTTTGGGCGGCAAAGGCAAGGAGAACCGGTAATGGGCGATAAGCGTCGGGATGGCGATGGCCGCGGCCAGAAGGAGGAGAAATTTTGGGGAAAAAAACCTCTTCTTCTGCCAGCGGGGAACCCAGGGGAGGTTGGAGAAAAAGGTTCGGTCCTTACCCCCTATCCTGATTTTTTGAGCTTTCTTTAAAGCTTCAAGAATGAGGCTCATTCGAACCTTCCCCCGGTATAACCTCCATTACTTTGACGGATTCAAGCCCCTTCTTTTTTTTGACCTCCTCCCGCGCCTCCTGGGCTTCTTTCTGGGTCTTAAATTTCCCCACCAGGACTCGATACCAGACTCCCCCCTCCGGGGAGACGAGCTTGGATATATACTTGGGGTGGCTGAGGGCTTCCAGATTCTGGATCATCTCCAGCGCCATCTCCTCGGTGCGATAGGAACCCACGTGAAGGGTATAGGGCAGGGATTTGTCGAAACGGTAAGCATACAATTTCTCGGCCGGCTTGGGAAGGGCGTTAGGGGCGCTTTTGTCCGGACTGATCTGGAATTTTTGCGGCCCCTTGGCCGAGGAGGAAAATTTCTGGGGGAAGAAGGACTTCAGGGATTCCTTAACCTCCCGGGGAAAGAAGAAAAAAACCAAAACCCCGAGGAAGAAAAGGAAGAGGACCAGGCCCACAGCGGCCAGTCTTATCCTCACGGGGATCAGCGGAATTTTCTCTTCATCCCTCAGAGTCTTCGCCGCTTGCCGGACCATGGCGGCGCTGAGGCGATAATCTCCCTTCACGTAACCGTTCAGGAGCGTTCGGTCGCAGACCATGTTGATCAGGCGGGGAACCCCCCGGGAGAAATTGAAGATCTCCCTCAGGGCTCCGCCAGAAAAGGAGATCCCTCCCTGCGACCCGGCCACCATCAGGCGGTGGTCGATGTATCTGGGGATTTCTTTTCGGTCCAGGGGCCGGAGATGGTACCGGACGGAAATCCGCTGGTCCAACTGGCGCAGCTTGGACAGTTTGAGCTTTGCGCGCAATTCTTCCTGCCCTACCAGGATGATCTGCAAAAGCTTCTCTTTTTCCGTTTCCAGGTTGGAGAGAATGCGGACCTGCTCCAGGAGGGAAAAGGAGAGGTTTTGGGCCTCGTCGATGATGAGCACGGGAACCCTTCCCGCGGAAGATTGGCGGAGGAGAAAGCGGTTCAATTCTTCCAGGAGTTCCAGCTTGGTTTGCCCGGAAGGGGAAATCCCCAGGTCGGAGAGGATGTAGCGCAGGAGCTCTCCCTCCGAGGAGAAGGGGTTGAGCAAAAGGGCCACGGGAGTCTCTTCATGGAGCCGGTTGAGTAGAGCCCGGCAGATGGTGGTCTTTCCCGTGCCGATGTCCCCGGTGATGAGGATGAACCCTTCCCTCTGCAGAAGGCCAAAATTCAGGTACTCCATCACTTCGCGGTGCCTGGAGCTCAGGTACAAAAACTTGGGATCGGGGGTTAAGCTGAAGGGCTTCTCTTTAAGCCCGTAGAATTCTTCGTACACCGATTTCTCTTTTCTCTGGTTGTTTGCGCTAAATATCTCCCCTTCACGCCTGGGCGTGACGGGAGGAGACTAAGGGGGAGAGAGCTTGGATTTATCTTTATTTCAGCTCTTTTTCGAATTTTACCTTTTCCTCCCGGGAAAGCTCTTCAATCTTTTTTCCGGCCAAGATAGTGGGGGTGATGAAGATGACGAGTTCGCTCTTCCGCCCCGACTTCATCGTTTGTTTAAAGAGAGAGCCCACCAGGGGAAGGCTTCTTAGAATTGGAACCTCCGTCTTTTTATCCTCCGTCCTTTCCTGGATGAGCCCGGCGAGGACCATCGTCTGGCCATCCCTTATTTTGACCACGGAATTAGTCTCCCGGATGGTAAGGATGGGGGTGGATATTTTCGTCGTCAAATGCTCGAACGTGGACTCCCCCACCTTTTCGGTGATGATGGGGTGGATGTCCATGACGATGTTCCCGTCGGCGCTGATCTGGGGGATTACTTCCAGGACCACGCCGATATCGACGGTTTTGGGCGAGGGGGTGATGCGCTCTACCTTGGTGATAGGGTCGATCTCGGACCTGATTTCGTAAAACACTTCCGACCGGGAGGCCTTGATCACCGCCTTCTGGTTATTCAAGACCGAGATTTTGGGCGAGGAGAGGATGTTGAGCGTTCCCTGGGTGGCCATGGCGTCCAAAAGGGCGGAGAAGTCAGTGTCGGAAAGCCCGATCTGAAAGACCCCGGTGGCCGGGCTCAAGTTCTGGGCGATCATCATACCCCCGCTCAGCGTCCCCTTGATTTTCAGCGCGGAGAACTTGGTGATGGCCGACCAATTCAGGCCCAGCTTGAAATCATCGAAAAGGGTGACGTCCACCACTTTGGCCTGAATCATCACCTGCCTCTGAACCGAGCCTTCCACCTTCTCTAAAAAGTTGCCTATATTCTTTAGATTGGGGGGATAGTCGGTGACCACGATGACCCCGGCCATCTTGTTGATGGCGACCCTGGCTCCCTCCGAAAGGAAGCCTTTCAGCCCGTTTTCTATGTCCGTCCAGAGGTCGGCCGAGTCCGTGGTGCTTATCCCCCCGCCCCCGCCCCCGCCCCCAATTGCGATGGAGGACGTAATAGAGCTGCTGCCCGAACGTTTGGAGGTTATGTAATTCAGGAAGAAGAAGCGGGTCTCCCGCTTCATCTTGGAGACCTTGATGATGTTGTTTCCCTTTTTGTGCTGCAACCCCAGGGGAGTCAGCATGGCGTCCATGGCCTCCTCAAAAGTTACCCTTTTGGCCTCCACGGTAACTTTTCCCGAAACATCGGGTTCCAAAACCATGCTGTAGCCCAAGGTTTTGGACATGGACAAAAGAACCTCCCGGACGTCGGCTTCCCTCATCGAAAAGCTGAGAAGCCTCTCGGGCTCCTTCTTCTCCTCGATCTGCGAAACCACCAGTTCTTCCAGCTTCTCGGGAGCAGGAGGAGGAGTCACTACCACGGGCTTGGGAACTATTTTAGCAGGGGCGGCGCATCCGCTAAAGGAGATTCCCATAAAGGAGATTCCAAGTAAAATGCAAAAAAGGGGTAAAGAGATCTCTTTGCTTTTAGCCATCAGGGCCTCCTTTTTTCGACCTGAAAGGGAATTGAGAATGGGTCCAATTTGATCGTTCTCTGCTGGCCATTTTTTTTGAGAAGCACTCTATCCGAATCGATTTTGGCCACCACTTCCTCCCCCACTTTATCCCCTTCCTTCACCGATTGGCCATTGAGGATGGCTATCATTTTGTCATCGATCATCAAGAGCATCTCTAACCTTAAGGGCACCTCTTTTTCTTTCTCCTGCGGGGGAAGTTTGGGGGGTGAGGTCGGTTGAGCTGGCGCGGCTTTTACTTCTTTGATTGGAACAGGTTTGATTGGAACAGGTTTGATTGGAACAGGGGCTTTGTCTTCCACCATGAAAAAAGGATTTCTTCCCCAGCCTTCCTTAAGGCTTTGGCGCTTCAAGACCTCAAATTTAACATCACCCTTCCCCTTATCCTGCTCTTTTCCCTGAGCCGGATTCTTTGCGGGCGGCTTTCCTTTGGTCAGCATGGGAATATAGAGAACCATTCCCGTTAAAATTACCACCCCCAGGAGGGCAGCGATAAAAAGCCTGCTCTTGGTCATTTTTTTGAACTCAAGCTCACGGGCCGAACCTGGAGGGCGGTAGAAATCAAGGTGGATGCCTTCCGCACTTCCAGAGATTCGACGGCTACCCACTGGGACAAATCATCAAGGGCCTTGAGAAAAAGGGCTAAATCCTGGTATTGGCTATGAAAGGAGATTTTAATAAAAAATTCGTCCATCTGCGCCTTGGTTCCCTTGGAGGCTGATGGAGGGGGGCTGCGGAAAACCGAGAAAGAGGCGCCGGAGATGCGGTTGGCCGCGGCCTGCTTGGTCAGTTCCTGCATCAACTTGGGAAGGTCGCTTCCCGCAGACATCCGGCCCACCTTCTCCTTCATTGCTTGCCAGCTTCTTTCCTCCTCCAGGCCCGGAAGGCTGACTTTTTTCTCCATCTCCCGGAGCTTCTTCAATTCCCCTTCGAGCTGCTTTAAATCCCCCTTGAGGCCTCTTAAGGCCCCCAATTTAGGGGAAAGAAAAAACATGTAGCCGACCGCAAGCAAGGCCACGTTAAGGGCCACGATTTTGACGATAAGGGAGTGTCCCTTAAAAATTCTCATACTCGACCTTAAGGGGCTTCAGCTCTCCCTTCACCTCAAATTCTAACTGGACGGGGCCTTCCTTCTCGCCCCCTCTTTGCTGGCCAACTTTCATGCTTCCAGGGTCGATTTCCAGTTGGGCTAAAAGGGGAGAAGAGGTCAGCCGGGAGTAAAAACGGTTGAAGACCTCCTGGCTTATGGAGGCCTGGGGAGAAAAAACCTCTCCTTTTAGGTTCACTTTTATTTTTTCCCCCTCTCTCTTTACCCCCAAAAACTGGAAGGCCATCTCCGGAGGAGCGAGAAGGGAGAGCTCCCGGAGCAGTTCCGCCCAGAGGCCATGGTTACCAAAGTCCCGGACAAGGGCCGAATGTTCCCGGTAGAGTTCTCTTTCCTTTTGAGCGGCCACGTAGGGCTCATATCGTTTGATCTCTTCTCTTTTTTTTGGGATATCCTGGTTCGCCTTGGAAATCGCGGTATCCAGCCACGCATAAGCGGCCCCAAGGGTTAGCACCGAAACCACCACGGCCGCCAGAGCCGCCTTCTTTAGGATTGCCTCCCTTTTCCCCGGAGCGGAAAGGGGCCGCAGCAGGTTGATGCTCTCTTTCTCCCTCCGGCCCGCCAATCCCAAGGGGATGACGAATTCTGGAAGGATTTGCCGGAACTCTTTGGCCTTTCCTCTCAAAGGAGAAAGGTCGAGCGTAGGATAGAATTGCTCTATTTTTACCCCTACCGCTTCCTTCAAGTCTTTCTCTAACCCTTCACTTCCGTTTCCGGTGAGGAAGACCCTGCCGATCTCCTCCCGCTGGGATTTTCGGTAAAAGAGGAAAGTTCGGTAAATCTCGGAGAAGGTCTCTTCCCCGGGGGTAGGCTTTCTGGAAAATTCCCGGTGAAACGCCCACCTTCCCCCTTTTAAAACGAGGACATGGACCTTCGATGCTCCAAGATGGATGAGCGCAACTGTACCCTCTTCCACCCCTTCCACCAATTTCAAACCCTGGAAAAGGGCGAAGGGCGCGGTGGTGATCAGCGCGGGGGTCAAACGGAGGTTCTGGATGAACAGGGCCTGTTCCCTCACCAGGGCCGAAGGGGCGGCGGCGGCGAGGACCGCCTTTTTACCCTCTTCTTCTTCGCCCATAATTTGAAAATCGAAAACCATCTCTTCCGGGAAGCGTTCCAGGGTCTCTTTCAGCTCCCGTTCCACCACCACCCTCATCTCCTTCCCGGGCATGGGAGGAAGGGAAAAGAGGGAGTGAACGCAGGGGTTGCTCGAGGGGTCCAGGGCAATCCGGGCCTTCTTCGCCCGGAGACTCATGTAGGACAAAGCGGCCAGCATCTGCTGGGAGGTATTCTCCAAATCGGGGAAGAAGAGGTTGACGGAAGAAAAATGAAAGACCCTGGGGGGGAAGGTGGAGGAGTCCACCTCCACGATTTTAACCCGCGAGGGCAGGACCTCTATCCCTAAAGACCTTTCTCCCATTATTTTCCGATCATTCCTATGGACTTATAAATGGGCAGATAGATCGAGAGCGCAATGCCCATAATCATCACTGCCAAAAACATGATAAGAATCGGTTCGGCGGCCGTTAAGATCTTCTTTACGGAGGCCGGGACCTCCTGGTCGTAATACTGGGAGACCTTGGCCAGGGCTTCGGTCAAGGTCCCGGTGGATTCCCCGATCGCAATCATCCGCAGAGCCATCGGGGGAAACTCCCCGCTCCGTTGCAGGGCTGCGGTAAAGGTCGAGCCCCTTTGAATTTCCTCCCGCACTTCCCTGATAGTCTCCGAGATGACCCGGTTGCCCACCACCCTCTCCACGGTCAAGAGGGCATCAGAGATGCCGATCCCTCCCTCAAGGAGAAGGCCCAGGTGGTGAGCGAAACGGGAGAGGGCAATCTTCCTGATCAATTCCCCCACCACGGGCAACTTTAATTTCAACCGATCCAGCATCAGCCGCCCGCCGGGCGTTCGGGAGATAAGGCGGAACCCCACGCCCCCGGCAACGATGCCCAGCCCCAAAAAGTGCCAGGAAGACTGGACCAACTGGCTGAACCCGATGAGGAACCTGGTGGAAGCAGGGAGGGGGACTTTCATATCCATGAGGACGGCGGAGATTTTGGGGAAAGCGAAGGCAAAAACGAAAATGACCAGGATGCTGATGGCCCCGAGCACCACCAGGGGATAAAGGGTAAGCTTCTTTGCCTCCGAGATGAGCTGTTCCTGCCAGGCCAGGAATTCGGCGAGCTTCTCGAATACCCGTTCGACCGTCCCCGAAGTTTCCCCGGCCCTGACCATGTAAACATAGACTTCCCCGAAGGCTTGCTGGTGGTGGGCCAGGGCTTCGTAGAGGGTGGACCCCCCTTCCACGTCGTCCTTGATGGCCTGGAGGATCTTTCCAAACTTCGTCCCCTTCCTCCGGAGGATCATGTCCTGAAGCCCCTCCATGAGCGGAATGCCGGCGGAGAGGATGGTGGCCATGTGGGAAGAGAATTCGATGAGGTCGGACCTGCCGACCTTTCTGAGACCGAAGGAGATCGCTTCCTTCTTTTTCTCCCCCTTCTCCGAAGCCGAAATCAGATAGAGCTTCTTCTCCCTCAGGGTTCTGGCCAGTTGATCCTCTCCCCCCGCAGGATGGATTCCTTTGACCATCCTTCCCAGTTCATCCCTCGCTCTGTAATGAAACTGCGGCATTCCTACACCACCCGAAGCACTTCCTCCAGGGTTGTCATTCCTTGCAGTGTTTTTTGCAGAGCATCGTCCATCAGAGAGACCATCCCGTCTTCCATGGCGGCTTCCTGTATGACTTTGCTATCTTTCCGTTGGAGGATCAGCTCTTTTACTTTGGAAGAAACGGTCAGGAGTTCAAAAATTCCAATTCGGCCCCTGTAGCCAGTGTGGAGGCATTTATGGCAGCCCTTCCCCCTGTACAAATCCAAAGGCGTCCCTCCCTTCGTAAGCCGCCCCACAATCGCCAGAGAAGCTTGATCCACCGGGGCGAGCTCCTTGCAAGAAGGACAGATGCTTCTGATCAGCCTTTGGCTTAGAACAGCAATCAGAGATGAGGCCAAAAGGTAAGGCTCCGCCCCCATGTCCAAAAGCCGGGGAATGGCCCCCGCGGCGTCGTTGGTGTGGAGCGTGCTGAACACTAAATGCCCGGTCAGGGCGGCTCTCATGGCCATTTGCAGCGTGTCCTGGTCCCGGATCTCCCCCACCAGGATGACATCCGGGTCCTGCCTCAATATCGCCCTCAAACCAGAAGCAAAGGTCAGGCCTGCCTTGGGGTTGATCGGGGACTGCCGGATGAGGGGAAAGAGGTATTCTACGGGGTCCTCCAGGGTGATAATTTTCTTCTCCTGGCAGTTAAGCTGGGAGATGGTGGCGTAAAGGGTGGTCGTCTTTCCCGAACCAGTGGGGCCGGTCACCAGGATGATCCCATTGTTTCTGTTGACCGCTTGGCGGTAAGAGGAGAGGATATGGCGAGAAAACCCCAGCTGTTCCAGGCTTAAGAGCATCTTCTCTTTGTCCAGGAGGCGAATGACGATATTCTCCCCGTAAACGCCGGGAAAAACGGAAATCCGCAGGTCGATCTTCCTGTCCTTCAGGGAGAATTGGATGCGGCCGTCCTGGGGAACGCGGGTTTCCGAGATGTTAAGGTTGGACAAAATCTTAATCCGGGTGTTTACCGCCGACTGCAAGGTTTTGGGGAGGGAAGAGAAAGGGTGGAGCAGGCCGTCGACGCGGTAGCGGATCCGAACGAGGCCATCGTCGGGCTCGATGTGGATGTCGGTGGCTTCGCTTTCTATGGCCTGGGCGATAATCTCATCGACCAGCTTTATCGTCGCTCCGATCTCGGCCAGCCCCTCAACTCCTTCTTTGATTCCCGGTGTTCCCATCTTTTGCATGCTCTCTTCAAGAGGGACGTTGAATTTTTCCCCTCCGCTTTCTTCCCGGCCTAAATTTTTTTCAGAGAGCTCATGCAATATTTTGCTTATTTCATCCTCTGCGGCAGCCACCACTTCCACCTTTAATTTGGATATCATCTCCACCTCATCGCGAGTGACGATATCGAAAGGGTCCGCCATTCCCACCCGGAGGCGGCCGTTCTCAAGCGAGAGGGGGATAAGCTTATTTTTTAAAGCAACCTCATAGGGGATTAATTTAAGAACCTCAGGATCTATGTCCAAACCTCTGAGGTCAACAAACTTGACTCTCGCCTGAAAAGCAAGGATTGAGGATATGTCGGCCTGAGCAACGAAAGCCAAACGATTAAGTATCTTGCCAAGAGGTTCTCGGGTCCTATTCTGCTCCTTCAAGGCAACTTCCAATTGGCCGCTGGTAATTTTCCCCTCTTTCAGCAATCTTTGCCCCAATTTATTTTCGGATTCTCCCATCGATTTACCTCTTTTTTCTTCCCAACCCAAGGGCTGCTCCAATTAACGCATGGCCGAGAGAAGCTCCTCTCGTTGATGATTTAAGCGGGTGGTCATTCTTCTCTTAATCTTCCAGGATTGAGAATGGGTGGCGGATGCTCGCCTTCCTTCCATTCTTTTAACAGGTTATTAACGGCGTATCGGATAGTCCAGGCGATTGAAACATCACTTTCCTCGGCTATGCGTGAGATACTTTTAAAAGCGCTTTCCTCAAGGCTTACAGTTATGCGGCGTCTTGACCTTATCCGCGGCATGATAAATTCCCCTTAGCGATTCGTTTTTAATCAAAATGGTGAATAATGGTTATTGTAGAAAATTTGCGGCATGATTGTCAAGTCAATTTTTCGGATCTTTCCTTCTTGACACCACATAAGTAATTTCTGTTACATGAGCCTCTTGCAAAAGTATAAATAAGAAGAATTGTGCTTATTAATTTTCCAAAATGCTACAAAATTTGTAGAAGCTACAAAATTTGTAGCATTTGAGCTTCTTGCAAAAGTCACTTAATCTGTCATTCCTCGAAAGCCGGAATCCAGAATTGCTTGAAAATCCTGGATTCCGGGTCGCGCTTCGCTTGCCCGGAATGACGATTTCCTCTGGCGTTCAAGAGTTTTGCAAGAGGCTCATTTATGAGATATTTTCCGAATAAGAAGTCAAAAATTTTCAAAAATTATAAGTTGGCATAAATTTTGCTGTATTTTCATCAAGGGGTGGATTATCTTTCTGCTCATGTCCCCCTGGACAACGAAAATGTTTCTTTGACCCTTGGGTATATAAAAGATGCTGTCAAGAGAGCCGATAATATTATTAAGGGATTATTGAATTTATCCAGGGTAGCAGAAATAGAAAAGGCGCCGGGAAATTTGAACTCGATTATAGAGAGTTGTCTGGTGTTGGTAAAGAACCTTCTCGACAGAAACCATATTGAAGTGATCAAAGAGTTGGAAAAAGATATTTTATCCCTCAACCTGGATAAAAGTAGGATTGAACAGGGATTCCTAAATCTTTTCATAAATGCCGTTGATGCCATGCCTGGCGGTGGTCAGTTGAAGATAAGGACTTATAATAAGGAGCTAACCAAAGTTAGTGATGAGGTGGGTCCCGGCGAAGGGGATATTTTTAAGCCAGGAGACACAGCAGTTATTACTGAAATTGAAGATACGGGGACAGGAATCCCCGAAGATATTTTGGCTAAGATATTTGACCCCTTTTTCACTACAAAACAAAATAAAGGCGGAACGGGATTAGGACTATCGATTGTAAGGAATGTAATGGCGGTGCACGATGGAAAGTTAAAGATTGAGAATAGAAAAGATAGAAGCGGTGTAAGGGTGACCATAACGTTTAAATAGCATAAGGTGGAGGTGGTAATATGAAGATAATAAAGAGGAGGAAGAACAAAAGGATATTGATCATTGACGATGAAGAGAGTATTACGGAACTGGTGAAAATGAATCTCGAGGCCACCGGGAAATATGAAGTCAGGGCCGAGAATAAAGGGTCCCTCGGCCTTGTCGCTGCCAGGCAGTTCAGGCCGGATCTAATTTTATTAGACCTCGCAATGCCGGATATGGGAGGCGGTGAAGTATCCGGTCAGTTAAAAAGCAATGATGATACTAAAAATATTCCCATTGTGTTTTCAACAGGCATTATGACGCAACATGAAGCGGCTACTCGTGGCGGTGTTATTAGCGGTCATCCGGTTATAGTTAAGCCGCTAGGCATAAAGGAACTTATCGATGTTATTGAGAAAAACATCGGTTAGAAATCCAAACTTGGGGAGCCACATCTTTGCCTTAGTTGGAAATGGAGTGTTCTTCTGTTATTGGATCTCTTGAGCCGCTGAGCCAAACAAAGGTCTTCAGACGCGTGCTCATTGGAAGACTTGGCCCTCCTTAATTAAAACCTTACAACTCCTCCATTGTTCATTACTCTAAAGTCAATAATCTGCCCCTTACCATTCATGGTCACCTTCCTGAAGTAGGGTGGGTCTCTGTCGGTTTTTCCTTGCAGTCCACATGAGGCAATCTGGACAACAACAGGTCTATGTTCTTCCCACCATTTATCAGGATTGCCAGCATCCAACAACTGGCTGTACATTTCAGAGTATATCCTGATCTCATATTTTTTATCCTTCGCAACCCACTCCTTCTCTATCCTAAACTCGCTGTTCCTGTGGGCATGGCCTGAAAGGACAAGATCTACCTTCCTGAGACTGGGCTCCACCTTCTCCCTTACCAGCTCACTCTCCCTGTACCCAATGCAGAGATAAAAGAACTGACTCAGGTAATGGTTTATGGTACCATAAGTGAGATTACATTCATCCCTGGCAATCCATTTGGGCCTTTCTCTCCTCCTCTCCCAGAGATTACTCCAGACCAAGTCGTTGTCCTCTTTTAAATTGATAGGGGGGGCATGTAGGAAAATGAAAGTTCTCTTATTCCCATCCATATTATCAAGGACAGACAGAACCTTCTCCAACCAGACTATCTGGCTCCAGTTGTAGCAGCTCTGCTCGGAATCAAAAGCCCTGGAATCGGGAGAACCCCCAAGGATATTGTCCTCAATGCTCATTCTCTTGATGTCTTTCATTTCCTTCCCATCCAGCAACCGGCCGACAAAGACATCGGCACCTGTATCCATAACAATGAAGGAATGGTTGCCATACTGGAAGCCATAGTCGAGGTAGGGGTTTATGTGCTTGAGGTAGTAATGAAGGGCCTTGGCCTCGGCATGGAGAGGATTATCTATGATTAAATCTACCTGTTTGCGGACCCACCAATTCATGTATTTCTCACCCGCCCACACCAATGCCCAAACAACTCCGATGATTCCAAGATAAATAAATTTTGTCATATATCCTGCCACCCCTGCTCCCCCCAGACCTAACCCGACCATGGCCCGCAGAACCCAGGTTGTAACCTTGGTGGAGAGGAATTTCGCCAATCTTACCTTTCCCTTATCGGCAAAGGCATCGATGTTTAGCTTCTTAAAGCCATTGCTCATTATCTCTCTGGATAGTTTTGTCCGCTCATCCTCAGGGTATTCTGTAGAATCGAAGGACCTGTATTCATAATGTTTAAGCTCCTCTTTCTCCAAACCGAAACTCTTATTGTAATCTCCCAGGTTGGGGTCGTAAGGATGGAGGCGCCAGTCGTGGTTTCCCGTGGAGGTAAAGATCGCCACCTTTATCCCAGAGTTACCCTTTGCCTTCTCCTTTCCAGCACCTGTAACGATGTTGATGAAGGTCTTCCAATTGTTCTCAGCTACATTGGGCTCATCCTCCCATCCATGGAAGGCAAAATCGACCAAGTCGCCCGTAATTACAACAAAATCGAGTTCGCCTTTATCTGCCATATCATTGGCTATAGAGATAAACTCCCTGAGTTTGTCGTTAAAGTTTAGGTAGCTCTTTTCAATCTCCTCTCGGCTTCTCTTACACTTTACCTTAAGCACCTCATCCAGTATCTCGTCATTCCTCTTGGCCGTGTGGAGGTCGGTGAGGTGAATAAAATTACAACTTCCCTCGACACTCTCAACAAGCTGTATGGAGTGATAGTTGACCCTCTCCCATTTCCCGGATATGTCCCTCAGAATTAGATCGTAAAGTTTAGGTAGGTACCTTTCCCCAACCTTTCTTAGAAGGGACTTATAATCACCCTTATCAGCCTTCTTGACCGATACCTCTACCTTCCAGTAACGGGTATCCTCTCCGAGGACATTATAGTGTAACTCACTGTTAATGAGTTCTCTGGTGTCTTCCATTTCAGAAAAGTCCGAGAGGAGATTCCAGCCCGTAATCTCTTCAGGGTCATGGGTGAGATAGAGGGGAATCTCCCGGACCCCTTCACCCTCACTATAGGAGGGGCGCAGATATAAGGTCCCTTCAAAGGCATCCTTTAAAGGGGAGGTAAACTCCCCATACTTCCCGGCGATAATCAAGGAGATACTCTTTCCACTTTTTATCTCTTCAACCGCAGCAATCTTCGGGCATCCAAGCTTGGGGCTTATAACTAAAGGGAATTCCTGGGTATTCATAAATCACCCCCCCATAATGTTCTTCCTCAAGCATCGATTTATTTCCTCCTATAAACCGAGTTTCATTAATTCCAAGAAAATTCAATGATGAATATCCCGAGTATAAGGGATAGTAGGCGTCTGGTTGAGATGTTCAACGCAGCAATCTTCCCGGCCACAGTTCCCTCCTTCCTCATGCGGCAAGCAGGCTAACCTTTTTCTCTCCCTTCTAAAATGACGGCACTGTCAAATTTCCACTTCGAAATCGTCCAGAAAGGTATGGGGAGAAAGAGTTCAAGGTCTTTTCCTCCCCTTCTGTTGCCTGTCGTTATTGGGTTTTCAGGGGCAGTTTTCATTCTATTTTTTAACAATGCTTTGTTGATTGTTAAGCAATGGCAGATAACGGCCTAACGGGGCGCCCGGGTTCCCGAAGTGTCCCGAAGGGACATTTGGGGCATCTGCCGGGAACCCGGCAGATAGGCGCTGTGCCGCGCAGCGGTCAGCGCCGTGCCCCCGGGAACACGGGCGCCCCGATAGGCCGCCGCGTCTATGCCGCGCAGCGGCATGGCGGCCTATCGTTGTGGCTTTGCGAAACAAACAGGCCACGGTCGAGGAATCTACTATGAGCCTGTTTGTTTGCCGAAGGCTCTTTGCGCAAAGCTGGTGTTATCTGAAGGCCGCCATCATGCCTTTTCATATGCATTAAAAAAATCATCCCTTGAAATTCCAGATTGTGTACAAATCGTTCTGAGAGTAGAAGCCTTTATTCGGGGATGATTGGGCATAGTCAGGGGAGTCTTTGAGCCATCAGGATTTAATCTTTCCATTGAGATATGTTCCCTTTCCCGGATTAGATTAAATCCCAAAAGTTCAAATGCCTTTATAACCTTTTGCTTTGGTGCATCAACTGGAAATTTTGGCATTACGCCTAAACCCCTGCTTCAGCAACAAATGCCTCAAGAATCGGCGGATCAATTTCGAATACTTCTTCTCCAAAGGTTTCAAAATGAAAACGGATCGCAGATTTTACATCTGAAAGAGCTTCTTCATATGTATCTCCTTGGCCAACAACAACACCCTTAATCCCCAATGGATAAGCTATATAACCGTCAGGATGTTTTTCAACGATAATCTTAATTTGTTTCATAATCATTAACCTCCTCTCCTGACTAATAATATCATATTCCTTTTTTTAATGGCGGCTTTCAGATAACGGGGCGCCCGGGTTCCCGAAGTGTCCCGAAGGGACATTTGGGGCATCTGCCGGGAAACCGGCAGATAGGCGCTGTGCCGCGGAGCGAGCCGCCGTGCCCTCGGGAAGCTGGGCACCCCGATAGGCAGTCGAGCGAAGCGATGACTGCCTATCGTTTTGGATTGGCGAAGTCCCGATAATGTCGGGATTTCCCGAAGGGTGTGAACGCCAATCTTGTGTTATCTGCCGGTGCGGGCAGTCTTATTAAAATGGTGCCTTTTTCCAATATTTACTTCTTAGTGCCCTTAAAACATGAAGTTCGTACATCATCTTATCTTTAGGAAATTCATCCTTTACTTCTCTTTCAATCTTCTTTAAGATTGCATCCGGGACATTCATCTCTTTGGCAACCTTCCGATAATCAAAATATTCTACCTTTTCCATAGCATCTCCTTACAATTCCTGGGGTGATATAATCTCAATCTCTTTGTAACCTTCCAAGACATTAACCAAGTTTACACTTTTCCTTGTTCTCACCTTAACCAAATGCTCAAAATTCCAAGAAACTACATACGAAATCCCATAAAAAGATGCCACAGCTACATGAAGGGCATCATTAAGATATTTCTCCGGAAATACGCCCTTTCCAATATAAGCATTTGCCAAATCTTTGACCCTTTTATTAATTCTTAGCACCTTGAAGCTTTCGATAAGAGCCTTGAATTTCTTTCTTAATGTTTCATTCCTGGTATCTTCCAATTCTTTTACCGTAACCTCTGATATGTAAACCTTATAATTAGGCAATACATTTTCCCAAAATTTGATCGTTGCATCCTTTCTCTCCTTAGCCCGTTCATCATAATATGCACTGAGAACAGATGTATCAAGATATAACGTCTCTTTTTTCATATTGATTTATCCTTACCTTTACCTTTAATTGTATCAGGGTATCTGTCGGTGCGGGCACACATAAAAAAGAACTGCCACCTTTATCCTTTCCGTGTTAACCTCCGACGCTCTGCCATCCGTCAGCCCCGGGTATCCATAAACGGTAAATAGAATTTTCTCCCCTGATATTGTCAATTGTCAAGACCTGACACCGTTCCTCCAGTAAGCCCGTTGTAGCAAAATCGGCCTGTACCGAATCTAAAATGAGATCCGTTTCCAATAAATCGGCAGGCATCCGACTACTAATAAATGCAAGGATAACATGACGATGTATTCCGATAGGATCAGTCAAACATACCGCTGGGCGTACTTTAGTTCCCGAAAAATCATCAAATGGAAAAGGGACCAAAACCACTTTACCTCTGGTCATAAAACGGCCTCCCGTCCTCAAGTGTGTAAATATCTTCTTCAGACTCTTTCAGGAAATCGAAGGCTGGGTTCGTGCTTGCAGCCCGAAGCCATTCCTTTTCGTCTATGTCAGTCTCTTCGGGTAACAAGATAATGACACGAACCCTCGTTGGGCCAACAACCGGTAACGGTTCATCTAGAACAAGCCTCCGTTGAGCATCAATCGTTCCTGTAGCTTCAATGGCTTTTTCTACATTTTCCATACTTAATTCCCTCCTATCCTATCTATTATAACATGGCCACAATGAGCAGATAACGTTTTGGATTGGCGAAGTCCCGACTAAGTCGGGATTTCCCGAAGGGTGTAAACGCCAATCTTGTGTTATCTGCCGGTGCGGACATTTTTTTAAATGGGTGCTGTTCCTATTTTCTCTATTTTTTTCTATATATCTCTGAGATATTTTACAAAAGGAAGCCCCTTTGTCTTCTCATAAAGCTTTTTGTCTGCTGTGTTGAATTCAAACTCTAAGTTTTGAGCAAGGGTAATATAGAGAGCATCGTAGACAGTTATCTGATAATCATAAGCAATCTTCAAAGCCTCTTTGGACAACGTAGGAGTAGCTAACACTGTTTCTAAACCAAGTTCAAAGAGGTTGTCTATTGTCTCCTCTATTTCTTCTCTCTCTATCCTTGAATTATATCGCAAGGCGTTGGCTAATTCATGAAAGAGAAAGTCTGGAATGACTGTTTCTATTCCTCCCTTTACAAAATCATCACGCAGAGAAAGAGCTTTTGTAGTATTTTCCTCTTCTACATACCATTTGTAGATCACAGATGTATCCAAGACTCTCATCTTGCTTCCCTCCACTTCCTGATCTCAGCTACTCCATCAAAACCCTTTGCTTTGGGGGTTAGCTTTCCCCTTATCTCATCCATCTTTGCACAAACTTTCTCTAATTTTTGGCGATCAACTGCCTTCAATCCTAAAAGGATGGCCAAACGTCTTTCTGCAAGACTCATCGTTTCATACCTTTCGACTCTTTTCTGCATATTGTTCACCTCCTGTCAAACTAATTATAGCCTGTTGTTATCTGCCGTTGCGGGCGGACCTTTCTCTAAATCAATTTTGGGTTTGACCCTCTCCCCTCTTTCAACCCTTATGATCACTCCATTCATTGCATTCTTTGGTAATAAATTCATCAATCTCTACTTGATAAGACTTTTCTTTATTTTTCTTTTTCCATTCTCTCAATATCCATCCGAACATCTCAATCGGTACATCCCTAGCCCACTCTGAAAATTTGCTATTGGAATTCTTCTCATACTCATATAGCCCCTTCAAAATTCCCTTGCAATACTCCATTGCCTCTTTATACATTTCCATCCCAAAATATCGCTTCAATTGCTCTTGATAAGGCTCCAATGCCTCTTCTACCATTATAACTGCCATATCATCAGGAGAGTGATATCCTTTCCTGCTAGGCCCTGAACGGTCATATAGTTCATCCTCTTCAAGCATATCTAAACTTGATTGAACCTCGCTTGCAACTTCATTATAGTCTATAATTCTTTCTTTATTTCAGTTTCTATTCTCATGCGAACATCAGGGGAACTGTTCCAAAGTTTTCGCAAGATAAACACTCCTTGGTCAGGTGTAATCTGATCGATTATTTCGACGATGCGATTTCTTCCCTTTTTTTGCATGGTAAATATTCCTTCATGTTCTGCGCGCGTTATCTTCTTTCTTTGGATGAATCTTGCCAGCTTCCTTTATGCTTGAACGTTAGATGAAATTTCGCCCCCCGAATCATTTAAGGGAAGCTTTTTCCTTTCTTCTTTCTCGTATTTCAATTAATCCTAATAATGGACCGTCTGAATAGGTATCGTTTGGGTATTTGAACTTCATGTAGTAATAATAATCCCACAATAGTTTTTCAGAGTATTCGTTGTCATAGAAGCCGAGTAGTACGCACAGTATTGAAATTGCATAAGCCTTTCTGTTATTGCCTGACTTGATAATATTAATAATTTCCTTAGAAAAGTTTGTTCTAGACCTGTGTAATATCCTGACCGCAAGCTCAACGAATGAATCATTTTGAGGCTCCTTAAGTTCTTGTAAAATCATTGGCGTAGATTGTGCTCTTTCCTCTATGAGCCTATCGATTAGCGGCGTATGATTAAGCGGATCAGGATTGTTTCTCATTATTCCGATAAGCGTTTCTGTATTCTTTGCTGTTTTAATGCGTTTTCGTTCTTCTTTGCCTCTATTTATAAATTGTCGGACTACTTTATTTGCTATCCCTTCAATTTCAGGATGGAGCAGAGAGGAATAAATCAATCTCGGAGCGGAAATTTCATGCAAGTCATTATTGGCAAAAAACGCTTCGTCTGGCAATGGGTGTCCATAATCAACTACTGCTTCAATAGAAATAAAGTCATCGTCTATTTTTGCCCTTTTTGGAACAGCAAGTTGTTCTCCAAACCCTACATTATGCACTGACATACAGCATTTCTTGTACTTCTTGCCGCTTCCGCAAGGACAAGGGTCATTTCTGCCTACATTGGACATTCAATTTACCTTTCTTTGGTCTTGTTACGCATACTCGCTGAAGGGTGTTTTTTTTGAGAACGATATTATGTCATCAATGTGCAGCGCTGATTTTAGGGTAATCCTGTTCACCCTGCACTCCGATTAATGCTAAATTCCCCTGAAAACTCAATATATTGTAATTTAGTCATTCAGCAGTATATACCTCCTTAATGGGACAGCTCTATTAAGAATCTTTTTCCTCCATGCCCGCAATTGCAACTAACGGGGCGCCCGGGTTCCCGAAGTGTCCCGAAGGGACATTTGGGCATCTGCCGGGAAACCGGCAGATAGGCGCTGGGCCGCGGAGCGGTCAGCGCCGTGCCCTCGGGAACACGGGCGCCCCGATAGGCCGCCGCGTCTATGCCGCGCAGCGGCATGGCGGCCTATCGTTTAGGCAAAACGCCGTTGCGGCCCGCCACATACGAATGACTCATTTCCTGTGGCGGGACGCAATGGAGCGAGCTCTTTACATCTAGCCAATATAGTATTTCCTTCGCCTAAGCAGAGAGCGAGCGTCGTTTTGCCGTTTGTTATGTGAAGTTGTTTTGCGGCCCCTTTTCATCTTTGGCCGAGCGAAGATGCGGCTGGACCTTCAATTGAAGGTGAATCGTGCATGTACGCAAAGGCTCTTTGCGATGCGCGCACCTTCGCCTTTAACAACGCGTTACCTCCAGATACTCGCTCATCAAAGGGCAAATCCTCATTACCAAGAGGAGTCTCATCAGACCAAGACGCTAGTATTTGCTCGGCGGTAATATCAGGTTGGCTTTCGTACCAATCTAGAATATCCCTCGGAGGAGTTCTGCATTGGAAATGGGCGCGATATGAATTGAGTGCTTCTGGGCCGAGTGCTCGTTCAACGCTGATGAAACTGTACTTGTCAAACAAAACGCCGATCGGTGGATTGAAACCAAATTTACGGTTTAGGTCTACAGGGAACAGCGCTTGAGGGGAACGACATATTGCGAGGTCGAGCATAGCTCGCTGGGCCCTCTCTAGCAAGTCGAGCCAGAAGTACAAAAGTTCATGCGATACTACAGGGATGTTGCCCCCTCGCATGGTTGTGATGGCCTCAGTGATGAGTGGTTTGTGTGCATATGAACAAAGCTTGCCATAAACGGATAAGAAAGTCTCTTTGTTTGTGCAGAGTGGCGGCAGATCGATCTTGCGAAATGTGTCGTCGATGACTTTTGAAAATCGCGGACCCTTCTGGGATCCAAAAAGCCAATCATAAAACGGATCATAGGAATCAGCGAATTGAAGATGGTCTTTCCACCAATAATGAAAGGTGAGGAGTTCGCAAGAGGAGCGTAGAACGGCGAACGATGCATGGAGTTGACCATTCAAGCCAGTAAGGATTGACTCGCGGAGGGCCGAAAGGGATTCAAAGAACATGTAGTTGACATTGAAGAATTTGCCAGACTTTGGTAAGGGCATAGCCTGCAGATCCTGGAATTCCTGGATCGCGAACGATGTCCATACCGCGACATTGCGGAGGTCGATATCTTTGAGTTTACCAGAGTCTATGATCTCCAGAGCGCGGCTACCTTCATCGGAGAGTTCGCCCGGCCCAATATTCCAGATGTCACGAAGCATCAGGTGTTCCGGCGGTTTAAGGAAAACGTGGCACAAGACGTCGAAGTACATAGGGCACTCAGTGATGAATTGGGGCGCAAAACAATTTTCACATAACGTTTTCCAGATTGGCGAAGCCGCGAAGCAGTTTGGGCGAAAGTGAGCCGCCAATCTGGTGTTATGTGCCGTCGCAGCCATATAAGCACTCAATTGCCGCGAAAAAGAGGCAAATTCGAGTTTGGGATCACAAAGCGAGCCATGCGAGCACGCTCTGAAGCAATTCGATCTTTCTTGTATCCGCCACAGGCAATCCCCCCATAGCATCACTCATTGTAGTTCTGGCATCTCTTGTAATCTGATCTTTCACGGTTGTAAGCATCTCCAAAACAGACGCCTTGTCAAGATAGAGCGAAACGACACTGTAGGATAATGAACCACCAAAGAACTTGACGCCTTCTAGGTTTAAGGCGATCCTAAGAGTCCTGATTTGCAGCTGGCGTTCAATATCGTCTTCTGGAATAGAAGATTGAAGCCTAGCAAGATAATATCCGATTCTTTCAGCTAATTGTTCAAAAGTCAGCGGCATACGTAATTCAAGTTTTAAAAGATTTATAATACCTCCAATAGAAAGCAAATCAAAGAGCGATGATAACGTTGCCTTCGTATTGATCATTCTTTGGATCACATCTTCGCTTACAAAATCCAAAGGCGAGAAAGCTCCTGCCGTCCAGATGCTCAATAGAAAAAGTGCCAAGTCAGACAGATTACCATCCATTACTATATCATTTATGTCTATATCGAGCATTTGGCTAATATAATGTTCAGCTGCTTGCGGACTCAGCGCGCCTAAGTTCAGCAAGAAGAAGGCTATATCCCTCAATGGTGGTTTCTCTTGAACCATCTTTGTAATGATAGTTGTTCTGAGCCCTTCATCTTGGAATTTCCTAGCCGCCGAGGTGCGATGACGGTCTTGGAATCCATGTAAGGAGAGATTTCTAAGGAAGAGTTGGATTTCTTGGAGGCTAGATGTAATAATTTTAGGCGTGAGCTCATTTTCCAGAAATCGTTTGTATAAGTCATCTGAGAGTGGGAAATTTACGGCAGCTAGATTCTTTGCGTAAACAAGTTTATAAATCTCCTCTATGTTGAATTCGCTCATAAAATCTTTGGTATAGTTAGATCCCATATAGCGTGAAAGTATATAAAACAACAGGCCTGTAAGCTTTGGTAACCCCTTGGTAACTTGAGCCATTCTCTTTGGAGGAATATAGTTTGCAAGATACTTGATCGAAGATTCTCCAAGTAAGGAGGCATGTCTGATGAGAAAACGGATACTTATCTCTCCAAGTCTATAAAAATTTTCAGCAAAATCTTTAGGATTTCCAAAAAGATTTTCCAAGTCAGCCTGTACCTTATGTTTAAGCCACTTGGTTCGTGTTGCCATCAAGAAAAGATTGGATAGGCCTTGCAAAGAATTCTTTCCATGTGAGCGTAACCTAGCGTATTCAAACTGGTTCAAAAATAAAGATGCAAGTTCTTTATCTAGGTTGTTAAGGTGTCTCCAAGCGAAAAACTCACGCCAAGTAAACCAATGTTCTTGGCCAGGATGGCTATCACGCCATTGGCTTTCGTATCTGACAATACCTTTCTGTAATACCTCAGAGGAAAGAACCGTTGAATAATGATGTCTTGACAATCCCACGTAGTTATACAATCGGGCTATATTGCCAAGCCCAAGCATAGATAGGCTATTAGGGAGAATAGTGTCTCTGAGATAATCTATGAATTCGGGGCAAGTAAGCACAGATGCCAAGATTTCCTGAACTGCTTCCTCTTTTTGAGGCCCTTCAAATTCTCCAGCTTCGAAGGCGGCCCACCGCAGAAATCGAATCATTTCGTATGGATTGGCTGGTTTTTGAGAAGCGTAGCGAACAATTAATATTTTCAGTAGTTTTGCGAATGAGGTTGGCATCCGCCCAGTAGGATCACGGAGGGATTTTTCCTTAAAATGAAGACCGGCATTGCAAATCAATAGGGCCTCAGCCGAATTTATACCGAATACACGCTTTCTTCGGGTGAGAACGAGCCCATGTGCTTCGCCACCCTCGTAAAGAAAAGTTGAAGCAAACGCAGAGTATCTTTCAGGGTTCGGAAAAACTACATTCAGATCAGCTGGACAGTCGAAGTGGTTCAACGCAGCCAATAAATAAAGCTCCGGGAAACTATCCAAATGGAACCGCTTTGCTAAAACGTTGTAGATCGGTTCCATGGGGGATTTCGAAAGAGTGCCGAACTTGGGGTCCCAATAATTGAGACGGAGTGCCAATAACGTAAGATTGTAGCCGATGCTTTCACTTAAAGTAGCCAGATCGTTATCTGTATAATCGTAACTCTCACCGAGCTCGCACAAACGTCGATTAACCATCCAACGTACAGTCGTCAGGGCAGGACGAATTATAAAACAGGGGTGATGTTCGGACACGGAAGCACCCTCATCAACTAAATCACTCTCTTCTAAGAATTCCTCACTGTCAAGGACAGGAACCTTTGCGATAAAAGTCTCAAAGATACCAGGAAAAAATTGTTTTTCATCACACATCTCTATAGAAACTGGCCTCGACACCAGAAGAACATTAGCCTTTTCCCTAATAGCCCACTAAGGTGGACCCCTTTGTCAAGACAATAAATTAGGTTATTTATGTTACACTTTGGGGTCTTAAATTCCGTTTAATTTGTCAAAGAAATAAACCCAAAATCTTTCGTTAGAGTAAAACTGCTCTTTGAAAATAGACTTCTG
>JAHJQK010000184.1 GCA_018819135.1 Pseudomonadota bacterium | reverse complement strand
GGATTAAACCATGAAAAAAAGAGGATGTCAAGCTTTTTTTAAGAAAAACTTAAAACATCCTCTAATATATTGACTTCAAAAGGGATTTTAACCCCTATTTCTTATGGCGGAATTTGAGGAAAATGTATACTGAATATGAAGAAAAACCTTCTCGGCCATATTTGTCTGAGAGAGCATCAAAAAAAAAGCATCAAAAAAAAACTTGACAAGTTTTTTTATTTCTGTTAATTCGATATTCTGAATGAAGATTCATTCGTTTTTTTTATGGTTGCCTTTTTCATTAATTAAATTAATTGGGACGCAGATTTTCGCAGATAAACACTGATAAATATTTTCTTTTCTATTCATCCCGATAATCCGTGTTTACCCTGTTAGATAGTAAACATCTAACAGGGTGAATCTGTGTCTAAATTCGCCCCTGGGCCAAAGTTGAACAGAGGAAGCCGGGATCTTTTTTGAAGTCTGGAGTTCTCCTTTTGTGCCCATCCGGGCCTGAATTTTATGGAGGATTATAATATATGGTAACTGACTATATTCCCATTTTTATATTCTTCGTGATCGTGGTAGGATTTGCCATCACCACCATCTTCCTTTCCGCCATTATCGGCAAAAGAAAAATAACTCCCCAAAAAATGCTCCCCTATGAATGCGGCATGGACCCTATCGGCCAAGCCCGCAAACCTTTTTCCGTGAAGTTCTACATTATCGCCATGCTATTTATCATCTTCGACATTGAAGTTGTTTTTCTCTACCCCTGGGCTGTAATTTTTAAAGAACTCAAGATCTTTGGTCTGGTGGAGATGGCTGTCTTTATCGCCATCCTCCTCGTGGGCTTCATTTACGTCTGGAAAAAAGGAGCCTTGGAATGGGAATAGAAGCACATTTGGGAAATAATGTTTTAACCACCTCGCTGGAAAAACTCGTCAACTGGGCCCGGCGTTCCTCTCTCTGGCCGGCGGGGTTTGGACTGGCCTGCTGTGCTCTGGAGATGATCGTCGCTGCCTCCGCTCGTTATGACCTGGCCCGGTTTGGCATGGAAGTCTTCCGCCCCTCCCCCCGACAGGCCGACCTGCTGATCGTTGCCGGAACCGTAACCAAAAAAATGCTTCCGGCAGTCATACGGATCTATGAACAGATGGCGGAGCCCAAATGGGTAATTGCCATGGGGGCTTGTGCTTCGAGCGGCGGGATCTTCGACACCTATGCGACGGTCCAGGGGATCGACCAGTATCTTCCGGTAGATGTATACATCCCCGGTTGCCCTCCCCGTCCCGAGGCCCTGATTTACGGCATCATCAAACTGCATGAGAAAATCACCCATGAAAAGCTGACGGAAAGGTAACCAACCATGGAGCTGGACGTCATAACCCATAAAGTGAAAAATAATTTTCCAGAATCGGTTCTCGAAGCTTCAACCTTCCGGGGAGAAAACACCCTGGTCCTTCGGGCCGAGGACATTCTGCCCATCTGCCGGTTTTTACACGATGACCCCGAACTGGCCTTTCATTTCTTGACCGACCTGTGCGGCGTGGACCATTACCCCCGCGAACCCCGTTTCGGGGTCATCTATCATCTATGCGCAATGGAAACCCGGAGCCGCCTGCGGCTGAAAACCTTTCTGGCAGGCACTGCCCCCCACCTGGCTTCAGTAGTATCCGTTTGGAAAGCGGCGGAATGGCTGGAGCGAGAGGCCTTTGACATGTTTGGCATTATCTTCGCTGGACACCCCGACCTGAGGCGAATTCTGCTGACTCCCGATTGGCAAGGGCATCCATTGCGCAAAGACTATCCCCTCAGAGGCTAAACCCCTGTCGACGGAGAATCATGGAGATGGCGAAAACGGATACAATGATCATTAACATGGGGCCCCAACATCCCAGCACCCACGGAGTGTTGCGGGTTATCTTGGAGCTCGACGGCGAAGTTGTGGTTAAGGCCACTCCCGACATCGGCTTCCTTCACCGGGGACTGGAAAAGCTGGCCGAGAGCAAGACCTACCATCAATGCATCACCTTAACCGACCGGCTGGATTACGTAGCCGGCATGTCCAACAATCTGGCCTACGTTCTGGCGGTGGAAAAACTCCTTGCCCTCGAAGCACCTCCGCGGGCCCAGGCCATCCGGGTTTTGCTCTGCGAATTGCAGCGGATTGCCAGCCACCTTTTTTGGTTAGGGACCCATGCCCACGACATCGGGGCTATGACCCCGCTCTTTTACGCTCTCCGGGAACGGGACGAAATCCTGTTCATGTTCGAAATGATTTGTGGCTCGCGCCTGACCCCTTCTTACTTTCGGGTTGGGGGCCTGGCCCAGGACGTACCCGAAGAATTCGCCGCCAAGTGCCGGGAGTTCATCCGGACCTTCCCTTCCCACGTGGATGAATACGAAACGCTCCTGACCAAGAATAAAATATGGATGCGACGCACGCAAGGGGTCGGGGTTGTCTCCGCCCAGGAAGCCATTAATTGGGGGTTGAGCGGCCCGATCCTCAGAGCCTCAAATGTAAACTGGGACCTGCGGAAAGCCATGCCCTATTGCGGATACGAATCCTATGATTTCATCGTTCCCACCGGCAAAAATGGCGATGTGTATGACCGTTACCTGGTAAGACTCATGGAGATGCGCCAGTCCAACGAAATCATCCGCCAGGTTCTGGACCGCCTGCCAGACGGTGAAGTGCAAGTGAATGATCCTAAGGTGGTTTATCCTCCCAAGACCAGAGTCCTGGAAAGCATCGAGGCCTTGATCCACCATTTTCACATTGCCAGTGAGGGATTTCCGGTGCCCAAAGGAGAGGTGTATGCCAGCATTGAGTCCCCCAAAGGGGAAGTAGGATTTTACTTGGTCAGCGACGGCAGCAGCAAACCCTGGCGGTTGCGGGTTCGGCCGCCATCTTTTGTCAACTTGAGCGCCCTGTCCACAATCGTTGAAGGGCGGTTGATAGCCGATGTAGTGGCCATCATCGGGTCCATTGATATTGTTCTGGCTGAAATAGACCGTTGATTATAAAAGGGCTGGGCCATGACCTTACAGCAAATCGTGGAAAAATTGGGATTGAAACCCCTGTCGGCCTTTTCCAAACTCTCGGAAGAAATTACGGGGGGTTATGTTAGCGATCTTTTAAGCGACGTAATGGCCAACGCCAAAGCCGGAGACCTGTGGGTTACGCTGCAAACCCACCAGAACATTGTGGCCGTGGCCAGTCTGAAAGAAATCGCCGGCATTATCCTCATCGGGAAAAGAGAACCGGAAAAACAAACCCTAAACAAGGCGGAGGCAAAAAATATTCCCATTCTCCTTTCTGAACTTCCGGCCTTTGAAGTGGTCGGGCGACTTTATCAGATGGGGGTCTCGGGTCAGAGATGATCGGGTTGGATTCATGGAAGACCTGTCGCTTCATATCCTGGATATAGTGGAAAACTCCATTGCCGCTCAGGCCAAAAGGATTGAGATCATTGTGCAGGAGGAGGTCGAGAGGGGTCTTCTCTCTATCGAGATCAAAGATGACGGCGTCGGGATGGCCCAAGAGGCCGTGGAGAAAACGCTGGACCCATTTTTTACTTCCCGTACCACTCGAAGGGTAGGCCTGGGAATCCCCCTTTTTGCTCAAGCGACCCAAGAAAGCCAAGGGACTTTTCACATTGAATCCCAACCGGGAAAAGGGACGCGGGTGTTGGCCACCTTTCAATACAGTCATATCGACCGGAAACCGTGGGGTAAAATGGTAGATACCTTACTTACCTTAATAATAGGCAACCCCCAGATTGACTTTTTCTACTCCCACCAAAGGGGGGAGATAGAATATTCTTTTGCTACCAAGAAAATTAAGGCGGAGTGGGGAGAAGAAGGAATAACCTCCCTTAAGGCCCTACATTTTATCCAGAAGGATTTAGAGGAAGGACTAAAAAAAGTAGGAATTGAGGGATAGACTTTGGGGAGAAAGGGGTGAGCCCATGACCCAATGTAATTGTAATAAGGTTAAAGTGGTCAAAGAAATCACAGCGGAAGATTTTGCTAAGATTGATGAGGTAATTGAAAGATACCGAGGAAAGCCTGGTTCGTTAATTCCGGTGCTGCGGCAGGCCCAGGAGATTTGTGGATACCTTCCTGATCAAGTGCAAAGGCGAATTGCTCAAGGCTTGGGTCTGCCCCCTAGTCAGGTATATGGAGTAGTAACCTTCTATTCTTTCTTTACCATGGTGCCCCGGGGAAGACATACCGTTAGGGTCTGTCTGGGGACCGCCTGTTACGTTAAGGGAACGAGAAAGAACCTGGGTAAGATTCAACAGGAACTAGGGGTCGAAGTGGGAGATACTACGGAAGACCTCAAATATACCTTGGAGACCGTACGCTGCCTGGGGGCTTGTGGTCTGGCTCCAGCTATAGTAATTGATAGTGATACCCATGGCCTGGTGGGAAGCGGAAAAGTGATGGATATCCTTAAGGCCTATGATTAAATATTTTCCCTATTTTTCTATTTAAGGGGAGGTAAACTTAAGAGATGACAAAATTAAGCGTGGAAGACTTAAAAAGGATAAAAGAAGAAGTTAAGGATAGTATTTCTTTGCGGGAAGGGGGGTATCGGGCTAAGATTACTGTTCATATGGGGACCTGTGGGATTGCCTCCGGGGCCCGCAAGTTGATGAGTGCCTTGATGGAAGAGATAACCCAGAAGGATATCAAAGATGTTATTCTCACTACCTCTGGTTGCGCTGGTCTCTGCAGTAGAGAACCCATGGCTACGGTAGAACTTCTGGGAAAGGCCCCGGTAAAGTATTGCGACCTGGATGAGAAGAAGATAAAAGAAATCTTCACCCAACATGTCTTGGGAGGAAAGATTGTAGAAAAATATGCCCTGGGCATAGGGAGTGAGACCGCCTATTAATTAAAAAGCGGTCTCTTTATTAGTCCTAAGGACAAAGGGAGGAGAAGGTGGTGAGAGTATTTCGCTCGCATCTATTGATCTGTGGAGGAACTGGCTGTGTAGCCAGTGGCTCTCTAAGGGTAAAAGGGGCCCTAGAAAGGGAGCTGGAAAAACAGGGACTTAAAGAAGAAGTAAGGATAGTGGTTACGGGATGTAATGGCTTTTGTGCTCAAGGTCCGGTAATGGTGGTCTATCCCGAGGGAATCTTTTATCAAAGATTGACTACTGAGGACGTCCCCTTTTTAGTGGAGGAACATTTCCTCAAGGGGAGGCCAGTAGAAAGATTGATGTACAAAGAACCGGTACTGGAAGAGGCCATCCCCAAGCTAAGTGATATCAGCTTTTTTGGGCTCCAGGTCCTGCGGGCCTTAAGAAATCGAGGGATGATTGATGCCGAAAGTATTGACGAATATATTGCCCGGGATGGATATCTAGCCGCGGCCAAGGCCTTAACTTCCATGACCCCGGAGGAGATAACCAAAGAGGTTAAAGAATCAGGCCTAAGAGGAAGGGGAGGAGGAGGATTTCCTACCGGTCTTAAATGGGAGCTTGCCGCTGGGTCCAGGGGAGAGGTCAAGTATATTTTGTGTAACGGAGATGAGGGTGACCCCGGGGCCTTTATGGACCGAAGTGTTATGGAGGCAGATCCCCATTCTGTCCTGGAAGGAATGATTATTGGGGCTAAGGCCATTGGAGCTAAAAAGGGTTATATCTACGTTAGGGCAGAATATCCCCTGGCCGTCCAGAGATTGACCATAGCCATTGAGCAGGCTCGCAATTACGGACTCTTAGGAAAAAATATTCTGAATTCTGGGTTCGATTTGGACCTGGAGATCTACCAGGGAGCCGGGGCCTTTGTCTGTGGGGAAGAGACGGCCTTAATGATGTCTATTGAAGGGAAACGGGGAATGCCCCGACCTCGACCTCCCTTCCCAGCCCAAAAGGGACTATGGGGGGAACCCTCGGTTTTAAATAACGTGGAAACCTACGCCAACATTCCTCCCATTATCCTCCATGGAGCCAAATGGTTCAATAGCTTGGGCACGGAAGGAAGCAAAGGGACCAAGGTTTTTGCCTTAACCGGAGCGGTGAACAATATCGGTTTGGTGGAAGTGCCCATGGGTACCACCTTAAGAACTATTGTTTATGATATTGGAGGGGGGATAAATAAAGGCAAAAGACTTAAGGCAGTGCAGATGGGTGGTCCTTCTGGAGGTTGTATCCCGACTAATCTGGTAGATACCCCGGTGGATTATGAATCCATTATTCAGACCGGGGCCATCATGGGTTCCGGAGGGCTGGTAGTAATGGACGAAACTACCTGTATGGTAGGTATGGCTAAGTTCTTTCTGGAATTTACCCAGGATGAATCCTGTGGTAAGTGTGTCCCTTGCCGCATCGGAACCAAAGTGATGCTGGATAAACTTAAGGAAATTACTGCCGGGAGAGGAAGGGAAGAGGACATTGAGCTACTAGAGGATTTAGCTAAGGACATTAAGATTTCGGCCCTCTGCGGTTTAGGACAGACTGCCCCCAATCCAGTGCTTACCACTATTCGTTATTTTCGGAACGAATATGTAGACCACATCAAGTATAAGCGTTGCAATGCCTTGGTTTGTAAGGAGATTATTTCCTCTCCCTGTCAACATACTTGTCCGGTAGAATTGGACATCCCCGCCTATGTGGCCTTAATTGCCAAAGGTCAGTTTGAGGAGTCTTTAAATTTAATTAGGAGAAGAAATCCCCTACCAGGGATTTGTGGGCGGGTATGTACCCACCCCTGTGAGAGTAAATGCCGGCGGGGAGAGTTGGATGAATCCATCGCCATAAAGACCTTAAAGAGATTCGTAGCCGATTACGAGGTAAAGGCCGGAATAAAGCCTGAGCTCAGGGGTAAACCATTTAAACAAGAAAAGGTGGCTATTGTGGGTTCTGGACCAGCCGGGCTTACCGCCGCCTATTTCTTAGCCATGGAAGGTTATCCCGTAACCATCTTTGAGGCCCTGCCCATAGCCGGAGGGATGTTGACTGTAGGTATTCCCGAATATCGCCTCCCCAAGGATATCCTTAATTATGAGATTGAAGTGATTAAGAATCTGGGGGTGGAGATCAAGACCAATACTCCCATCGGTAAAGATTTGGCCCTGGATGACCTTTGGAAACAAGGTTATAAGGCTATCTTCTTGGCGGTAGGAGCCCATAAGGGAATAAAGATGAATATTCCTGGGGAAGAGGCTCAAGGGGTAATGGACTGCGTGGATTTTCTAAGGAAGGCAAATCTGGGAGAAGAGGTACCCTTGGGCCATAAGGTAGCAGTGATTGGAGGAGGAAATGCGGCTGTTGATGCGGCCAGAACTGCCGAACGTTTAGGGGTCAGAGAAGTTTTTATCCTTTATCGAAGAACCCGAGTAGAGATGCCGGCTAATAAGGAAGAGATTGAAGAAACTGACCATGAAGGGATTGAGATCAGGATCTTGGCTGCTCCTACCCGGGTCTTAACCGAGAATGGGAGAGTTAGGGGCATTGAGTGTATTAAAATGGAACTGGGAGAACCGGATAGCAGTGGAAGAAGAAGACCTATTCCCCTTAAAGGTTCGAAATTTATCCTGGAGATAGATACCCTGATTCCAGCCATTGGACAAACCCCTGATTTATCTTTCCTTCCTAAGGGAGATGGTCTGGAGGTTTCTAAATGGGATACCCTGGTGGTAGATTCCGATACCCTGGCTACCAATAAGAGAGGGGTCTTTGCTGGAGGAGATGCAGTAACCGGCCCAGCTACCGTAATTGAGGCCCTGGCTGCAGGAAAGAATGCCGCTATTTCCATAGATAGGTATTTAAGGGGAGAAAGTCTGCCCCGGGAATATCAAGTAACTACTCCCTTGCTGGAGGTAGAGCCCTTGAAACTTCCGGAAGAAGAATTGGCCGAGCTTAAGAGGCCAGCTATACCCTGCCTTTCTCTTAAAGAAAGGGAGAAAAACTTTAGAGAGGTAGAGCTGGGCTTTGAGCAAGAAATGGCTGTAAGCGAGGCTAAACGGTGCTTAAGGTGTGATTTAGAAAGAGAATAAATTATTTTTGGGGTATAAAGATGCTGAAAGTAACTATTGACAATAAAGAGGTTGGGGTAAAAGAGGATGCTACCATTCTGGAAGCGGCCCAGGAGGCCGGGATCAAGATTCCTACCCTTTGTTATCACAAAAGACTGCTCCCCTTTGGGGCCTGCCGGGTCTGTTTGGTAGAGGTGGAAGGGATGCCTGGGAGATTGATCCCTTCCTGTACCACCCCGGTGACCAATGGAATGGTGGTTAGGACCAGCACTACCACGGTGATTAAGGCCCGAAAGACGGTGTTAGAACTCCTTTTGGTTAACCACCCCTTGGACTGTCCTGTCTGTGATAAAGGAGGAGAATGTAGCCTGCAAGATTTGGTTTATGAATATGAAGTAACCAGCAATAGATTTCAGGATAAGAAATTCGATTTTCCGGTGGATTTTTACAGTCCCCTGATAGAGAGAAACCTGAATCGTTGTATCCTCTGTGGAAAGTGTGCCCGGGTTTGTGAAGAATTGATCGGAGTTGGGGAATATAGCTTTGTAAAAAGGGGCTTTGCTACCAAGATTGGGACCGACTTTGATCGCCTCTTAAATTGCGAATTTTGTGGGCAGTGTGTAGATAGCTGCCCGGTGGGGGCTTTGAACGATCGCCTTTTTCTCCACAGGGCCCGGGTGTGGGACTTGAAAGAAACCAACACCACCTGCGCGTACTGCGGAGTGGGCTGCACCTTAACCGTGGGGACGAAAAACAATCGCATTCTGCGCGTCCGGGCCCCGCAAGCCTTCGGGATCAATCAAGGTAACCTTTGCGTGAAAGGGCGTTTTGGCTGGGAGTACATTCACAACCCAGAGCGGCTGACCACTCCCCTGGTCAAAAAGGACGGTACCCTGGTCAAGGCCTCCTGGGAGGAGGCCATCGGGTTGGTGGCCCAGCGCTTCCGAGAGTTGAAGGCCGAGAGAGGCGGGGAGGAGCTGGCCGGTCTCTCTTCTCCGCGTCTGACCAACGAAGAGCTCTACCTGTTCCAGAAATTTATACGCGGCGTGCTGGGCACCAATCATATCGACCATGCCGGCGGGTATAGTTACGCCGCCCACCTGGCTTTACAGGACTCTTTGGGATACGCGGCCACAACCAATTCCATCAACGAGATCCGCAACGCCGACGTTATCCTCGCTCTGCGCTCCGACCTCGCCGAAACCCATCCGGTGATCAAGTCCGAAGTGGTCCTGGCGGTAAAGCGCAGGGAGAGCAAGCTGATCGTAGCGAACAGCCGCAACATCGGTCTGAAAAAGTTTTCCGCGTTGGACCTTCTGGTTAAACCCGGAACGGAGGTTGCCCTGGTCAACGGAATGGCCCAAACGATCCTCCGGGAAGGTCTTGTCCAAGAAGCGTTTGTTCAATCCCGCACTGAGGGGATCGAGGCTCTGAAGCGCTCCTTGGAAAGATATTCTCCGGACCAGGTCGAAGCCCTAACCGGCGTGCCTGCCGCCTCCTTGACCCAGGCCGCCCGTTTGTTTGCCCTGTCCCCACGAGCGGTCATCCTCATCTCCACTGGCCAAGCCTCGGGAAGGCAGGACGCCCCCCTGGCAAGGGCAGCCGCCAACCTGGCGCTTTTGACCGGGCAGATCGGCAAGGAGGGCTCAGGGATCTTTCTTCTCGGGGAGAAGAACAATTCCCAAGGGGCGTTGGATATGGGAGTTACCCCGGGTTTGCTCCCGGGCTTTGGGGATGTAAGGAATGCGGCCGAACGGGGCCGGTTCGAAAAAGCCTGGAATATGGCCATCCCCGAAAAGACAGGGCGGGGAGCTCTGGCTATTCTTCAGGCGATTGAGGAGGGCGCGATAAAAGGTCTTTACCTGGCCGGCGAGAATCTGGCGGTTACCTACCCCGATTCGGCGCGAACCCAAAAAGCCCTGGCCGCCCTGGATTTCCTGGTGGTCCAGGATTGCTTCCTGACCGAGACCGCCGCTTTGGCCCATGTCCTCCTTCCGACCGCTACTTTCGCCGAAAAGGAAGGGACTTTCACCAACGTCGAGCGCAGGGTCCAGCGAGCCCGGCCCGCCCTCGAGCCCATCGGGCAGGCCCGCCCCGACCGGTGGATCTTCCAAGAGCTGGCGAAGGAAATGGGAGTTCCCCTGGGCGGCAATTCGGCCAAGGCGGTGATGGACGAGATCCGCAGCCTCGTGCCCCTCTACCAGGGGATGGATTACGCCCGCCTGGATTCCCCGGAATATTCCTCCGGTCTGCAGTGGCCCTGTCCTTCTCCAGACCACCCCGGGACGCCTGTTTTATACGAAAAAGATTTTCCCGGGGGAAAAGCAAAGTTCACTCCGGCCGAGCACGAGGAAGACGCCGCCCAGGCAGGTTTTCCCTGGTTCCTGATCACCGGGCCGACCATGTTCCACTCCGGGTCTCTTTCCAGGCGGAGCCCGGGGCTCAGCCGGTTGCAGGCTGAAAGCTGCGTGTTGGTTCATCCTGCGGACGCCCGAAAGCTCGGCCTGATGGATCAGCAGAAGGTCTCCCTGGAGTCGAAACAGGGTAAGATCACGGCGCAAGCCCTGGTCTCCGAGAGAGCCGCCCCCGGGACCTTCTTCCTCCCTTGTCACTCTGGCCAGGACAGGGCGCACCAGCTGACCGGCTGGGACTTAAGAATCACCCAGGTGAAAATAGAGAAAATTTAACCCCAACCTCATCAGAAAGAGGAAAGGTATGCTGGCTTTCGTTCTTATCGCCCTTGTCAAAGTGCTTGTGGTTTTTACGGCCGTGCTTCTCGTGGTGGCCTACATGACCTTGATGGAAAGAAAGGTTCTCGGCCATATGCAGGTTCGTTTCGGACCGAACCGCACTGGGCCCTTCGGATTATTACAGCCTATAGCGGACGGGATTAAACTTTTTTTCAAGGAAGACATCATCGTCCCCCATGCCAACCGCCTCATCTATATCCTGGCCCCCTCCATCATGGTCACCACGGCCTTGGTGAGTTTTGCGGTCATCCCTTTCGGGGATAGCATAATTATCCTGGGGCAGAAGGTGGATATGGTGGTGGCCGATGTGAACGTGGGTTTACTTTACCTCTTCGCCATCTCCTCCCTGGGGGTTTATGGATTGGTCATGGGCGGGTGGGCTTCCAATAATAAATATTCCCTGTTAGGGTCCATTCGCTCATCGGCCCAGATGATTAGCTATGAACTCTCCCTGGGACTTTCCATCATCGGGGTGTTGATGATCACGGGATCTTTATCTACTGTGAAGATCGTGGGAGCCCAGTCCCAGGTATGGTTTATCGTTTACCAGCCTCTCGGGTTCCTTATTTTCCTGATCTCCGCTGTGGCGGAATGTTCCCGCACTCCCTTCGACCTAACGGAGTGTGAAAATGAGCTGGTGGCCGGATACCAGACCGAATACAGCTCGATGAAATTTGCTCTTTACTACCTGGCGGAATATGCCCATATTTTGGTGGTCAGTTCTCTAGCCGTGACCCTTTTCTTCGGCGGCTGGCAGGGTCCTTTTTTGCCGCCGGTGGTCTGGTTTCTGATTAAGGTTTTTATTTTTATCTTTTTCTTTATCTGGATCCGGGCAACCTTCCCCCGCTTCCGTTACGATCAATTGATGAAATTCGGATGGAAGGTTCTTTTCCCCTTATCCCTTTTGAACATATTGATCACAGCCGGGGTCATGTCCTTCCTGGCGTAAGATAAGTTGGTCAGAGCAGCGTTACGGAGCAATAGATTGAATTCAATTCGGCGAGGATAGCGATGATTAAACCGTTACTCAAAGGATTAGGATTAACCTTGCGCACCTTCTTCACCCGGCCGGTGACCTTGCAGTATCCGGAAGAGAAGATGGTCATGTACCCCCGTTTCCGCGGCCTACATGAGCTGACCCGGGATAAAGAAGGCAAAATTATCTGCGTGGCCTGCGAACTTTGCGCCGCAGTCTGCCCGGCGAATTGCATCCGCGTGGAACCGGCTGAAGGACCGACTCACCAGCGCTTTCCCAAGGTCTATGAAATTGACCTCCTGCGCTGTATCTTCTGCGGATTTTGCCAGGAAGCCTGCCCTTACGGGGCGATCATTCTGCGGGAGAATTACGAAACCGCCAATTACACCCGGAAGGACCTGCTATACGACCGGGATAAACTTTTCCACGCCTATCAGAAATAGGGAGGCCTGTGCCCATGTTTGAAATGTTTTTTTTCATCCTGCTGGCCGTGGTGACCACGATCACGGCCATCTTGGTTATCGTCCAGCGTAATCCCGTGGCCAGCGCCATTTGCTTGATCATCACCTTGTTCTGCCTGGCCGGTATCTACCTCCTGCTGAACGCCCAATTTATCGCCGTTATCCAGGTTTTGGTCTATGCCGGGGCTATTATGGTACTCTTCCTTTTTGTGATCATGCTCCTTAACCTGGAAAAAGAAAAGAAGCTTATTTACCGGAACAGGCTGCAAAAGGTCCTGGGGGTTTTTCTGGGGGTCGTGCTCCTGGCCCAGATCGGCATGATTTTCAGCTCCGTCCTTCTGGAAGGAGGCAAAGGAAAATTTCCGGCGGAGAAAGTCGCGGCCCTGGGCAATACCGAAGTGGTAGCCCGGCTGCTCTTCACTGATTTCCTGTTGCCCTTTGAGATTACTTCGGTCCTTCTGCTGGTGGCCATTATTGGAGCCATCGTCCTGGCCAAGAAACAGATTTGATAAAGGCAGAATACAGAATACAGGAGTCAGAAGTCAGAAGAAAAATGAAAAATATTTAAAGTACTTATTCTGGATCCTGGATTCTGACTCCTGAATTCTGTCTTTATAATAAGGAGTGCCCATGGTTTCTTTATCCAGTTATTTGATTTTGAGCGCCATTCTCTTCAGTGTGGGGGTGGTGGGATTTATGCTCCGGCGAAACACCATCGTTATTTTCATGTCCATTGAACTTATGCTCAGCGCAGCCAACTTAGCTTTCGTAGCCTTCTCCCGTTTTCTGGATTCTATGGACGGCCAGATCTTTGTCTTTTTTGTCATGGCCGTGGCCGCCGCTGAAGCCGCGGTGGGCCTGGCTATCATCATGGCCATGTACCGCGCCAAAGAGACCGTCAATGCCGACGAAATGAATTTGATGAAATGGTGAAAAGACAGGTCATAGCCATTAGCTCATAGCAAAGGCAGGGTTTTTCTTGAGCTATGAGCTAAGAGCCATGAGCTATGTAAAGGAGATTTGAGGATGCTGGACTATGTAGGTTTGATTCCTTTATTCCCGGCAATTGGGTTTGCCATTAACCTTTTCTTCGGAAGGCGGATGCCCAAAGGAGCGGTGGGCTTTATCGCCTGCGCGGCCATCGGCCTTTCTTTCCTGGTCTCCCTCCTGGTCTTCGCCGATTTGCTCAAGCTGGCGCCGGCCAATCGTTCCGTGGAAAAAATCCTTTACACCTGGATCCTTTCCGGCGAATTTCAGGCCAACATCGGATTCCTGGTCGATCCTCTCTCCGTCGTCATGATGCTGGTGGTCTCCGGCGTCTCCTTCATCATTCACGTTTACTCCCACGGCTACATGCATGATGACCGGGACTTTCCTCGTTATTTTACCTATTTAAATCTCTTCGTCTTTTTCATGCTGGTCTTGGTCTCCGCCAACAATTTTCTCCTGATGTTCGTCGGCTGGGAAGGGGTGGGCCTTTGCTCCTACTTTTTAATCGGGTTCTGGTATGAGAAAAAATCAGCCTCGGACGCCGGCAACAAGGCTTTCATCGTCAACCGCATCGGCGATTACGGATTCCTTTTGGCTATCTTCCTTATTTTCGTGACCTTCGGGACCATCGATTTCAAGGCGGTCTTTGCCGCGGCTCCGGAAAAATTGGCCATCGGCAGCGGGATCATCACCCTGATCACTCTCCTCCTCTTCATGGGGGCTACCGGCAAATCGGCCCAGATTCCTCTCTATACCTGGCTGCCCGACGCCATGGAAGGCCCAACACCGGTAAGTGCCTTAATCCATGCTGCTACCATGGTAACTGCCGGGGTCTACATGGTGGCGCGGTGCAATGTCCTTTTTCTAATGGCCCCTACCGCGCTACTCGTCGTAGCTGTGATTGGCGCGGCTACCGCCATCTTTGCCGCCTCCATCGGCTTGGCCCAGAATGACATCAAACGGGTGCTGGCCTATTCCACGATAAGCCAATTGGGGTACATGTTCTTGGCCTGCGGTGTGGGAGCTTTCACCGCCGGTATCTTTCACCTGATGACCCATGCTTTCTTCAAAGCCCTGCTCTTTTTAGGGGCGGGCAGCGTGATGCATGCCCTGGCCGGGGAGCTGGACATGCGCAAAATGGGGGCGCTGAAACCCCACATGCCCCGCACCTACTGGACCTTTTTAATTGCTACCTTGGCCATTGCAGGAATTTTTCCCTTGGCCGGCTTCTTCTCCAAGGACGAAATTTTATGGAAGGCCCTGACCGAAGGCGGCCTGGGCTTTTGGCTGGTAGGCGCTATCGCCGCCTTCATGACCGCCACTTACATGTTCCGGGCCGTGTTTATGACCTTCCACGGTAAGTCCCGGGTGGATCACGAGGTTGCCCATCATCTCCACGAGTCGCCGGGAATGATGACGGTACCCTTGATCCTCCTGGCGATTCTTGCCACCATCGGCGGATTCATCGGCTTCCCTATTGTAGAGGGTTGGAATCGATTTAACGAATTCCTCTCGCCGGTCTTGGCCTCGCCGCCTGCGCTCGCCGCGGCCAAAACCGCTGAGGCCGGTCACCATGCTGTGGGATTTGAGGTGGCGATGATGATCGTTTCCATGGCTATCGCCGGCCTGGGAATCTTGCTGGCCTACCGGATGTACATTAAAAACCCGCGTCTGCCTGACCGCCTGGCCGAGAGTTACAAAGCCCCTTATGAATTGATTGCCAATAAATACTGGGTGGACGAAATCTACCATTTCTTCTTTGTCGGTCCCCTCATCCGCTTCTCCGTCTTCCTCTGGAAGATTTTTGACGACATTTTGGTGGACGGCACGGTGAACGGCGTGGCCGCGATTGTTCGCGGCGGAAGCGAGATCTTTAAACGTTTGCAGACCGGTTACGTGCAAAATTATGCCCTTTCCATTCTGGTGGGCGTCGTTTTCGTGATTGGGTATTTCATTTTTGGTAAATAAACTATCGACAATCAACGGTCAGCGATCAGCAAGGAAAGTAAATTGAAAGCTGAATGCTGAACGCTGACAGCTTCCTACGGAAGGAGCTTGGTTAATGAGCCAGACGGATTTTCCCCTACTTACCTGGGTCACTTTCTTTCCCCTGCTGGGGGCCGTTATTCTCCTTTTCTTGAACAAGGAGAAAAAAGAAACCATCCGTTGGGTCATGCTCATCGTGACCCTGCTGGAATTCGCCTTCTCTCTCCCCCTCTTCTTCCAATTCCGGCTGGACACCCCGGCCATGCAGTTTGTGGAGAAGGCTCCGTGGATCCCGGAGTACGGAATGAGCTATTTCCTGGGGATCGACGGCATTAGTTTGTTCCTCGTCCTGCTGACCACCTTTTTTACCTTTATCTCCGTGATCGCTTGCTGGAGCGATATCCAGGAAAAGGTCAAGGAGTTCATGATCTGCCTTCTTTTCCTGGAAACCGGGATGATCGGGGTTTTCGTGGCCTTGGATCTTTTCCTCTTCTACGTCTTCTGGGAAGTGATGCTCATCCCCATGTACCTATTGATCGGAATTTGGGGCAATCCCCAACGCCGCATCTATGCCGCCATCAAGTTCTTCATTTACACCATGGTGGGAAGCGTTCTAATGCTCGTGGCCATTTTGGTTCTATACTTCCATAACGCCGCCACCACCGGAACTTATACTTTTGACCTGCTGCAGCTCTATAAGTTGCCAGTCCCCATCAGCGCGCAGTTCTGGTTATTCTTGGCTTTCGGCCTGGCTTTTGCCATCAAAGTCCCGATGTTCCCTTTCCATACCTGGTTACCCGATGCCCACACCGAGGCTCCTACGGTGGGTTCTGTTTTGCTGGCCGCGGTTTTATTGAAGATGGGAACCTACGGCTTCCTGCGTTTCAGTATCCCCCTCTTCCCTCATGCTTCCTACCAGTTAGTGCCCCTGGTCTCGATCTTGGCCATCATCGGGATTATTTACGGAGCCCTGGTCTGTCTGGTGCAGAAGGATCTGAAAAGACTGATCGCTTTCTCTTCCGTCTCCCACTTGGGATTCGTCATGCTCGGTATTTTCGCCCTGAACCTGCAGGGGATCCAAGGCGGAATTCTGCAGATGCTCAACCACGGGTTTTCAACGGGCGCTCTCTTCCTGATCGTAGGGATGATTTACGAACGCCGGCATACCCGTATGATCGAGGACTTCGGAGGTCTCTGGAAACAGATGCCCATCTTCGCGGCCTTCTTCATCGTGGTTACCCTCTCGTCCATTGGTCTCCCCGGACTAAACGGGTTCGTTGGCGAATTTTTGATCCTGGTCGGAACCTTCAAAGCCAACGGGGTATTCGCCGTGGTGGCAGCCACGGGAATCATCCTGGCCGCGGCCTACATGCTCTGGATGTACCAGCGGGTGATGTTTGGAGAGCTGACCAAAGCGGAGAACAAGGTCCTCAAGGATCTTTCGGCGCGGGAAGTGTTGGTCCTTAGCTGTATAACGTTGTTTATCTTCTGGATCGGCGTCTACCCCCAGACCTTCCTCAGCCGCATGGAGCCGACGGTAAAAGGTTATTTGACCCAGGTCAATGCCAAATACCAGGCCGGCCTGAAGCTTCCGGAAGGAGAAAAGATCCGCATCGCGCAGGTGGAGTCTAAAAGATAAACCGGAAACAAGCTGCCGAAGTTAGGAGTGAGTCTTTATTCTTCTGCCTTCTGCTTTTTTTACTTTTTACCTTTTTGTGGAGGAATTTTTCATGAACGTGGTTATCCCCGAAATCCATTGGGCGGCCATCGGGCCCGAGTTAACCCTGAGCATAACGGCTATGGTGCTTTTGCTCTTAAGCGTTGTGGCCAGCCCCACTGCCCGAAGAGCGATCCCCTACCTCAGCCTTCTGGGAGTCGCTTTCGCTCTGCTCCTCGGCATTAGCCTCTGGGGCAAGTCCGCCTATGCCTTCAATCGCATGGTGGTATTGGACAATTACGCCCTCTTCTTCAAAATCATTTTCCTGATCACCACCGCCCTAACCGTGTTGATGTCCATCCGTTACCTGAAGGAGCAAGGGTACGAGCACGGCGAATACTATGTCCTCATTTTGTTTGCGGCCGTGGGCATGATGTTCATGGCTTCCGCCGCCGACCTGATCATCGTCTTCCTGGGTCTGGAGACATTTTCCCTGGCAATATACGTCCTGGCCGGTTTCTTCCGCACTAACCCCAAATCCATCGAATCCTCCCTTAAATACTTCCTCCTGGGCGCTTTCTCCACGGGATTTCTGCTTTACGGCATCGCTTTGATCTACGGGGCTACGGGAACCACGAACCTGAAAGGTATCTACGAATTTGTCAGCAAGGCCCCATCTCTAACCGACCCTCTGCTGCTCATCGGTATGGGGCTGCTGATTGTCGGATTCGGTTTTAAAGTGGCCTCCGTTCCCTTCCACATGTGGACCCCCGATGTGTACGAAGGGGCGCCAACTTCGATTACGGCTTTCATGTCCGTAGGGCCAAAAGCCGCGGGGTTCGCCGCTTTTCTGCGGGTATTCCTTTATGCTTTGTCCTCCCTGCAAACGGATTGGATATGGATCCTCTGGGTTTTGGCCGTGCTGACCATGACCCTGGGCAATGTCGTGGCCATCGCCCAGAAAAACATCAAACGTATGCTGGCTTATTCGAGCATCGCCCATGCTGGCTACATCTTGGTGGCCATGGTGGCCGCCGATGAGCTGGGCACGGCGAGCATCCTTTATTACATGCTGGCCTATGCCTTCATGAATCTGGGGGCTTTCGGGGTTATCATCCTCTTTGGAAGAAAAGGTGAAGAAAACGTTAACATCAGCGATTACAGCGGCATGGCTGCAAAATACCCGCTGCTGGCAGCGGTTATGGCTATTTTTATGTTCTCCCTGGCAGGAATTCCTCCTACGGCCGGCTTTGTTGGTAAATTTTACATCTTCAGCGCGGCGGTCAAGGCAGGCTATATTGGTCTGGCCATCATCGGCGTGCTGAACAGCGCCCTGTCGGTTTATTTTTACCTGCGCATAACCGTGATGATGTACATGCGCAGCCCGGAGAAGGAATTTGCCAAGCTGGAACCGTCTCCAGCCATGGTCATCGCCCTTATCATCGCTGTTTTCGGCACCTTGCAGATTGGGATTACCCCCTCCCATTACCTGAATCTGGCCAAGCAATCCATCCTGGCCCTGATGTGAATCATTAGCAGACCCCTGCCGTTATGATAAAATATCTCTTAGGGTTGGGTCCGCTGCTCGGTTTGACAGGAGAGGGGGTCTGTGCTAATGTTCTACAAATTCATAGACTTTTGCGCGACCTGAAGCTTGAGGGTATTTGAGTTGAACGTAGGATAGGTCAGAATAGGAGTGACGGGGATGACCCTGCAGGAAGTCAAAGAAATTCTTAATGCCCAGATGATCGTCGCTCCCCAGGACTTACAGCTGGACGTCAAGATGGCCTGCGGATGCGACCTGATGAGTGATGTCTTGGCCTTCACCAAAGAGGACTCTCTGCTCCTGACCGGCCTGACCAACCTTCAGGTTGTCCGGACAGCAGAGATGGCTAACATCAGGGCCTTGGTCTTCGTCCGGGGTAAGGAGCCTGACCGGGAAACCATTGCGTTGGCGATGGAAAAAAAAATTCCCATGATGCTCACGGACTTGCCTATGTATGAAGCCTGCGGCCTCCTCTACCGGCGCGGGCTTCCGGGATGCTCCGAGGCTGAGGAAGGAAGTTTAGCGGTTGATGGGCGCTGAGCCCTGCTTCCAAGAAACCTTTCCGATCAGCGGGGGAGACTTTACCAACGCGGGAGAAGTGTCCAGCAGAGTAAAGAAAATTTTGCAGGAATTAGGGGTTGCCAATAAAGTCATCCGGCGGGCAACCATTGCGACCTATGAAGCGGAAATGAATGTCGTTTGGTACGCCAGAAAAGGAACTCTGACCCTTTCCGTAAATCCCGAAGTGTTGCATATCAGCGTAGAAGATGAAGGAGAGGGAATTGAAAACATAGAATTGGCCATGAAAGAAGGATATTCCACCGCCTCTCCGAAAATCCGGGAGATGGGTTTCGGAGCGGGGATGGGGCTGCCCAACATCAAAAAGAACTCTGACGAATTTCATATCCGTTCGGTGGTCGGCCAGGGCACTTCTCTGGAGATCTATATTCGCCGGCAATAGATAGGGTTCAGGAGCAAGGACTGGTCATCTAATTCTTGGCAATTCCCAAAAGGGCAGTTCACTGAGCTCCAGCAGAGATGTTGAGAGAATATTGCACGGACCTGCACATTCATACCTGCCTCTCCCCTTGCGCTGACTTGGACCTCTCACCCCGGGAGATTGTCGAACGAGCCAAGAAAGAGTGTCTGGACATCATCGCCATCACGGACCATAACACGGCTCAGAACGTACGGGTCGTGATGCGCTTGGGAGAGCAGCGGGGGCTGAAAGTCATCCCAGGAATGGAAGTGCAAACTCGAGAAGAAATCCATCTTCTTACTCTCTTTCCCGACTGGCCGTCGACCGCAGCTTGGGATGAGGAAGTTTATCGCCACCTTCCTCCGGTGCGGAACGATCCCGAAATTTTCGGGGATCAGCCCGTTGTGGACGAGGAAGGGAATATTGTAAAGTTTGAGGAGCGCATGCTTTTAAACTCCCTTGACCTTTCCCTGGAAGAGGTCAAGCATCGCGTGGAAGAGCATGGAGGCCTGACGATTCCCTCCCACTTTAACAAAGGTTCCTTCAGTTTAATCAGTCAGCTGGGATTGATTCCGGAGGATCTGGAACTGGAGGCCTTAGAGATGAGCCGCCAGAGCAAGCTTCGTGAGCAGATGGGTATCGCGGCTACTTCTTTATCTATTCCCAAGATTATTTCCTCCGATGCCCATCGTTTGGAGGACATCGGCAGCGCCCACACGGTTTTTCTTTTAGCCGAGGCCAGCCTGATAGAATTGCGCCTGGCCTTCCGTGGTCTGGAAGGGCGGCGCATCACTAAAAAGATTGATAGCGGGATGACTATACTTTGAAAATTCGGTTTCCTGTTCAGCGCAGAGCATGCGGAGAACGCTGCTCCGTGTTCTCGGCACTACTAACGTTCAAACTCTGAAAATAAGGAGGAAAAGATGACCTTTCGAACCATCGAAAAGAAAAACTTCCTGCCTTTCATCGAAAAACTGATGCCGGCTATGGAAGTAGTAGGGGTTCGGGAGAAAGTAGAGGGAAAGTATGAGTTTGCCCTTTTAGAATCGCCGTCCCAGCTCTGCTTGGACTATGATGTTACGCTCCTTTCCCCCAAAAAATACTTCTTGCCCCCCCCCAGGAAACTTTGTTAAAGTTCAGGACCGGCAAGACGGTAAACTGCGAGGCGGTGCTGGAAAGCAAACCCTTGGCGATCATCGGGGTTCATCCCATAACGCCAACCGTAAACGGATTCACCAAATTGCCCGCAATCAAGGATATCAAGGAAATACACCGCCGCTTGGTGGCCGCCGACCCGGACCTGGAAGCGACCCTGGCGTTATTCCAAACCCTCAAAATTCCGGCTTTCCAGCGGGAGACGGAATACATATCCTTGAAATCGAAGGAAGAGTATGCCCTGTACGAAGGAGTGATCGCCTCCACGGATGCGGGTACAACCCCCGTGGAAAACTATCGCAACTGGACCAATGAGTACCTGGTTCCCCAATCGACGGCCAAATACACCAAACACGTGCGGGATGCTTATATGGTCGGAGCCCTGGCCCGGTTCAACAATAACCATGATCAGCTCTCTCCCCGGGCTAAAAAGGCGGCCGCAGAGTTGGGTCTGAAGGCTCCCGGTTATAACCCCTTCCTGAACACCGTGGCCCAGGTCGTGGAGGTGGTTCACGCCGTGGACGAAAGTATCCGCTTGATCGATGAACTCCTGGATAAAGGGTTGCAGGAAGAAGATCGGCGGATTTTGCTGAAGGCGGGAAGGGGTGTGGGATCCGTCGATGTGCCCCGCGGCATCCTCTTCCACGACTACACCTACGACAAGAACGGGATTTGTGTCGAGGCCAACTGCATCATTCCCACCAACCAAAATCATGCCAACATTCAGAAGGATATGGAAGCTTTACTTCTCCAGGTTCTGGACCGGCCTCAGGAGGAGATTCGTCTATCCTTGGAAATGCTGGTCAGGGCATATGACCCTTGCATCTCGTGCTCTACGCATCTCCTGAAGGTGGAGTTCATTTAAGCGGGGTATGAGTTTCGCCCAAGCGGGGATCGGCAGGAAGAAGGAAAACCGGTGGCCGGCAAAACTCTGATCATCGGGGTGGGAAACCTTTTACTCAAGGATGAAGGGGTAGGCATTCATGTAGCCCAGGAGTTGCAAAGAAAGGATCTGCCCGCCGGGGTTGAAGTTTTCGATGGAGGAGTAGCGGGAATCGGACTGCTTGATTTTTTCCGGGAAGCTTCTAAGCTGCTGCTGATCGATGCCGCGGAGATGAACCTGAAGCCGGGAACGGTCGTGCGTTTTACTCCAGAAAATGTAAAAGACCTGGGTGGAGGTGGGAAGTTTTCAACCCATGACGTCGGCCTCCTGGAAGTTTTGGAACTGGCCAAGGCTTTGGGGCATTGCCCAGAAGATGTAGTCATCATCGGCATCCAGCCCAAGGAAATCTCCTGGGGAACAGACCTGTCCCTCGAAGTTCAGGCATCGATTCCCCAAGTAATGGAAATGGTTTTAAAGGAAATCTCTTCAAATTTTATTGCCACAGAGGTCACCGAGGCCACAGAGAATAATAAAATGAACAAAGAAGGTGAAACCTCGACTCCTTAATGGCCAAAAAATTGATTTATTATTATTCATTTACTCTATGAAAAACTCTGTGTTCTCTGTGCCCTCTGTGGCTAAATCATCCGTTATGAACTTGGAATTGGAAAATCCTACTGAACTCACCAAGGAAGCGGTAGAGACCGGGGCCGAACGCCACCGAAGGCGCTTCTTGCTGCAAGGCGTGGTCCAGGGCGTAGGCTTCCGCCCTTTTGTTTACGGGCTGGCCCAAAAAAATAACCTGCAGGGATGGGTGCATAACTCATCCGCAGGCGTGTTCATCGAAGTCGAAGGAAAGATGGAAGCGGTGGAAGGTTTTACCCGGGAAGTATTTCACCAGGCCCCTCCCCGGGCCCGGATTGAATCCCTAAAATTTGAGGATTTAAACCCGGTGGGTTTTCGTTCCTTTGAAATCCGGGAAAGTGTGGCCGAGGCGGGAAAATATCAGCTCATCTCTCCGGACATCGCCACCTGCGAGCCTTGCCAGCAGGAAATTTTCAACCCCCAAGATCGCAGGTATCGATACCCTTTTACCAACTGCACGAACTGCGGGCCCCGGTTTACCATCATCCAGGACATCCCTTACGATCGGCCTAAAACCACTATGGCCCAATTCCGCATGTGTCCGGAGTGTCAACATGAATATGACGACCCAACCAACCGGCGGTTCCACGCTCAACCCAACGCCTGTTCGCACTGTGGGCCTAAGGTAGAGCTTTGTGACCAGCAAGGAAAGCCCCTCGGGGTGGACGACCCCATCTCCTCCGCTATTGCTCTTCTCCGCGAGGGGAAAATCCTGGCTATTAAGGGATTGGGCGGATTCCTCCTGGCCGGCAATGCCCAGAACTCATTGGTCATTGAAAGACTTCGCCAGCGGAAACGCCGCCCGCATAAACCTTTTGCCGTCATGTTGCCGCATTTGCCGGCGGTGCAAGAACATTGCTGGGTCAATGAAGAAGAGGAAAAACTCCTGCTATCCCCCGAGAGTCCCATCGTTCTCCTGCCCTGGAAAGAAAGTTCTTCCATCTCCAGGCTTGTGGCCCCTGGGCAAAAATATCTCGGCGTTATGCTTCCTTACACCCCGCTCCATCACCTTTTGCTGCGGGAATCGGGGCTGGTTTTGATTATGACCAGCGGCAACTTGAGCGAAGAACCCATCGCCAAAGATAATGAGGAAGCTTTTTCCCGCCTGCGGGGCATTGCCGATTTCTTCCTCATCAACGACCGGGATATCTATATTCAGTATGACGATAGCGTCACTGCGGTCGTATCGGGAAAAAGCACTATCCTCCGCCGCGCCCGGGGATATGCTCCCTTCCCCATTCGCCTCCCTTTTTCCCTAAAACCGATCCTGGCCTGTGGGGCTGAGTTAAAAAATACTTTTTGCCTTACTCGCGACCAGTATGCTTTCCTCAGCCAGCATATCGGAGACATGGAAAACTTGGAAACCCTGAACCATTTCCAGCGCACTATAGGGATCTACCAAAAGCTATTCAGCATCCAGCCGGAGATGGTGGCCTACGACCTTCATCCGGAGTACCTTGCTACCAAATACGCCCTCCAGCTGACCGGGAAGAAGATCGGGGTACAACACCATTTCGCCCATATGGCCAGCTGCCTGGCGGAAAACGGAGCGGAAGGTCCGGTAATTGGATTGACCTTCGATGGGTTAGGATATGGCACGGACGGGAATCTCTGGGGAGGTGAATTCCTCCTGGGAAATTTCCGGTTCTTTGAAAGAAAAGCCCATTTTGAATACATACCCATGCCCGGGGGAGCGGCGGCCATTCAGCATCCCTGGAGGATGGCTCTGAGTTACGTTTATACGCTGCTGGGGAAAGAAGAGTTCATGAAACATCAGCTCCTCTTGGCCCTGCCTCAAGGAAAAAAAGTCCGCATCATTCTGCAGCAGATTGACCAAAAGATTAATGCCCCCCTGACTTCTTCCTGCGGCCGCCTCTTCGACGGAGTTTCGGCTCTGCTGGGACTTTGTCCATCGGTCTCTTATGAAGGGCAGGCGGCCATGGAACTGGAGAGAATCGCCAACCCCGAAGAAGACGGAGCGTACGATTTTTTCACGGAAGAAGAAGGAGGAAAAGAGATCATTCGTCTCCGGCCACTCATTGCTGGAATCCTGAAGGACTTGGGAAAAGGGGTCGGGCCCTCGGCCATCGCGGGCAAATTCCATAATACCTTGGTCAATATCGGCGTTGCCATCTGTCAAAAGATCGGCGAACAGGGGGGTCCAAAGAAAGTGGCCCTAAGTGGAGGCGTATTCCAGAATCGCCTTCTCACGGAGCGGATGAGGTCGGCAATGGAAAAATCGGGATGGAAGGTTCTGACCCATCGCCTGGTGCCATGCAATGATGGCGGTCTTGCCCTCGGCCAGGCGGTCATCGCCAATTTCGTTGC
>JAHJQK010000183.1 GCA_018819135.1 Pseudomonadota bacterium | reverse complement strand
TAGGCTCGCTTTTCCCTTTTTCAATAATTGAATGGCGCGTCGGCGCCGCTTTTCCAACTCTGCTTGGGTGCCATGGGGTCTCATGTCCCCCATTATAGCTGAAAAAGGAAAAATGTTCCATTACTTTTGCGAAACTCAATAATCGAAGGTCGGCGGGAAGTATATTAAAAAATGGTTCATCTCCCAATTCGTTGAGGGCCAAAGAGCTGGCCTATTAAAAGTGGGCGATGAGCAAATCCCCTCTTGAAAAAGGAGGTTCGTTTATTGTACACTTCTTCCATCCTCAACCCTTGCAAGTCCATGCTCTTCATCGGCCCTTCCGATTCTTTAGAAAGGAGGAACAGAAATTATGGGTGAGTTAAAGAGCGCTTGGGAAATTGCCTTGGAGAAGAGTGAAAAAATGGGTGGAGAGGAAGAACTTGTCCGCCTTTCCTCGAATCAAAAGAACGAGATTGCCGAATTCCGTAAAGTTTATGAGGCCAAGATCGCTGAAGTAGAAATTTTGATCCAGGAACCCGAAAAAAGAGAAAAGGAAATCGAAAGACTGAGGCGGGAGAGAGCGCGAAAAATCGAATCGCTTTATCAAAAAGCGAAGGAGAAGGTGTAACTGGAGGAACCTCGCAATTCAGCATCGGATCATAGCCAGGAAGGCAAATTTATAATGGGGAGAAAAATATGTCTCTCATGACCGGGGGAAAAGCAGTCGTAGAATCTTTAAAGCGCGAGGGGGTGGAGATCGTTTTCGGCCTACCCGGGGTTCAAATCATGTCCATCTTTGATGCTTTTTACGGAGAGCGGGACATAAGACTGATTACTGTACGGCATGAGCAGAGTGCCATATATATGGCTGATGGGTATGCCCGGATCAAGGGTAAGCCCGGAGTGGGCTTGGTTGTGCCGGGGCCCGGAGTTCAGAATACCCTCGCCGCGATGGGTACGGCCTATGCCTGTTCCTCCCCCGTTCTTCTCCTGGCCGGGCAGGTGGAGAGTAAGGATTTGGGAAAAGATGGCGGGGTGCTCCACGAAGTCAATGACCAGCTGGATATGGTCCGCCCGGTCACCAAATGGTGCCGCCGGGTCATGAGAGTGGAAGAGATCCCCGGGGCTATACAAGAGGCTATGGGCCAGATGAATACAGGTCGGCCGCGGCCAACAGAAGTGGAAATTCCCTGGGACACATTGCGATCCGCCGCGGAGGTGGAGTTCTTACCGCAAGAAGCGCCAGTGCGCCCCATCCCGGATAGAATGAGCATCCAGCGCGCAGTTGAACTTTTGGCTCAAGCAAAAAAACCGTTCATCTGGGCTGGGGGAGGGGCGATCCTCGCCGATGCCTCTCCCGAATTGAGAGAACTGGCCGAATTCTTAGGGGCGCCAGTGGGAACCACCGCCGAAGGCAAGGGATCTATCCCTGAAGATCACCCTCTTTCTCTGGGTGGAGGATACTACGGATTTGGAGCGTCCCGCTGGGCTTTACCCCAGGTTGACGTGGCCTTGGCGATAGGAACCCGCCTTTCGTGGTTACAGATGCGGCCTGGAACGGCCCTGAAGCCTCCGCAAAAGTTGATTCAGATGGATGCGGACCCTTCGGTAATCGGGAAAGCTTATCCGGCCGACGTATCCATCGTGGCCGACGCCAAAATAGGGCTAAAGGCCCTTCTGGACGAGATCCGAAAAAAGAAAATCACCCATGAGTGTTGGTCGCCATCCGAGATGAACCGATGCCGCAAGAGCCACCAAAGTTGGCTTCAAGAAATTGCTCCCCTGCAAAATGATATTATTAAAACCTTAAGGAGAGAATTGCCTGACAACGCCATCTTAGTGGCTGGGGTCACCAACATCGGTTATTGGGCCAACCTGGCTTATAACGTCCGGCGCCCGCGAACCTATTTCACTTCATCCTATTTCGCCACTCTGGGATATGCCTTTCCTACGGCCTTAGGCGCGAAGGTGGCGGCTCAGGATCAACCCGTCGTCGCCATCGTAGGGGATGGGGGATTCATGTATGCCCTCCCAGAGCTGGCCACGGCCGCGAGGTATGGGATTAATCTGATTACGATCGTTTTTAACGATCAGGCTTTCGGATCTACCAAAACCGATCAGATGGTAAACTTCAACGGAAGAATAGTGGGGACGGAAATAAACAACCCGGATTTTTCCCAGCTCGCTGAATTGTTTGGCGTCAAAGGCCTAAAAGCTAAACCGGAACAGTTAGGAAAGGCACTGGATGAAGCTCTGGAGGCCCAAAGACCGGTCGTGATCGAAGTGCCCCTTCCCACGCTAATCGCCCCCTTCCAGATTCCCCCTTAAGCAGATTAGGATTTTAAGGGTAAGACGAAACTGTAGAATTGAAAAAAAATACCATTCATAGCCACAGAGCACACAGAGATCACAGAGCGGAAATGGAATAAAATTTAAAATAAAAGTGTAAGAAGAAATGAAAAGTTTAAAAAAGCATTTTTATAGTTGATTTTTAGGTTATTTATTTCTCTGTGGCCTCTGTGTGCTCTGTGGCAAAAAGTTTTTTAAAAAATATTCTTGGGGGTGGCGATGAAATCCAAAGCTGTAATCAAAAGAATCGGGATCCTCACGGGAGGGGGTGATTGCCCCGGTCTGAATGCTGTTATCCGGGCGGTGGTGAAGACCGCCATTTTTCAGTACGGGTTGGAAGTAGTCGGCTTTTTGGAAGGTTACTTAGGGATGATCAGGAATATGACTCGCCCGCTCGAAGCTTCCGATGCTTCCGGTATTCTCCATCAAGGAGGGACGATTTTGAGCACCTCTAACCGCGATAACCCCTTTCGCTTCCCGGTAACGGTTAGGGGGAAAAAAATCTTTAAGGACGTTTCCGATCAGGCCATTAGAAACCTGCAAAAGAATAAAGTGGATGCCCTGATTGCTGTGGGAGGAGATGGATCACTGACCATTGCCTACCAGTTGTTTCAGAAGGGGGTTCCGCTGGTCGGAATTCCCAAAACCATCGATAATGACCTTTGGGGTACGGATGTCACCTTTGGGTTTAACACAGCCCTGCAGACCGCCATGGAAGCGATAGATAAACTGCAAACCACGGCGGCTTCTCATCACCGGGCCATGGTTGTGGAAGTAATGGGCCGGTATGCCGGATGGATTGCCTTGGAGGCTGGCTTGGCCAGCGGGGGGGATGTCATTCTCATCCCGGAAATTCCCTACGATATAGACAAAGTCTGCGAAGTGGTGAAGGAGAGGCATCGCTATGGGAAACGGTCCACCATCGTGGTGGTGGCAGAAGGGGCTATTCCACAAAAAGGAGAAGTGGTCGTTAAGAAGCTGGTGGAGGACAGCACAGATCCCGTGCGGTTGGGAGGAGTGGGCTATAAAGTGGGAAATGAAATTGAAAAAAGGACCGGCGTGGAAACCAGGGTTACCGTACTGGGGCATATCCAGCGGGGTGGATCTCCTTCAGTTTTCGACCGCATTTTGGCCACGCGGTTTGGGCCCCGAGCCGTGGATTTGGTGATGAAAAAAAGGTTCGGCAGGATGGTCTGCCTGCGCGGCCTGAATATCGAAGATATTCCCCTAAAAAACGTTCAAGGCGACCAGAGAAAAGTTTTGCCCAACGGCGATCTGGTCAAGACAGCCCGCTCTGTCGGGGTGAGCTTTGGAGATTGACTGATAGGATTCGAGGAGATAAATAAAAAAAGGGGGAAAGCGAGATGAAGGTCGACATGAGTGAATACGATAAATTTTATGAACGGCTGGGTTTGCAAGAGCATCCGCTGGGCTTGTTTTACAGCAATGAAATCCCCAAGAATGGAGTCAAGCCCAAGGACAAAGGACATGCATGCATGATTGGCCTTCTCAGTCGGGCGCGTCATCATCATCATGGAGAAACGGTCTATTTCGACGAGAATCATTTTGGTTGCGAGGGAGGGGCATATTACATGGGCTTTCGTTCCATCCCCAGGCCGAAGATCGAATACTTCCTCTCCTGCGGGATTCCCGGAAAAATGGAAGGGGAACGGTACATCAAAACGCCGGAAATCGCCAGGGAATATTTTGCTTCCACCAAGCCAAGGAAAGCGCCTGCCAAATACGGAATTTTTAAGGCCTTCAACAACCTGGCCCTCCAGGAAGAGCCCGAGGTCATCATTTTCTTTGCTCCACCGGATGTACTATCTGGTTTGGTGGTTCTGACGGGTTATGCCACCGAACGGCCCGATGCTGTGCGCCTTCCCTTTAGCTCCGGCTGCGGGTCGATCCTCACCCACCCCCTGAAAGAAGGGGAAAAAGAAAACCCTCAGGCCATCTTGGGAATGTTTGACGTTTCGGCCCGTCCATTCGTCGAGCCGAACATCCTAACCTTAGCCATGCCCACAAAATTATTCCTTACCCTCCTCGCCAATCAGGACGAGAGCTTTCTTATCACCAAAAGCTGGGAGCTCGTAAGGAAACGAATCGAGAAACAGAGGTAAAACTTCCTTCCTGTGTAAAAATCAAGATTTGAAGCGCTGTTAAAGGTAAAACGTTAATTATGGACTATCTACGGAAATCAAGGAGATAATCCTTTAGAAATTATTTGTTTCTTTGGTTAAAATATAATATCATTAGCCATAAATCGACGGAACAAACCGATCCAGTATAATCATTGTTCGGTCGCGCTGCGCGCGCCCGAACGGCGAGTTGCGCGGAGCGCCTCGCCCGATTTGTCCGACCGCGCGCTGATTCGCGCGGCCGAACAAAATCGTTCGAGCGCATTCGCCCTCGGACTTGGCGAGTAAACTCGC
>JAHJQK010000182.1 GCA_018819135.1 Pseudomonadota bacterium | reverse complement strand
GCCAAGCTGATGACCCCTTTCTTCCCCCTGGAGGCCTTACGGAAAATTCCCGGTTTTGAAAATGCCCGTTATGAAGATCTTTATGCCGGCGGCCTGGGAAACTCCATCCGTTACGTGGGCATGGCTCCCCGGGACGATGCCTTGAAAGTTAAAGGGATTGACAACCTCTTCTGTGCCGGGGAGAAAGCAGGGTGCCGGTGGGGCATACTGAGGCCGTTGTTACCGGAACTCTCGCCGGTTATAATTCTGTCCAGTATATAAAAAGATCAAAACCTCTCATCTTGCCCACTACCCTTGCTGTCGGCGATGCCATTCGTTATGTTCGGGTCCAGATGGAGACCGAGGAAGGTCTGGGTTATAAATACACCTTCTCCGGATCGGTCTATTTTGACCGGATGAAGCAGAAAGGCCTTTATTCCATCAACCCGCAGGAAATTGCCAAGCGGGTCGATGCCGCCGAAATGGCAAGAATCTTTTCGTGATAATTTTTGACCGGCGAGGCGTCTATGGTAAGGACCCTTGGTGTTCAGCTGGGGGTACGAATCTTCTGCCGGGGGGAGGAAGGGGGTGAAGCGTAGAGCGGCTTAGGGTGAAAATAGTGGCTTTAAGGAAAAAAGATATGACCCAGCAATAAGCCCTTGGTTACTGATATGAAAAAGACCGTTGTCGTTCGATTTATCCTGAACGGGGAAGAAGTGGAAGCCCGGGTTGATCCGGAGATTACGCTATTACGGTATCTGCGCGACGTTCAGCGGCTTACCGGTACCAAGAATGGCTGCAGCACCAACCACTGCGGAGCCTGTATGGTGTTGGTGGATGGCATTCCCACTAAGTCCTGTCTGTTGAGATTAAACAGGGTGGCAGGGAAAAAAGTGGAGACCATCGAAGGACTTAGCAAGCCGGAAGAATTGCACCCTATCCAGGCCGCCTTTTTAGCCATCGGAGCAGTCCAGTGCGGTTTTTGCACCCCCGGCATGATTATCTCCGTCAAGGGCATGCTGGACCGTCACCCGGAACCCATTGCCGAGCAGATCCGCGAGGCCCTTAAGGATAACATCTGTCGCTGTACCGGATATGTTAAGATCATTGATGCCGTCAAACTGGCGGCGCGCTGGATCCGCCACCCATAGGAAATTCGGAGCCAGGCCGGGGCAACGGGATTGGGCCAATCTGCCCCGGACCGTGATGGAGAGGCCAAGGTTAAAGGGTGCCTGACCTTTGCCGACGACATGTATATCGAGGGAATGCTTTACGGTAAGATCCTCTGGAGCCGGCACCCCCACGCCGAAATCCTGGCGGTGAATACCGCCATGACGAAAGAAGTTCCCGGAATTCATGCGGTTCTCACTGCGGCTGACGTGCCGGGGCATAACGGGATGGGGTCTTTAAAACCCGATCAACCGGTTTTATGCCGGGACCGGGTGCGTTTTGTGGGCGATGCCATCGCCGTTGTTTTCGCCGCAACTCCGGCCGCTGCGGAATTGGCTGTGCGGCAAATCAAAGTTGATTACCGGAAACTGCCGGGAATTTTTTCACCCCAGGAAGCGTTGAAACCGGATGCTCCCCCGCTGCACGTCGGGGGAAATATCTGTAAGCACTTACTTCACGAGGAAGGAGACATCGAGGCAGGCTTCCGCCAAGCCGCAGTGGTGGTCGAAGGCCATTTCGAGACCCCCTTCGTGGAGCACGCCTATCTCGAACCGGAAGCGGGAATTGGTTTGGTGGATGAAAACGGCCTGCTCACGGTCTATGCCCCCACTCAGTTTCCTTTTGAAATCAGAAAACAACTGGCCGTGATGTTAACCCTGCCGGAAGAGAAGATCCGGGTGATAGCCACGCCTCTGGGCGGTGCTTTCGGCAGCAAGCTGGATAATACCGTCGAGGCTTTATTGGCCTTGGGTGCCTACCATCTGCGGCGGCCGGTAAAGATTACCCTCACCCGGGAAGAATCCATACGGTTGGGCACCAAACGCCATGCTTACTGGATGGATTACCGGTTGGGCGTGGATTCCGCCGGACACTTAGTGGCTGTAGACGCCAAACTCCTCTCTGATGCAGGGCCCTATACCGCCCTGAGCCCCCGGGTTATCGACCAGGCCTGTATCTTTCCCTGTGGACCTTACCGGGTGCCTAACGTACGGGTGGAAGGCTGGGCGGTTTATACCAACAACGCCAATGGCAGTGCCTTCCGGGGATTCGGCATCAACCAGGCAGTTGTGGCGGTCGAATCGCTTCTGGACGAGGCGGCCAGGAAACTGGGCCTGGACCCCTTCGCCATCCGGCTGATCAACGCCCTCAAGATCGGGGACAAGACCATCGCCGGAGAGATTCTGCAAGCCAGCGTGGCCACCCAAGCAACGATCCAGGCAGCCCAGGAGGCTTTGCTGGAAGAATTACCCGCCCTCAAGGCCAGAAAGGCCCCCGGCAAGAGGATTGGCATCGGTATGGCCAGCGGATTTAAAAACGTGGGAGCCGGCAAAGGAAAAGTGGATGACGCCGGGGCCATCTTCATCCTGCAACCGGACGGCCGGGTGCTTTTGCGGGCATCGGCTGTGGACATGGGTCAGGGTATCCGCACCGTCCTGGTACAGGTGGCTGCCGAGGTGCTGGGGTTAGATGATCAACTATTTGATATTATCACCGGCGATACCGCGCTGACCATCCCTCACGGCGGCGCCGTAGGGGAAAGACAAATCCTGATCACCGGCAAAGCAGTGGAACTGGCGGCAAGGGAGTTTAAAACAAAATTACTGCAAAAAGCAACGGCCCATTACGAATTGCCCTTTGAGCACCTCCGACTTAGGGGAAGAGAAATCTTTGACTTAAGCAAGGGTTCAGCCATACCACTGGCCGAACTTGCCGGACGAATCAAAGAGGCCGGAGAGGAATTGCAAGTCCATTATTATTATACCGCCCCCAAAACCTTCGCCCTGGCGGACAAAGAAGCCCGGAATACTGTGCCGCCGGAAGAATACCGCAATTATCCTGCCTATGCCTATACTACTCAGGTGGCTGTGGTGGAGGTGGATGAAACCACCGGACAGGTGAAAGTGCTGAAAATCATCGCTGCGCCTGACTGCGGCCGGGCTATCAACCCGCAGAAGATCGAAGGCCAAATTGAGGGTAGCTGCGTTCAGGGTATAGGGTACGCTCTCTCTGAAGCCTACGCTCTGGATAAAGGAATGCCGGTTACCCGCACTTTTAAACAACTGCGTGTGCCAACCATCATGGATATTCCGGATATGCAGTGCCTTCTGATCGAAGATCCGGAACCCGCCGGTCCCTTTGGCGCCAAGGGGATCTCCGAGGTGGCCACCGTGCCGATCACCCCGGCCATCCTGAATGCCATCTATGATGCAACCGGTGTACGAATCTATACGCTACCCGCCACCCCTGACAAAGTGCTGGCGGGCCTGAGAAGCCAGCGGGCCACAAAAGTTTGATCCCTTGAGCAGATTTTAAGCTCCGGCAGGAGAGCGATATGTCACCTTTATCCAAAAAAAATCTGAATCGCTACTTTGACCCGGATCCGAAACAACGCCGAATCGCCCGGGAGCTTTATGAAAGCGTAGCGGCCCTGCCGCTCCTTTGTCCTCATGGACATGTAAACCCGCAATTGTTTGCCTCGGAAGATGTATCTTTGGGGACTCCCGTTGATTTATTGATCCTTCCGGATCATTATGTCCTGCGAATGCTATACTCTCAGGGCATTCCCTTAGAGGTTCTTGGAGTTCACAGGTTGGACGGAGGGTGGATGCCAACTGGATTGCCGGCCTGGTGGTGAGAGGAATCATCGACATGGAAGACGCCCGGGAAATGATTCAGGATACAGCCTATCGCCTGGCTAAGAAGGCCTATAAGCTTTAAAATAACCGGTTCCTATTTTTGATATTGCCAAACCCTTTGGCGGAAAAAATATAAATCAATATAAAAAAAACTTGACAAGAGATTTCAAACCGTAGTAGAAAAGTATATTTCATGGAAAGAATAAGGTTAATGGGCAGAAAGCAATGGACATTCTGGGGTTGGTGGTGGTGGAACAACCAAGGAGGTGAAGTCTGCCCTTAAGCCGGCCGGAATGACATATATAGATTTTTAAAAGCCGTGGGCAGCTTCAGTAGTGCCCACGGCTTTTTTATTTTATTTTTCGCCACCGAGGTCACAGAGATCTCCGAGAAGAAATAAAAGCCAAAAGATAAAATACCTCAAAAAAATTTAATTTTCAAAATTTTTGTTTTTTATTTTTAAAGCTTATTTCTCTGTGTTCTTTGGGCCCTCTGTGGCTAAATAATTCAGGAGAAGAAATTGAAAAAGATTCTTTTGGGAAATGAGGCCATTGCCCGCGGGCTGCTGGAAAACGGTTGCTCCTTCGCCGCCTCCTACCCCGGGACTCCGGCTTCGGAAATTCTTTCCTCTTTCCTGCAGATGGCCGCGGCTGAAAAGAGCCCGGCGATAGGAGAATGGTCCATCAACGAAAAGGTGGCTTTTGAGACGGCTCTCTCCGTCAGCTATGCCGGAGGTCGCGCGGCGGTAAGCATGAAACAGGTCGGCTTGAACGTGGCTTGTGATCCTCTCATGAGTTCAGCTTACACCGGAGTAAAAGGGGGCTTTTTGCTGATCTCGGCCGATGACCCAGGCCCCCACAGCTCTCAGACCGAGCAGGACAGCCGGATGATGGCCATGATGGCCAAAATCCCTGTCCTGGATCCCTCCACCCCCCAAGAAGCAAAAGAGATGATCCGGCTTGCCTATCAGATATCCGAAGAGTTCGAGATCCCGGTGATGCTCAGACCTACCACCCGGATTTGCCATTCCCGGCAAGGGATGGCTCTGGAAGCAATTCCTGACCCCTCGTTGGCTTCCGGCTTTTCCAAAGACCCCCAGCGCTGGGCAGCCACCCCGAGATATCGTTATACCCTGCATCATCAGTTGAATCAAAAAATCGAGGCCATTGCCACCAAATGCGGCCAAGATTCTTATCAGCGGATCCTGGGAAGCAGCAAGGCCGGCCAATGCATCATCTCTTCCGGAGTTGCGCTCGCCCATACTTATGACACTCTTAAAGAATTGAATCTGGAGGATCAAATTGCTCTTTACCAGGTGAAGATGCCCTACCCTTTGCAGGTTCAGGCTATTCTTGCTGAACTCGTTCCTTTTGAAAAGATCCTCGTCATCGAAGAAACCTACCCGGTGATTGAGTTGCAATTGGCTATGCGCAGCCGTATCCAAGGAAGGCTCGATGGTTCGATCCCCCCACAGGGAGAACTCATCCCGGATGTGCTGGTTCAGAGCATCAGCAAATTTGCTCAAATTCCCGAAGAAAAAAAAGGCCTCTCTCCTGGTAAGGCCAGACGTCCTACGCTTTGCCCCGGATGCCCGCACAGGGCTGCCTTTTACGCCGTCCGTCAAGCCCTGCCCCAAGGAATCTACCCGAGCGACATCGGTTGTTACACCTTAGGGCTGAACTTAGGGGCGGTAGATACTGTCCTTTGCATGGGAGCAGCCATCAGCCAGGCCGCCGGTTTATACCATGCCTACCGGATGAAAGGGGAAGTTCCTGCCATTGTGGCCACCATTGGCGATTCCACCTTCTACCACGCCGGAATCCCTGCCCTGGTCAACGCCGTACATAACGGGGCGAAATTCATCCTGCTCATCCTGGATAATTCCACCACCGCCATGACCGGTAACCAACCGACCCCCGGGCTAGAACTTCTGGCCGATGGCCGGCGGGGAAAAGCGGTGGCCATTGAGGATTTAGTCCGGGCGAGCGGAGTGCCAAGCCTCACGATCATCGACCCCTACCAGCTCGAAGAGATAACCAGCGCTATAAAGGAAGCGGATAAAGTAACCCGTTCCCAAAATGGAGGGATTGCCGTAATCATATCCCGGCATCCGTGCCTAATGACCCCGGGCGCAGGAAAAAAGCAGCCGTCTTACGGCATGGAGATTACCGAGGATTGTATTACCTGCGAAATTTGCTTCCGGGATTTCGAGTGCCCGGCGATCGGACTCGACCAGGAATCGGGCAGGGCCAGGATCGACGCAAACCTCTGCTCGGGGTGTGGTGTATGCGCCCAGGTCTGCCCGCAGGAAGCGATTAAAAGAATTTAAATCTTTGCCACAGAGGTCACAGAGATCACAGAGAAAATAAAATAGTCAAGAATATGTTAGAGGGTTAATAATAATTTTTGATTTATTAAGTCGATACCGAAAAGGATTTATTCTGCGCATTTTTAACTCTGTGTCCTCTGTGACCTCTGTGGCAGATTATGTTTTTGAATGAAAGGTTTTCTATGAATATGCAGATCGCTATTACGGGAAGGGGTGGGCAGGGAGTATTATTCCTAACCCGGATTCTTACCGAATGTGCTCTCAAGTTAGGATTAGAGGTAATCGCGTCCGAAACCCATGGCATGGCCATCCGCGGTGGATCGGTAATTTCTACCCTGAAAGTTGGGTCCTATCGAGGCCCCCTGATCCGCAGCGGTCAGGCCGACCTGATTCTGGCCCTGGATGAAGGATCCGTCGATACCTATGGCCATCTCCTGGCTCCCCAGGGTGGGTTGATTCTCAACTCGCCCCGATCGAGAACCTCGCCCTCCATCGATGCCACAGGAATGGCTGCGGCAATCGGCTCCCCTCTTATGGCCAATTTAATCCTTTTGGGTTTTGCCCTAAAGCTTAAAAAATTATTTTGTGATTATTCTCTTGCTGAGTCGGTAACCAAAGCCATATCGCCGGAGCGGTTCAAGGAAACCAATCTGAAGGCTCTGCAAATTGGTTATTCTTTCAGTAACCCGGAAGGCCACCGATGACTCTTTCCCTGCAGCTTTTTCAATTCATTCTTTCCGGTTTGACCACAGGGAGTACTTATGCTCTGATCGCCATTGGTTTTTCCCTCATCCACAACGCCACCGGTATCGTCAATTTTGCCCAGGGGGAGTTCGTCATGCTCGGTGGAATGTTCATGATCACCTTTTACAGTTTTTTAAAACTCCCCATGCTTGCGGCTTTTATTCTCACAGTCTTTTCCGTGGCGGCAGTTGGTCTGCTTTTGGAAATCGGGCCCATCCGCCGGGCCAAATCAAAGGAAATCCTCATCCTGGTCATGATCACAGTCGGAGCTTCCATCGCCATCAAAGGCCTCTCCATGGTCCTCTGGGGAAAAAACCCCATGACTCTTCCTCCTTTTTCCGGCGAGGCTCCCTTAGTTCTTGGCGGAGCCGCGATCATGCCCCAGAGTATCTGGATCTTCGGGATCACCGTTTCTGTAGTGTTCGCCCTAAACTATTTCTTCAAGAGAACCATGACAGGAAAAGCCATGCGGGCAGTGGCCGCCAGCCGTCGATCCGCTATGTTGACGGGAATTCCGGTTGACCGCATGATCCTTCTTTCTTTCACGCTCAGCGGGGCGCTGGGAGCTGTAGCCGGGATGATCCTTACCCCCATTACCACTACCTCCTATGACGTGGGAGTCATGTTAGGGCTGAAGGGATTTTCCGCCGCTATTTTGGGCGGGTATGGGTCCATGCCCGGTGCCGTGGCCGGAGGTCTTCTCTTGGGTGTTTTTGAATCTCTGAGCGCCGGCTTGATCTCTTCGGAGTATAAAGATGCCGTGGCTTTTTTGGTACTGCTGATCATCCTTTTTCTCAAACCCAGCGGAATCCTGGGCAGAGGAAGGTTAAAAAGGGTCTGAAGAAAATCGATGGGAACGAAAAATAAAATTTACTTGCTGTTCTTCGCCCTGATTATTTTGACGATCCCGGCTATCGTGCAGAATAATTACCACCTGATGGTGCTCAACGTGGCGGCCTTAAACATCATCGTCGTCATCGGCCTGAACCTACTCATTGGTTATGCTGGCCAGATCTCGCTGGGTCACGCTGCTTTTTTTGGGCTGGGAGCCTATCTATCAGCCATTTTTGCGGTCACCCTCGGACTTCCCCTCTGGTCAACGATCATCCTGGCCATGGTCATCACAGGCCTGATTGCCTTTGCCATCGGCATCCCCACCTTGAAACTGGAAGGCCATTATTTAGTCATGGCCACCCTCGGGTTCAACATCATTACCTACATTGTCATGATCCAACTTGAAACCGTAACCGGCGGGCCGTCAGGTTTTGCCGGGATCCCCCGCCTCAAGATCGCCGGGTTTGTTTTGGACTCGGATCTTAAAAGCTATTATCTCCTCTGGATCGTTGCCGGTGGGGTTCTGCTTCTCTCTCTCAATCTGATCCATTCCAGGGTCGGAAGGGCCTTGGCCGCATTGAGCCATAATGAGATCGCCGCCCGGTGTGCGGGCGTTGACACGGAAAACTATAAGGTCAAGATCTTTGTCATCAGCGCCGTACTGGCCTCTTTAGCCGGAAGCCTTTATGCCCATTACCTTACCTTCATCAGCCCGGGTACTTTCAGTTTTTTTTATTCCATTCAGGCCGTCACCATGGTTTTGATCGGAGGGATAGGTTCTCTCTGGGGGTCTGTCTGCGGAGCCATTTTGTTGACCGTTCTCCCGGAAATTCTTCATGCCGTCAAGGAGTACAATGTTTTGATTTACGGAATTGTTCTCATGGTGGTATTAATATTCTTTCCCCAGGGACTCTTTCCCGCGGTCGCCAGGGTTTTTCAAAAAAGAAAAGATGATAGAAAAAGCTTTGCCAGAAAATAAAATGATCCTGGAGATTCGGGAAATCACGCTGCGGTTTGGTGGCCTGGAAGCTTTGAACGGGCTTTCCTGCTCCATTGCCCCGCGCCAGATCGTCTCCGTCATCGGGCCGAATGGGGCAGGCAAGACGACCCTTCTCAATGCGATCAGTGGAGTTTATCCCTTGAATTCTGGGGAGATTTTTTTCCAGGATAGGCCCATATCCAGATTGAAGTCCTTCCAGATTACCACCCTGGGAGTCAACCGCACCTTCCAACAGGCGCAACTTTTTGCCAATATGACTGTCCTGGAAAACGTCATGGTGGGAATGCATCCGAGGACCCAATCTGGTTTCTTGGGCGGGATGTTCCACCTGGCCGGTGAACGGCGTGAGGAAAAGAAGATTCAGGAAAAGGCAAAAGCTTTACTGAATTTCTTTGGCCTCTTGGCCAAAGCAGATTGGATGGCTGGGCACATCTCCATCGCGGAGCAAAAGCGTCTGGAAATTTGCCGAGCCATGGCCGGGGAGCCAAAACTTTTACTTTTGGACGAACCTGTAGCCGGCTTGAATATCCGGGAAACCGAAGCCATGGGAGATATTATCATCAAATTAAAAAAAACGGGCCAGACCATCATTTTGGTGGAACATAATATGCACTTGGTCATGGGTATCTCCGACTGGCTGATCGTTCTCCACCACGGTTCCAAGATCGGCGAAGGCCGCCCGGAGGAGATGCAGAAGGACAGCCGGGTTGTGGAAGCATACCTCGGCACCTAAAAAAATTTATTAGCCACAGAGAACACAGAGGGCACAGAGAGAAAAAACCAGAATTATTTAAAAAAACGCAATCAGAATTCAGAAGACAAAACCCAGGACGAAGCGGCTTAGCGGCTTGGCAGCTTTTCAGGCTTTTCTTTCCTCTAATTTTTTAGATTTGAATTTTATTTCTTTCTCTGTGTACTCTGTGACCTCTGTGGCCAATATTTTGAGCTATGCTGAAAATTAAAAACATCGACGCTTTTTTCGGGAAAATCCAGGTCTTGCGCCGGGTATCGCTTCACGTCGAGAGGAGAGAGATTGTTTCCCTCATCGGGGCCAACGGGGCGGGGAAAACCACTTTATTGAACGTTATCTCCGGCCTGCACCCCTCGCAGAATGGGAGCAGGATTTTTCTGGACGGGGAAATCAGGGGGCTGAAGCCGGAAAAAATTGTAGCCCTGGGCATCCTCCAGGTGCCTGAGGCCGACAAAGTCTTCAACCCTCTTACCGTTCTGGAAAATTTGGAACTCGGTGCTTACCTCAGGCGCCAGGATCAGGGCCAATTAGTGCCAGAGATGGAAAAAGTATATCAACTTTTTCCCATCCTTCGGGATCGCCAAGGCCAGCTGGCCGGAACACTCTCCGGTGGGGAACGACAAATGCTCGCCTTAGGAAAGGCTCTCATGGGTCAACCCCAATTGCTCATGCTCGATGAGCCTTCTTTGGGCCTGGCCCCTACGGTCGTTTCGGAAATTTTCCGGATCATCCGCTCCCTGAATGATCGGGGAATAACAATCTTGCTGGTCGAACAAAACGCCAAAGAAGCTCTCCGGATTTGTCACCGGGCTTATGTCCTGGATACAGGTCGGATCCTTTTAACCGGAACCGGCGAAGAACTTCTCAACAACGAGGAAGTGAAAAGGGCTTTTTTGGGTAAAGATTATAGGGGCAAATGGGAAAGGTAAGCGGGAGGTGGATATGCCCATATTCAATCCGGAAATTGAAACCAAGGAGAGAAAAGAGCTCCTCGAGCTCCAGAATGAAAGGTTGCAGATTGTCCTCAACCTGGCTTATTCCCATGTGGATTTTTACCGGAAAAAATTCGACGAGGCTGGGGTAAATCCGGACAGCATCAAGAACCTTGAAGACCTGCAAAGGATTCCTTTCACCACCCGTAAGGACCTGATGGACAATTATCCTTATGGGATGTTTGCCGTTCCTTTGCGTGATGTCGTCCGCCTGCAGTTTCCTATGGGGCTTTACGGTAACCCTATCGTCATCGGCTATACCCGGCAGGACCTGAAAATATGGCGCGAGCTCGTGGCGCGGATCATGGTCGGGATTGGCATCACCGAGCAAGATATTATCCAAGTGGCTTTCAACTACGGCCTTTTTTTGGGAGCGATCCGCTTCAATCAGAGCGCTGAATTGATCGGGGCGGCCGTTGTACCAACTTCAATCGCCTTAGCAGAAGTTCAACTCAGGATCATGCGGGATTTCCGAAGTACCGTCCTGGCTTCAACCCCCTCCTTTGCCTTGCACATCATGGAAACCATGAAAAGGAAAGAAATCGATCCCCATACCGGCCAAACCCTGAGTGCTGGCCAGGAAGGAGAACTTGTCCTCACTACCCTCACGACAAATGCCTATCCCCTTTTGCGTTACCGGACGAGCGAGATGACTACGCTCCATTACGATCACTGCTCTTGCGGGCGGACGATGGCCAGAATGGACCGGGTTCTCCATAGAACCGACCAAATGATGTCGGTGCGCGGGATCAACGTCTTCCCGGAGAAGATCGAAGAGGTACTGGTTGGCATTGGCATTGAGGGGGTGGGGCCCGGTTATTCCCTGGAAGTGATGGGAAAACAAGGAATGAACGATCGGCTGAAAGTGCTCGTGGAAGCCTCACCGGAGATTTGGGGCACCAAGGAAGAAAGAAAGATTGCCCTGCAAGACGTCGTCCAATTAGCCCTCCGCAGGGCCATAGGCCTGAGAGTGGAAGTAGAACTTGTAAAAAATAGGCAATAGGTAACGGGCAATGGGCAATCGGAAAAAATAATCAGAAGCCCATGGCCTACCTTATGGTTTTTGGGAGAACCATCATGCCCAAAACATTCATGCCAACGATTAAATCGGAAGAAGAGTTGAGGCAATTGCAGCTTGAAGGCTTGCAATGGACGGTCCATCACGCCCTCCAAGGGTCTTCCTTTTACCAGAAGAAGATGAAAGAAACCGGAGTCTACCCCCCGGATATTCAAAGTATAGAAGATATTCACAAACTTCCTTTTACCACTGCTGATGACCTGCGGGAAGGGTACCCCTTTCCGCTGCTTGCGGTTCCCCTCGAACAAGTCGTCCGGGTCCATGCTTCCTCCGGAACGACCGGAAAAAGGAAAGTCCTTTGTTACACGGAAAAAGACCTGCAGGACTGGAGTGCGATGTTCGCCCGCTGTTATGAAATGGCCGGCTTGAGCCAAGCAGACAGAGTGCAGATCGCTGTCGGCTATGGCCTCTGGACTGCAGGAGTGGGTTTTCAATTGGGGGCTGAACGGTTGGGGGCCATGGCCGTTCCGGTGGGACCCGGAAACCTCGACATGCATTGCGAAATTATGGTCGATCTTCAAACAACGGCCTTCTGCTGCACTGCTTCCATGGGCCTGCTCATGGCCGAAGAGGTGAAACGGCGCGGCCTTCGGGATAAGATTTCCCTCCGTAAGGTCATTTTCGGCGCCGAGCGCCACAGCGAAGCCATGCGCCGAAATATCCAAGAGAACCTCGGGGTGGAAGATACTTTTGACATCCCTGGGTTGACTGAGCTTTATGGGCCGGGAACAGGGTTAGAATGTCCGGCCCATGAAGGAATTCACTATTGGGCGGATTACTACATCCTGGAACTCATCGACCCAGAGACCCTCAAACCTTCGCCACTCGGAGAAGTGGGAGAAATGGTGGTCACTACCTTGCGCAAAGAAGCTGCTCCTTTGATTCGTTACCGCACCCGAGATCTTACCCGGCTGGTTCCTGGAAAATGCTCCTGCGGTAACATCCTCCCCAGGCACGACAAAATCCTCGGGCGCTCGGATGATATGTTCATCATCAGGGGAGTGAACATTTACCCCGGACAAATCGACCATCTTCTTTCGCAAGTTCTCCAGGTGGGCAGTGAGTTTCAAGTTTTTTTAGAACGGGGGACTGATGGCAAAGATTATATGACTGTAAAAGTGGAGCGGGCGGAAGGCGCGGATCCCCAAGAAGACCAAGCCGTAGCCGCGCAACTGAACAATCTTCTCAGCCGTCAGCTGCTGGTCGGCGGCAAAGTGGAGGTGGTCGATTTCCAAAGTCTACCGCGCACCGAAAGAAAGTCGCAACGAGTCTTTGATAAAAGATAAAAACAGGGTTCAAGGGGTCTAGGGGTCAAGGGGTCGAGGATAAAGATTCGAAAGAATTGCCCTCGAACTCTGGAACCATGGAATTCTTGAACCTTGTAATAGCAAGGAATCCGGTTGTGGCTTTTACTAGCCGCAATCCGCATTCCGAAATAATAAGAT
>JAHJQK010000181.1 GCA_018819135.1 Pseudomonadota bacterium | reverse complement strand
TACTCCTATCATGTACCCTTCGAACGCTGAACCAATAAGAAACATACCTAAGGAAGCCGTGAGAACCGCAAGTACAATGGCCATAGGCTCACCTTGCATTACTAAAACAGGATTGAGCACAAAAAAGAAAGGCAACACGAATATGGCCCCTCCCAAACGACAGGCGGTAAGCGCGATCTTCATCGGTGATGTTTCAGCAATACTTGCCGCTGCAAATGCGCACAGGGCAACCGGAGGGGTGATGAATGAAAGCATCCCGCAATAAAGGACAAACAGGTGCACCGCTAATTCATTCAATCCCGCACTGACCAAAGCCGGAGCTGCAACCAGGGCCAAAAAGATATAGCATGCGATAGTGGTCATCCCCATTCCTAAGATAAGGCTGGCCACGGACGTAAAGAGGAGCATCAGTGGAATATTCCCTCCGGCAAGGATAAAGAGCTCTCGCGAGAAGGTGGAGGCGATCCCGGTAAGAGAAAAAGAACCCATCAGCACTCCCGATCCGGTCATGAGAGTAAGCAGCATGGCTGAGCTTCTTCCTCCATTTTCCAAGAAGCGCCAGAAGCCCTCCCGGGTGAATCTTGTTTTCTTGCGAATCTGAGCCAGGCCAAGCATCACCGCCGTGGCCACGAATGCCGACTCCCCTGTCCACCGCAAGACAAATAGAAAAATTACCAGCACCGCCATTGTCGGCAAATAGAACCAACCATCCTTGAGAACTTCTCCCAGCCTAAGGCTTTCACTCGTCCGCAACCCTCGCAGCCCCCTTTTGGCCGCGTAGCCATCCACTTGAATAAATAATGAAAGGTAAAATAATGCTGCGGGTATGGCTGCGCCTAAAGCTACCGTAGCATAGGGCACGTTTATAAAGGATGCCAGAACGAATGCCGTGGCCCCCATGATGGGAGGGGTTAATGTGCCTCCCGTCGAGGCGCAGGTCTCAATTGCGCCGGCGTATTCGGGGCGATAGCCGCAGGATTTCATGGCTGGAATCGTAATCGATCCGGTGGTGATCACATTGGCAATGGCACTCCCGCTTAAAGACCCGAAAAGGGCACTGGCGACGACCGCCATCTTAGCGGGTCCCCCCCGGGTCTGCCCGACAATAGTGTTAGATAAATTCAGTAAGAATTTATCTCCTCCCGTCGCTACCACCGCGATGCCAAAAAGTATGAAGCCGAATACAATATTGGAGAAAATATCCACTAATGTCCCCATGGCACTTTCGGTGCTTAAAATATGGAATAAGGCCGTTTTCTCAAAGGAGCGCTCAACCCCTTGCAAAAAGCCAGGCATGTGGGAGGCGAAGAGAGGATAAAGAGAAAAAAAGAGCACAACCGCCATAAAAACGATACCCGCACTTCGCCGGATCGCCTCGATCAGGAGACCCCAGAGGATTATGGATATGACCACCATGTGCCCAGGGGCAATATAGCCGTAACCCTTCGTGAGGATGTCTAACCCGTTCCAGGCCAAGTAGAGAGATAAGGCCCAGTACAGAACGAAGAAAAAAATGTCGAGCCCGATCAATTTCCCTGCCCGCCCTGAAGAACGACCTAAGAAAACCAAGGGGATAAAAAAACCGACGATCACAAAATTAAAGGTTGGGCCGATGAGGACATAGCCGGAAAAAAAATTGAGATCAAAAACTTGATTGATCGCAAAAAATAAAGCAATCATGAAAAAGAAAATGAAAATCCAGCCGCGATACCCTTCTATACGTCTTTCCTCTTTGGCCATCCATTTCCTCCTTCAGATCGGCCGCTCCCGATTCAGAACCACCTTGCCCTTTTACGCTGCCGCCCAGGAGGCAATGACCCTTCCCCCAGTTTTGAGAGGAAGGGTCCTCGTGGCCACCGGAAAAACTGTGGCCGTTGCCGAAACGGATAAATTTAATAGGACGCAGATTTGCGCAGATAACAACGGATAATTATTTTTTTATTTTATCCTGATCATCTGTACTACTCACCCCATCCCTCTCCCCCACTCGTGGGGGAGAGGGGAGGGTGAGGGGGCTTTTGATTGCAGCACTGCCGCGCTGTGTACATCCGTGTCCAAAAAAGAAATTCCTTTACCATCGAGCTATAGCTTGGGGATCCAAAGGCCGGCTTTGGCCCTTTTTTCCATCCAGAAATCGGAAAATTTTTTGCCCTCGATCCCTTTCTGTTTTGCCTCTTTTACGGTCTGGTCCCACAATTCTTTTAATTTGGCCTGGTGGGCGATTCGCTCCTGGTTCTTCTTCTCACGTTCAGCGTTCCACCGGCCGATTTCCTTAAAGTAACGAATCGCTCCTTGATGCAAAGGCACAACTTCATCATCAAAAAGCGAAAGGCACTTGTCGATTGTCCAGTCCAACATCAGGGATTTATTCTTTTTTGCATATAGCTCATAACATTCATGGAGATACTTGGTTATATGGTAGGCGGTGTCCTCGTCCAATTTATCCCAGGTTAAGAAATTGGGATACCCCTGTCTCGCAACCCAGACGGGATTCTTTTCCGAAATGTTGGCTCCTACCGTAGCCTTCTTCGGGGACATCGGGGGACAAACCCTTTGCAGCTTTTTCCAACCTTCTTGGTTATCTGCAGGCATCTCGAGATACCGTATACCGGAGGGCATGGAGGCCAGCTCATAGGCTTGGCTGCTGACAAGATTAAAGAAGGTGGAATCGATCCTTTGTTTAACGACAGCGTCGTACGCGGCAACAGGCCCACTGTGCGGCACAGTAACCACATCCTTCCAGGTCAAACCTCCGAAGGCCAGGAAGGCCTCATTCATCAGTTGAGGCGAAGGGGAACCAGGCATCGTGGCCACTTTTTTACCTTTTAAATCTTCTATTTTATTTAATCCCGAGTTTCCTCTGACCGCCATGGCCGCTCCCACATGCTCTGGTATCCACAGATATCGCACGGGTGTAGGACCCCACTCCGGCGCGCTAAATTCGAATAAGCCTTCCTGTATCTGCCATCCAGAAATTGAATTCAACGCGGCGGTGTGCGCCTCGCCTTTATAGGCCATGAGTGCCCTGGCCACGTCCGCGCCCGCTGGCACTAACCTGACTTTAATCCCCACCTTCTCGATAATGGCCTCGGCTACCAGTCCCTGCAAACTATAAGCACCTGCGCCTGCCGTGTGGCTGGCGAAGTAAATGATATCCGGGCGCTTAGCAGCAGCCCGATCAACGATCGTTTGCCCCATCAGTAACAGGATTAGCAGCGAAAATAAAAAGATTTTCTTTTTCATTCTTTCCCTCCTTGAAATTCAGAGTCGGCATCGACTCCTTTTTATGTTTAGCTCGTATCTTGCATTCACCTCCTTTCCAACTTAAGGATTATTTCATCATTGGATCTTGACACGGGGACCCAATTTCAAAGGGGTTCGATCTTGACAGCGCGGCCGGTGGAGGCGGATTCTATGATGGCCGAGGCCACCTGGACGGCACGCAAACCATCCATCCCCGAGGCGTCGAACTCCTCATCCCGCTGAATCGCCCGGTGGAAGGCTTCAATTTGAAGTTTGTATAAGGATAACAGATCCCCCTGGTAGGACTCTTCCATATTCACCGCATCACTGACTACTTCCAGCTTACCCCGCAGAGGCTCCCATAAAGTATCTTGCAACCAAACCCGTCCTCCCGTGCCATAGACGACAGCGTCATTTTTTGTCTCGGGTACCCGGCGGCCGCAACATACGGTTCCCACAGCGCCGTTGCCGAAGCGGAGGGCGATGGCGGCAATTTGTTCCAATGGTTTCTGGACGTTTTGGCCGTCGGTAATGGCCGCCACCTCCGTTATCGGCTGCCCCAAAAGAAATTGGAGCAAGTCCAGGGCGTGGACACCCATCCCCATAATACTGTAGGCGCCTCCGGTCATGGCCGGATCTTCCCACCACAGGGAAAGGCCGCTGCGGCGGGGCAGATCCACCACCCCTCTTTTGTCCGGAAAAAAGAATTGGGCCTGGGCCAGAGAAATGAAGCCCACAGTCCCATCCTGGATAAACTGTCGCGCCCGGCAATGTCCGGGATGATGGCGCAGATGGAAGCCTACGCCCAGCTTCACCCCGTTTTTGCGGCAGGTATGTACCATATCCAGGGCCTCGGGCACACTCACTGCCATTGGTTTTTCAACCAAAACGTGTTTACCGGCCTCAGCGGCCATTTTCGTGTGCCGGGCATGCAAGGAGTTGGGGGAGGCGATGAAGACGGCCTGGATCTCCGGGTTCTGCAAAAGATCCTCTAAAGAATCGTAAGCCGCAGGAAGTCCGTGCTTCTGCGCGAAGGCTTCCGCCCGTCCCCTATCGCGGCTGAATATTCCGATGGCCTGATTCCCCTCCGCCAATTTCATGGCCGGAACGATCTTATTATCCGGATGCCGTCCGGTGCTAACGATGCCCCAACCCAGAGTCATGGTAAAACTCCTCTTTTAAAGGTGAAAATTTCGCTGCGTTTTTCCAGCGGACCTCTATCTGGCCAGAAAACGTCCCCACCCCGCATTGGCCACAATCTTTCCATCTTTCATGACTGTTTTCCCCCGCACAAGAGTCATGACCGGCCATCCTTTAATTTCCAAGCCATCGCAGGGCAAGTGATCACCGAACATCTCAAAATCTTTCGCTTGAACGGTTTTCACTCTATTCAAATCCACCACGGTCAGATCGGCATCCGTCCCAATTCTTATATCCCCCTTCTGAGGATATAAGCCATAGACCCTGGCCGGATTGTAAGAGGTAAGCTCAGCGATTCGCTCGAGGGGAAGTCCTCTTTTATGATAGCCCTCTCCCAGCAAAACGGGGAGCAGGACAGGAGTTCCCGGGCCGCCTGTGGGCTGGCTCCAAACTGACCCCATCTTGGCCTGAAGCTTTCTGGGCACGTGGTCCGACCCCACGGTGTTCACATTTCCATCCCGCAAGCCCTGCCAGAGGGCTTCACAATCGGATCGGCTGCGCAGGGGGGGTCTAAACTTATGGGATTTATCCACTCCTTCGTCCGCATGACAGCTCAAGTACGGATGGCACACCTCTATGAGTATCTTATCATAGCGTTTGCGGATGGATTTTGCTGCTTCCAAGGCTGCTTGCGAGGAGATGTGCAGGAGGTTTAGGCGGCAGCCGGTCATCTCCGCAAACAGCAGAGCTCTGCGAACCCCTTCCACCTCGGCGATTAATGGCCTGGATGCTTGCCACGCTTCCATGTCGTCGCGCCCCGCCGCAACCAGTTTTTTTCTCTCTCGCCGGATAATCTCGATATCTTCGGCGTGGCAGATGATCAACCCCTGGGGGAACTTGGCAACTTCCCGGAAACAGTCGTACATAAATCCATCATCCACCCCATCCACTTGATGGTAGATGCCGTCCGTTCCCAGCATCCTGGCATCCTCACCCCGGTAGGTCAGGTAAAACTTGAAGGAAGTGATTCCCCACTCCTCAATGTACTTCGGAAGGGAGGACAAGTGTTCGTCCGTGAGCAGCACCAAATGGAAAGAGAAATCTCCGTAGGCCAAAGATTCACCGGCTTCCTTCATCTCTCGGTAAAGGACATCATAGGGCTCGGGATGACGCAGAAACAAGAGGTTGGTACATACCCCTCCCAGGGCGGCCGCCTTCGTTTCCGTGGCCAGATCCCGAATTCCATCCCCGATCCCGATATGAGAATGAGGTTCAATGACCCCTGGAAACACATAGAGCCCTGTGGCATCGATTATGGAGTCGCCGGGAGATCATTTCCCGCTTTTAAAATGGCGGAGATCCTGCCGTCTTGAATCCCGATATCCCCCGCTACAATCCCTTGCTTGGGGATCACCAATTTTCCGCCCTGAATCAGGAGGTCGAATTTCATCTCTTTACTTTAGGGAAAAGGCCGATGTTCTCCCAGGCTTGGATGACTTCCTTATACCCACCTGGGGATATTCCGCCAAAGTATTCACTTAAATTTAGGGAGGCCGACCACTGGAGCCTTTGAACCGTGGCCTTGGTCATAATCGGATCCGTACCAATTTTCTCCAGAAGTCTGACCGAGGATTCCATTTCCGTTACTCTTCTTCCGGCATGAACCGCGTCGCTTCCTACAAAGCGATCAACAACTGGCTCAAGGCCTTTGGCGAAGAATTGATGGAGAGCCAAAAGTACCGGTTCCTCTACCTGGTAGTGATGAGAAGCCAAAAGCATCTCCACCAGGAGAGCTTCGAAGCCCTTGGTGGCGATGCTCAGGATGAGCTTGATGGCCGAAGCCTGACCGGGTTCCTCCCCGACGACCTTGAGATTCATGCCGTGCTCATTCAAAATCCGCGCGGCTTCTCCCGCATAGAGTCCGGCTACATAGATCAGTACTTTGTGTCCATAAATCGGCAGGGAACCCATCATGGCTCCATCCACGAACTTCGCTCCGCTGGGTTCTACCAGGGCGGCGATCATCTTCATGTTGTCGGGGAAAGAGGATGTTAGGTCAACATAAATCTGCCCCGTTTGCAGATGAGTAGCCACTTCTTGGGCCACGGGGACGGATGCTTCCGGGGTAACAACCGAGATGACCATATCGGATTGTTCTACTACTTGCTTGGCTGAGTCGAGAATCTTTACCCCTGCTTCCTGGGCGCGTTTTATCACCAAGGCCCCTCTGTCGGGATCGGGCGTGCGGAGATCGTAGAGGCACATGCGGGTTACTCCGGCAGAATAAAGCCCATGAGCGATCTCAAAGCCTGCTTCACCAAAACCAATAAATCCCATGGAAAAACGATCATTCATCGCATATCCCCTATCATAACCCGAAAATGGCAATTCAGCCCGCGCTTGCTTCCAGCTCTGCCTGTAAACAAGTTTCTTTCGTCGCCAATGAGTTGTCCTCCTTTATTTTACTTCCACAAAATCGGTCCCCACGGGCGGACAGGTAAAGAACTCCAGGTAACGAAACTCTTGCTGGGAAGTGTTCACGGTCGTGTGTTTTTCTCTCCGGGGAATGAAAATCACGTCGCCGGCTTTAATGGGAATCTCTTCGCCTTCCCAGATCTCCGTTGCCTCTCCGCTGATGGCCACAATAATGGATTCACGTTTTTCGTGGTAATGGTAGGGCGGCCCGCTGCCAGGCACAAGGACGACAAAAATTCCACCGAGATCCCTGGCCTTATTTTCATCGGTTAGGATCTCCCCCCGGTATTTTTCGCCCGGAGTCGGATTTTCCATCTGCCCATACTCTTCGGTCCTGAAGATCCTCATTACCAACCTCCTGGATGGAATGAAATGATTTTGGATCTTTGGCGGTCTAAAAACCCATAGGAAGTAAACCTATCCTAACAAATCGCCCTTGTTCAGGCAATATAATGTTACATCACCAAGATCGCCACTGTGAATTTACCTCCATCAAAATCATGCGCTCCATTGCCAATGCCCGATGATCCGGATCCCCGAGCGGGTAGTCATTGCGCCGCAAATTGAGTCGATCCCCCGGGAAACGACGGTCATAGATCGCCTCGAGGAGGAAGGAGAGGAAGTCAACCTGGAGGATGCCAAGATTGTTGTTTCCGGAGGTCGGGGGTTGGGGAGTTTAGATGCATTCCAGCAGCTGAAACAATTGGCCAAAATTCTGGGCGGTGCCGTGGCCGCCGGGATCAGCGGCGGTATGGGGTTTGCTTACAGCGGCAATATCGGCGACGCCTTCGCCGTCTTTGAACCGATTCACGGAACCGCTCCCAAATACGCGGACAAAAATGTGGTTAACCCAATCGCCGCCATCCGGGCGGCGATGATGATGCTGGATTACCTCGGGGAGACCGCCATGGCCCGCCGGATCGAGAAGGCGATAACGGATATCCTCATCGAAGGAAAGATGAGCACTTATGATTTGGGAGGAAATTCATCCTCCACCGAGATGGCGGAGGCCATCGCGGCCAAAGTCAGACGGGAGTAGTAAGGGTTATATGCGCTTCCAGGGGAGTCATCCCGTAATCAACATAGATCTCCAGCTCATAGGCACTGGTACCCATTTCAGGGTCGATTTGGGTATCTGTACCCAGAGCAATTTTTATCCCGGCCCGATGGAATTTCTGGAAGGTCTCCTTGGTATAGGGTTGAATCTTTTTCATTTTATTTAAAACAAATTCCGAACTGCCTCCCGATAGCCCGAAGTTACTCAAGAGGAGAGGCCTTTGGCGACGCCCCTCCAAGCCTTGCCTCCGGCTTTCCTTCCGGTATCTCTTTTTTTGCTCCCCTACGGGATTCTTTTTTCTTAGGTGGAAAGTTTGCTCGTGACCACAAGATATTCCGTGGTCCCATTGGCCACGTTGTAATTTTCGTGAACCTCTCCGGGGTAAATGAAGGCCGCCTGACCCTGTTTCAACCGCGCTTCTCCCCGGTCGGTTTTCATCAGCATTTCCCCTTTCAATATTATAAAGAACTGTTCTGCCTTCTCGTGGGCATGAGGGCCGGTCCTTCCACTTGGTTCCATGCGCCCTAAGGAAGCTCCCATGCTTTTAGCCCCGATTTTTTCGTCCACAATCCGGTAACTGAGCAGGTCATAGTGCGCTTCCGGTACTACCCCTGGAAGATCTTCAATGGTAATTACCTTCATAATGCTTCCCCTCCTTTTAAATTTGATGATCTCGTAAAAAGTCAAAATTGGGATGGCAAAGTAAAAAGCTCCATATGCAAGGCGCGCAAATCCTGTAGGGGCACGAAGCATCGTGCCCCTACTAAACCGCCGCAATGACGAAGGATGCAGCGCAACGCCGCAGATGGACTTTTTACGAAGCCATCAAATTTAATAGGACGCAGATTTGCGCAGATAACCGCAGATCATTATTTTTTTATTGCAGCAGCCTTTCTTCGAAATAGAATTTGCTTATAACTTCACATCCATCCTCGGTCACCAGGAAGTTGTCCTCCAGGCGCACGCCGCCGATTCCCGGTTTCCCGGCATAGGGCTCAACAGAGAAGACCATCCCCGGCTGGAGAACCACCGCCTTTTCCTTGGGAATGAGCACTTCGGAACCAAAGTACGGAGGTTCCATGGCCCCCACCCCGATGCCATGGCCCAGCCGGCCGCCCAGAATATGCTCCCCCGAGGCACGGGAAACCTCCCAAGTGGTGGCCCCCGGTTTAATGGCTTTCTCGCAGGCGCGCAAAGCGTTGTAACACTCCATGTGAATCTGGATCTGATCTTTGGTGGGTTGCCCATCTTTACCACAAAGCCAGGTGCGGGTAAAATCGCCGTAATAGCCGTTGAAGATGGATCCGATGTCAATGATAACAAAATCCCCCGGAAGAATAACCCGGTCGGAAGTGAAACGACGATAGGGGACGGTGTAAGGACCAGAGCAGACGATATTGGCACACTGGGTCCATTCGCTCCCCAGGTAAAACATGGCCCGGAAACATTCTGCCAGCACCTCGCATTCTTTTCGGCCCGGGCGCAGAAATTCCCGTCCGGCCTCCATTCCGGCAGCCGTAATAGCGTAAGCCTGCCGCAAGCATTTCACTTCTTCCGGGGTTTTTATCGCCCGAGCCTGGAGGATAACAGCCTCCCCGTCCACCAACTCAACTTCGGAGAAGACTTGGGGGAAGACTTTGGCCATGGCGGGCGAGTAAGCATCTACGCCAATCCGCTTGGGATTGATTCCCAGGTCCAAGAGTTTTTTCTTGGCCTGATCCGCCCAGCGTCTCGCGCCATACTCGAATTCCAGACCCCCCGGCGGGAATTCAATGGTGTTTTCCCGAATCCAGGGCATGCGTGCCTGGACATGATTGTAGTCCTGGCAAACGAGGATTGGTTCATGGTCCCGGGGAAGAACAGTGGAGGCCGTTCCCCAGGCCATGACCGGCCATTGGTGGGTACGCAGACTGGTTAAATAACGCACATTTTCCAGGCGGAAAAAGAATACTGCGTCCACCTCGGCCGCTTTCAGAACTTGCTTAGCCTTCTCCACCCGCTCGGTTCGCATCTTGGCAAAGTCGATGCGTTCTTCCCAATCTACCCCTAATAAACCAAGGCCTGTCTCTTGCATCTTTTCCTCCTCTATTTCCATCCTGCGGATGAGTTCCTACTTCTGAAAAATCCTCCACTGCGGATATGGATGCCAGGGCGCCGATATGAAGGCTTATTTCAGGCTTTTCATTCGATGCGGGTAAAGCCATCGATGCCCTTCAGGTTGAGTCGTGGGTTCGAAATAAAAAAACGGATTGAACCTTTTCATGGGGTCATCTTATTGTGAAATCTATAGTAATGGCCCATGGTCTGTCAATTAAAAAGCCAGCTTGATTATGGGCATTGCCCCCCTTCACTTTTGAATTTCCTTAGCATTTTCGAGCCCAGAGAGGCAGGAAGATACTCAGCCCTGAACCGCATGGTGTACAGGGCTCAGCATCTCCCTGCTTCTTTCTTGCCAATCTTTATGAACTTTCAACGGAATTGGCAAAGTGAAGGGAAGCGGTGAAAATAATTCTGGACCGGTTGAGGAAAATAAAAGAAAAAAGCATAACTCTGTACCCAAGAGTTATGCTTTTTTTCACCAGCCTTGAAAAGGTGGCTTCTTTTCTGACTATTTCTCTTTCTTGGCAGCTTTTGGTTTCTTCGCGACAGCAACGGAGATGGCAGTCGCTACCATCTTATCGCCATCTTTCTTGTATTTTACCGTTACTTTGGCGCCTTCTTTAACTTTCCCTTTTACTTTGGCATCAGCGGCGATATCGAAGGCCAACTCTTTGTCCTTCGCCTTCAGTGTGATCGTCTTTCCGGCCTCATACGCGGCAACCGTACCGGTAACCTTCAACGCTTTGGGGGCTTTGGGCTTATCGGCTTTCGGCTTGTCTGCGGCAGCGGCCGGTTTTTCGGCCTCCTTTCCCTGGGCTACGACTCCACTGACAAAAGCCACCATGGCTAAAAGAGCAACCAGAACAACCAGAACCTTTTTCATCCTTTTTCACCTCCTTTCTTGTGGAAATATCAGGCGATCTTCGAGCAACCCACCTTGTTTACTTACTTTTTCTCAGGAGCTTTAGCCGGCTCCGCAGGCTGGGCTGCTTCTGGCTTTGCTTCTTCAGCCTTTTTCTCGGGCTCGGGGGCTTTTGCCGGCTCCGCAGGCTTGGCTGGCTCTGCCGCAGGCTTGGCTGGCTCTTCTTTCTTGGCACAACCCGCAGCAACGATCATTGAGGTGGCAAACAACAAAGCCACAAACAAAGCAATCAATTTGCGCATTTTTTTCACCTCCTTACTTATTAATTTTGTCAATCCTTCCGTTGGGGGAAAGAATTCTCGGTATTGTGCAGATACATTCATTCAAGATTTTTTATTTTTTTTCTCCACTCCCTTTAATTGGGCTTTAAGGGTATCAACGTCTTTTTGCAAATTCTGGATTTCATTTTGGAGAGAGACAATCTGCAGGTTCAACTGGGCTAACCGAATGTGCATCTTAGAATTTTCACTCTTTAAGGTGTTTAATCCTTTTTTCAATTTATCATTCTCTGTGCTAATATCCGTGACTTCTTCCTTCAATCTTTCGTTCTCGGATTTAAATCCGCTGCATCCATAAGGGGCAACCAGTGATATTAGAAGGAGCCCAAAGAAAAGGGATAAAATTGGTTTTTTTTTGAGTCTCATAGGTCGAAAAATATCTTGAAAATTACAATTCATCAAGCAATAACAATACCAAAAAAATTTTAAGTATTTGAAATATCAATTAAAAACATATTCATTGTCAAATCATATAGTTAATAATAAAGTTTTTGTCCCACTATTAAATAAATCTATTTTGGGAAAAGTTTAATATAGACATTATCGCCTCATTATTGAGAAATTAAAAAAATATTTTAATTATTTTAAATAGTTATAAAAATGGGGCTATGTTGTTAGGTGGGGCATTTAGCCTCATTTAACGTTTGAGGTTAATACCATAGCGGGCGGCCATACGATAGAGGGTGCGGCGGTCAATTCCCAAAATGTCGGCAGCTTTCTTTTTGTTGCCCCCAGTATCTTCTAAGACCTTTTTAATATAGAGCTTTTCCAACTCAGTTAGGGAAATCTGGGAAGGGAGCGAAGTGGCACTAATCGCAGAAGGTTCTACCCGGAGTCGCCAGGGAAGGTCTTCGGGAAGGATTAAAGAATGGGGGGAAAGAGTTACGGCGCGTTCTATAACATTTTCCAACTCCCGCACATTTCCAGGCCATTGGTAGCGGAGCAAAAGATCCAAAACTTCTGCGGATATCCGCGCAACCGGCTTTTCATTCTCCGCGGCATACTTCCGTAAAAAGTGGTCAGCCAGCAGGGGAATATCATCCACCCGTTCCCGCAGGGGGGGAAGATGAATAGATACCACGTTGAGACGGTAGAAGAGGTCCTCACGAAATTTTTTTTCGGCAACCAACTCTTCCAAATTTTTGTTCGTTGCCGCAATGATGCGGACATCAATCTTGGTAGTTTCCGTTCCCCCAACCCGTTTGATTTCATGCTCCTGAATGACCCTCAAAAGTTTGGCCTGCATCGCCAGGCTGATGTCTCCCACTTCGTCCAGGAAGCAAGTTCCGTTGTCGGCCTCTTCAAAAAGACCTTTTTTACTGGTAACAGCGCCCGTGAACGCTCCCCGAACGTGTCCAAAAAGTTCACTCTCCAGAAGGGTTTCAGCTAAAGAACCACAATCCACGGCCACATATGGTTTGGAGGACCGCGGGCTGTTGAAATGGATGGCGCGGGCAACCAGTTCTTTTCCCGTACCGCTTTCTCCGACGATCAAAACTGTGGAGCGGCTTTCGGCAACGCGGGCAACGGTTTTATAAACCTGGAGCATCTGCGGACTACGCCCAACGATATTCTCCAGTTTGTATTTGGTGATTAATTCCTGGCGGTAGAAGAGGTTCTCTTGCAACAGACGCTTCTGTTCAAGAGCGCGCCGGATGGTCAGCTTGATCTCATCCAGCTTGAAGGGTTTACTGACGTAGTCATAAGCCCCTTCTTTAATCGCCCGGATGGCTGTTTCAATGGATCCAAAAGCAGTCATCATGATGATGATGCTGTCCGGACTCTTTTGCCGGTAAGCCCTGAGCACTTCCATGCCGTCGACATCGATCATCCGAATATCGGTGAGTACGACGTCGTAAGTCTTATTCTCTCCTTTGTCAATGGCTTCTCGGCCGTCGAGAGCCTTATCGACGATATACCCTTCTTTGGATAATACCTCCTCTAAAAGGTTACAGGTGATTTCATCATCGTCTACGATGAGTATGCCCATTGGAGAAGACATAGAATTATTCACCTTCTGCGGAGAAAGCGGGGAGTTGAACCCGAATGGTAGAGCCTTTTCCTTCCAGGCTTTCTACGAAGAGTTTACCGTGATGGCTGCGAATAATTTCATCGCAAATAGCCAGTCCCAAACCAGCGCCTTTTCCCGGTTCCTTGGTGGTAAAGAAAGGCTCGATCGCTTTTCGTCTAATTTCCTCGGACATGCCTGTGCCGCTGTCGATAACCGCGACTTCCACGATTTCTCCATTCTGCGCCAAAAGTTCCCCGGGGCTCGTGGCGATGGTTAGGACACCGCCATTAGGCATGGCATCGAGGGCATTGGTCATCAAGTTAAGGAAAACCTGCTGCAAAAGTCCAGGATCTCCAGAAACGGGGGGGAGGGGGAAATGCATCTGACGAACGAAATGGATTCCCCGCATCGACATTCCCGGTTGAGTCAAGTTGACGACCTCTTCGAGGAGTTGATTGATGTCCAGGGGGGCGAGCTTAGGGGCCGGTTGGCGCGTAGAATGGAGCAGGTTGCGGATGGTTTGGGTCAGGCGGTCAAGCTGCGATTCAATAATCTTCAGTCGGCGGACCATCACGTCTGAGTCATTCCCCTCCGTGAGCATGAGCTGGATATAACCAGAGATGGAATTTAAAGGCGTGCCAATTTCGTGGGCCATCGTGGCAGCCATATGGCCCAGAGCAGACATCTTTTCGGATTGGACGAGCTGGCGTTGGGCCTGGAAGAGAGACTCATTGGCCGTGCGCAGCTCTTCGTTCCTCTGGGCTAATTCCCGGGTTGCGGTTTCCACTCGCCGCGTAAGCTCCTCATTGAACTGGTTGATCCGGGATAGCATGTGATTAAAATGGTCAGATAGCAGGCCTAATTCATCCCGGGAAGTTATCGGCACTTCTACGTTTAATTTGCCTTCCTCAGCCTCAGACATAGCCCGGACCAAGCGCTGGATGGGACGATTGATCGCCCGGCTGAAAAAGAGGGTAAGGATAAGAATAAGAATAGCCACGCTGGATATAGTGAAAACAACCGTCCGGGTTCGTTTCTGGGCCAGGAAGCCTTCGGCCTCCTCTAGAGAAGTAATGATACGAATACCGCCCACGATTTTACGGCCAACGTGCAGGGGGGCGAGGATTTCCCAGTAGGTCCGATAATTTTTTTCCTTCAGCGTGGTGAGAACCCGATCGCGTTTCAACAATTGCAGATCCTTGTGGGTGAGGCCCAGATCTTTTTCCCCTAAGCTCGATACTTGTATTTTGTAACTGTTTTTATGGAAAACAAAGATATCCATGGATTGAATGGCAGGGCGGGTGTACATCCAACTGGCAATTTCTTCCTCTAAAAAAGATAGGTTTTCAAGTTCCTTCATGGTGTAAATTTGGGAATCTATTTCCCGGACGACGTAAATCGCCCTCTCCCGGAATAATTCTCTTTGGGAACGTTCTGTGAGCCGGAGGTCCAGATAGGAGAATAGAACTAAAACGCTGACTACGATCATGGCTACCAGCAGAGTAATCCGTGTCTGCAATCCTAAGGGCCGCTGCAGGAAAGGAGATTCGCCCCAGGGAATATTTTGGAGTTTGGATGCCCAAGTCTTGAGCATAGCTTTGCACGCCGGGAATAAAAGAGGATCTTTTTGTAATTATCTGCGGTGATCTGCGTCCTATTAATTTTAATCCTGTAATTAACTCCTTCGCGGGGTAAGGCTTTTGCCGAAAATCAGCTTGTGGTCTCCTACCGCATAGTAATCCATTACCCTGGCCAGTTCCTTATACCCGTGTTTCAGGTAAAACGCCCGGGGGGATTCATAAGGGGGCAGGGAAGAGGTTTCGATGAGTAACAAGCGCGCTTGCTTATGCGTCAGGTCTTTCTCGGCATAACGGAGCAGAAAAGTTCCGGTCCCTTGATTCCGGAATACCGGATGGACCACGATCCAATAAAGGTCGTAGGTGGCGTCGGTCAAGGGGGCTTTTCCATAACAAATGTATCCGAGAATTTCCCCGTCCTCACCTTCGACTACGCGGATACTGTAGTCGCCCTGGTTTGGTTGCGTCAGGGCTAAGTCTATAATCTCCAACGCAACTTTTATTTCTGATGGTTTGAAATGCTCCTGGGCCTTAAGGATGGCTTTCAGCGCCGGCCGGTCCTTTTTCTCGATGCCGCGGATCTTCATGGCTGGCCACCAAGGATGAGAACTTCTTCCAACCGGGAAAAATCCACGGCAGGGGTAACCTCAATGTATTGGAAAATACCCGGACGCTTTCGTTCCACTTTGGTAACTGTGCCCATCATTAACCCTTTGGGAAAGACTCCTCCCAAACCGGAAGTGATCACTTTATCACCGACCTGAACGTCGTCACTCTTTTGCACATATTTAAGGATACCAAACTCCTCCACTTTTCCCTCCATGATCCCCTTAGCGCGGGAGCGCTGAATGATCACATCGACTGCGCTGTTGGGGTCGGTCACTAAGAGTACTTTGGCCGTATTGGCCGAGGCCTCGATTACCCGACCCACGACTCCTTCGGAAACGACTACGGCCATGTTTTTGGATACGCCTTCCCCTTCCCCCTTGTCGACCAGCAGGGTCTTGAACCAACTCGAAGGGTCACGGGCGAATACCTGCGCCAGGATGGCTGGGGAGGGATGTTGAGCTTGTAAGGGGTACAATTTCTTGAGGCGCTCTTGGGCCAGTATGGCTTCCTGGAGGCGGTTGTTCTCCTGCCGCAAAGCGCTGACCATCCGTTGCAGTGCTTCATTTTCTTGCTGCACGCGGGTGAGAAAAATATAACGTTCCCCTACTCTTTTCATCCAGAGGATGAATCCTCGGGTTTTTTGCTGGAGGGGGGAGGAGATCTCCAGGAGAATTTTCTCCACCCAGGAAGTTTCCCGATCACTTCTGGTGTGCAGGGTGAGTATGAGAACAGCCAGGAAGATAAAGAGCAAAGCGGTACAAAGAAGGCGGAAACGTTTCAACCAATCCATTATCAGCCCGGTTCAAAGTTGACCGGCCATCCCCTTCCTTCCCAAACGATCAAGATTTGATCATTACCTCTTTGAGGATGTCGAGTTCGTCCAAAGCTTTTCCGGATCCCAAAACCACCGCTGAAATAGGATCTTCGGTGATGGTAACGGGAAGGCTGGTCTCTTCCCGCAGGAGAACATCCAGGTTTCTGAGCAAGGACCCTCCACCGGCCAGGATAATTCCTTTGTCCACAATGTCAGAGGCAAGCTCCGGGGGGGTGCGTTCTAAGGTGGTTTTGACCGCTTCCAGGATGGCATTGATAGGTTCAGCCAGGGCCTCCCGCACTTCCTCGGAGTTGATCTGCAAAACTTTGGGGTTCCCGGCCACAAGGTCCCGTCCTTTGATTTCCATGGTGGTCACTTCTTCTTCTGGATAGGCCGTTCCGATCTGAATCTTAACCATCTCTGCGGTTCGTTCCCCCACGAGTAGGTTATATTTTCGTTTGATAAACTGCGCCACCGCTTCATCCATTTTGTCACCGCCCACCCGTACGGACTGGCTGTAGACAATCCCCGAGAGGGAGATCACCGCCACTTCACAAGTCCCCCCCCCGATGTCTACGATCATGTTTCCTGAGGGTTCGCTGACCGGAAGGCCTGCACCGATAGCTGCAGCCATGGGTTCTTCGATCAGGTAAACTTCCCGGGCTCCGGCGGACTGGGCCGATTCACGCACCGCTCTTTTTTCAACCTCCGTGATCCCCGAGGGTACGGAAACAATAATGCGGGGTCTTACCAAGGTTCGGCCTTTATGGACTTGGGCGATGAAGTAACGGAGCATGGATTCGGTGATCTCAAAATCGGCAATAACTCCGTCCTTCATCGGACGGATGGCTACGATGTTCCCCGGCGTCCGGCCAAGCATTCTCTTCGCTTCTTTACCCACTGCCAGGATTTTCCGCCCCCCCCTTGAATCCTTACGGATAGCAACGACCGAAGGTTCACAAAGAACAATCCCTTTACCCTTAACATAAACTAAGGTTGTAGCCGTCCCCAGATCGATCGCTAAATCATTGGAGAATAGGCCCAAGATGGAATCGAAGATCATTGGCCAGCTCCTTTCTTGATGAATCCCCGAGGGGAAGGAACGTGCCCCTTCAAAAAGGGAAAGTGGGGAATCCGAGGCAGACATATTAACAAAATTCGATGGCTGGAGCAAGAAAATTAAATGAAAAATACTTGCCTTTTTACCCGGGGTCATTTAGGATGATTGATATTATTGATGATCTCTTAAAAAGTCATCAAGAAAGATGGCCCAGTAAAAAGCTCCAGATGCCAGGCGCGCAAATCCTGTAGGGGCACGAAGCATCGTGCCCCTACTAAACCGCCGCAATGACGAAGGATGCAGCGCAACGCCGCAGATGGACTTTTTACGAAGCCCTCATTATTGCGGAAAGGGGAATTGAAAGTATGCTGGATTTCATGAGGCGACACGCCCAATCCTGGATGATCAAAGTTGCCTTGGGGGCTGTGGTCGTTGTTTTCGTTTTCTGGGGAATCTGGAACCCTCGGGAAGGCAGGGAGCGAGATTTAGTGAGGATTGGGAAACATATCATCACCATTGCTGAAGCCAGAACCTACTATCAAAACCTACGGGATAGATACCAGTCTGTATACGGGGAAAAGTTCACCGAGGAGATGGCCAAAAAGTTGGGGCTCAAGGAACGCGCCGTGAAAGAATTGATCAATAAAATTCTTCTATTGCAAGAAGCGCAGCGGCTGCGATTAAAGGTGGCTCCCGAAGAGATTCAGGCCTCTATTCAAAATCATCCGGCCTTCCAAAAGCAAGGGTTCTTTGATAAAGACACCTACCTTCGCGCTCTCCAGCGTATCCGCATGACCGCCAAGGAATTTGAGGCCAATCAAAGTCAAATGCTCTTGATTTCTAAGGTTCAAAGCCTGATCGTTTCCTCAGCCAAAGTCTCAGACCGAGAAGTTTTGGAGGCCTACCGGGATAATTTCGAGAAGCTGAATCTGGATGCACTTTTTATCAACCCTGGAGACTTCCGGGATATGGCCATACCTACTGACGAGGTGAAGGCTTACTTTTCCAAACATCGCGATGAATTCAAAACCCCGGCTAAGGTAAATATCCGATACCTTCGGTTCGAACCCAAGGATTATACCCAACAAGTGCAGATCACCGCCCAGGAGATAGAAACCTATTACCAAAACAACCAGGAAAAATTCGGCCAACCCAAACGCATAAAGGTACGCCACATCCTGGTCAAGTCGGACTCTAAAGATTCTGAAGCGCTGGCCCAGGCGCGAAAAAAGGCCGAATCCATCCGGGAGGATGCCCTGAAGGGCAAAGATTTCGCTCAACTTGCCAAACAATATTCCGAAGATCCTGGAACCAAAGACCGTGGCGGAGACCTGGGATATATCACCCGGGGCCAGGTGGTCCCTGAGTTTGAAGAAGCGGCTTTTTCCCTGCAGGTCGGGGGTATCAGTAATATCATTCAGACCCCCTATGGACTGCACATTGTCAAAGTAGATGAGATCCAGGAAGCCAAGATTGAGCCCTTGGACAAGGCCAAAGGACAGATCATCGATTTTCTGCGGAACCGTAAAGCGCGGGAGCTGGCTTATGATGAAGCCGATCAGGCTTACGCGGCGGCTTTCAAAGAAAAGCATCTGGATGGTTTTGCCAAGGGGAAAAAATTGACGGTAAAAGAAACGGGTCTTTTTTCTTCCGGCGACAAAATCGACCTGAATCCCAAAATGAAAGATTCGGCCCTCTCGCTGAGCAAGGGAGATATCAGCCCCGTCCTGCGTTTGGGCGAGGCCTTTGCCGTTTTTCAAGTTGTAGAAAAACAAGAACCGCGTGTGCCGGATCTACCAGAAGTGGAAAGACGTGTTACCGAGGCTTTGCGGGGGGAAAAACAGAAAGCGCAAGCCTTGGCCAAGGCCAAGGAGGTATTGGAAAAATTGAAAAAGGGGGAGAACCTAAAATCCGTGGCTGCGCAGGAGAAGTTAAAATTGGAAGCAACGGGCTTCTTCGAGAAGGGCGCAGATCCCCCCAAGATGGCTGCCTCGGAGGAGTTACGGAAAACGATTGCTACCCTCAGCCTGAAAAATCCCTATGCGGCGAATCCCCTTTTCCTCAACGGCCAGTATGTTATTTTCCATCTGCAAGAGATGAAAGAAATCGACCCGGCTCAGTTTAATTCTCAAAAAGAGAATTTCCGCCGGGCCCTCATCCAGCAGAAGCAGGAAATGATCTTAATCACATGGCTGGAAGAGCTTATGGAGCAAGCCAAGGCCAAAGGCGAGTTCAAGATTTTGCAGGAAGTGAATGAAGCAATATAAAAAACAGTTTCGGATTATAAATTAATTTGGACACAGATTTTCATGGATAAACACAGATAACTACTTTAAGTGTTTTTTGCATGAAATATCCTTAAAATCTGTGTTCATCTGTGGCCCAAAAGGAAATTCCTATACAATCAAGTTACGCTTTGCGGGTTATACATAGCGACATAAATAAATGCGCCTGAATCGTCATTCCCGCAAGCGGGAATCCAGAAAACAGAATGGATTCCGGGTCAAGCCCGGAATGACAGACCAAGGAGGTTATTTTAAATAGGCGCAAAAATTTAGGGCGCCTTGTAGAGAAAAAAACTCTCTTTTTAAATAAACTCGAAACTTGAAACCCGCAACTCGAAACTTCATGATACGTAGTTGCTCCCTAAAATTTCCCGGGCAATGACCAAGCGCTGAATTTCGGAAGTTCCTTCATAGATTGTCGTTACCCGGCAATCACGGGAATAACGTTCCAAGGGGTAGTCTTTCATATAGCCATATCCCCCGAGCATCTGCAGGGCTTTGTAACAGACGCGATTGGCTATTTCTGAGGCGAAAAGCTTGCCCATAGAGGCTTCCCGGGTGAAGCGCTCCCCTTTCTCCTTCAAAAAGGCCGCCCGAAGAACCAACAACCGGGCTGCCTCCAGCTCGGTAAAACTATCGGCAATCATCCATTGGATGGCCTGAAAAGAAGAGATGGGTTGCCCGAACTGGATGCGGTTTTGGGCATACGCCGTCGCATATTCAATGGCAGCCAGCCCGATGCCCACGGCCATAGATCCGATGCCGATCCGCCCTCCATCTAAAGCCATCATGGCAATCTTGAATCCATCGCCTTCTTGACTCAAAAGGTTGCTCCGGGGCAGGCAACAGTTTTCCATGAGGATCTCATTGACCGGAGATCCGCGCTGACCCATTTTTTCCTCATGACGGCCGACGATAAACCCAGGATGTCCTTTGCCCACTACGAAAGCACTGATGCCTTTGGCCCCCGCATCTTTATCGGTCTTGGCCCATAGCACGAAAACTCCGGCGTATTCGGCGCTGGTGATGAATGTCTTGGAGCCGTTCAGAACATAATGGTCCCCCTCGCGCTTGGCGGTGGATTTCATGGATGCCGGGTCTGATCCGGCCGTGGATTCCGTCAGGGCGAAGGCCCCGCAGGAATATTCCCCGCCACAAATTTTGGGAATATGAGCAGAACAGATTTCTTCACTCCCGAAGGTATGAAGTACCTCCGCCATCATATTGGTCACAGACATGGTCACGGCAGTGGAAGCACAGGCTTTTGCTATTTCCGTCATGGCCAGGCTATAACTCACCACCCCGGCCTGAGATCCTCCATATTCTGCCGGAATATTCATGCCCATCATCCCCAAATCCGCCATGGCTTTGAGGACAGGCAGTGGATATTTTGCGGTGGTGTCGATTTCTGGGGCCCGGGGCTTGAGCTCTTTGGCGGCAAAATCCCTGGCCATCTGCTGGATCATCTTCTGCTCTTCGGTAGGACGGAAATCCATGTTAAATACTCCTTGAAGCTCTCAGCTATGCGAAAGCCGATACTAAAAGCAAGGGAGGCAGTTTTATTTTTTTTAATTGGATGGTAATATACTTCAATATAATTTTTATCTCAAGGCAGAACTTTTCAACTGCTCCTCGGCCTGCAGGATGAGATTGCCAACTAGTTTTGAGACATTTTGGTTAATGTATTGGTTAAATTTAATAGGACGCAGATTTACGCGGATAACCGCAGATAATTATTTTCTTTTTAATTTATCCTGATAATCTGTGTACATCCGTGTCCAAAAAGGAATTTCCTATACAATCGAGTTATTTGATTTTCCATCTCTTGAGGGTTCGTTCTAAAGGGTCCTATGTCGGCATCAAGGGCGGACCTGCTGCCCGTATAAGCGAGATAACAAGCCTTTGATCAGTATATTTTTATGAAATGACATGTTAAAATTATAAAAAAAGAAAGGCGCAATATGACTCTCTACCCTGAAATTAAGGAAATGATTGTAACTGTTTTGGCCTTGGACGAAGAAGTGGTCGTATCTGAAGCCCACCTGCAGGACGATCTGGGTGCAGACTCCTTAGCACTTCTGAACTTGGCCGAGGCTATTGAGAAACGGTACGGTATAGGGATCCAAAGCGATGACCTAGTGGACATTGCCAATGTGGGTGAACTCGTGAAATGGGTGGAATCAAAAATCACATCCAAATCCTAGCCCGTAGTCCTGACTGGATCCAGGTTGGTTTTGGGCTATGAAAACGATCGTACGGAAGGGAAAGGTGAGCGTGGCGCACCCAGCCAATCATTTTTTATCTATGCTCTTTGAATCCTTCACCGATACTTGCGGAAAGGGTCTAAGAAGGGATCGGTGCCTCTAGTTCGCTGAGACAGACGGTTTTTAAGCTACAGGAGATAATGCGTCCAAAGGGGAGGCCGAGAATGGAATATCCTAAAATAACCAAGACACCCTTCGAACAATTCGCTATCAAGCCTAATCTCCAGGATTATCATAAGATGGGCGAAAAATTTAGCTGGGATAAAATCTCCTCAGACCTCGACTGGTTCGACCATGAACATATCAATATCGCTCACGTGACGATTGACGCCCATTTAAAAACCGACCGGAAAAACAAGAAGGCCCTGATATGGGAAAGCAAGAAAGGCGAGGTAGAGGAGTACACCTTCCTCAATCTGTCGCGACTGAGCAACAAATTCGCCAATGTCTTGGTTAAAGAACTGGGTGTCCAGAAAGGAGACCGAGTCTTTTTTTTCTTAGAACGGGTTCCGGAAATATTTATTGGCATTCTGGGAGCACTGAAAGCCGGCGGGGTCATTGGCCCCCTTTTTTCTGCCTTTGGGCCAGATGCAGTAAAGGACCGCTTGGCAGATAGCGAGGCCAAGGTATTGATAACCAGCCCCGCTCTGAAAAAGAAAATCGTTGAAGTTTTTCCTGAACTTCCTGCTCTTAAAAATATCATTCTCGTACACCGAGGAGAAGCGAAGGAAGATCCTAACGATCTATCGTACGACCGATTGATGGCCCAGGCTTCTGATTTCTTCGATATGGTTAAGACGCGCCAAGAAGATTACGCCATCATGCACTACACCTCTGGCACTACCGGCAAGCCCAAAGGGGCTGTCCATGTGCATGGAGCTGTGCTGGGGCATTATGCCACCGGAAAATATGTCTTAGACCTACAGGAAGAAGATATATACTGGTGTACAGCAGATCCTGGCTGGGTCACCGGCACCTCTTACGGGATGTTTGGCCCCTGGGCGAATGGGGTCACCCAAGTGGTCTATGAAGGGGGATTCAGTGCGAAATACTGGTACAGTTTCCTGGAAAGAAAGAAGGTTACGGTTTGGTATACAGCACCTACAGCGATCCGGATGCTCATGAAGGCCGGAGATGAGCTCCCCCGTAACTATCGTTTTGATTCTTTACGCTACATGTGCAGTGTGGGCGAGCCTCTAAATCCTGAGGCGGTCGTTTGGGGAGAGAAAACCTTTGGAAAGGCTTTTCACGATAACTGGTGGCAGACGGAGACCGGATCCATCATGATCGCCAATTACCCGATTCAGGACATCAAGCCCGGGTCCATGGGGAGACCCTTTCCTGGCATCAAAGCCGGGATCCTGGACGACAATTTCAATGAGCTGCCTAGTGACCGGGAAGGAAACCTGGCCCTCAGGCCTGGCTGGCCTTCCATGTTTCGCACCTATTGGAAAAAAGAAGAATTGTATCATTCCCGGTTCAAGAAGGGGTGGTACATCACCGGTGATAAAGCGAGGAGAGATGAAGAGGGCTACTTCTGGTTTGTGGGTCGTGCCGATGATGTAATCAACACCGCAGGGCACTTGGTGGGCCCTTTTGAGGTGGAGTCGGTTCTGATCGAGCACCCTGCTGTTGCCGAAGCAGGTGTTATTGGTAAGCCGGATCCGATCGCCATGGAGGTGGTCAAGGCCTTTGTCTCTTTGAAAGACGGCAACGACCCTTCAGAAGAATTACGGCACGACATCCAGAAATTTGTAATGAAGCGTCTCTCCAGTGCTGCCGCTCCTCGCGAGATTGAATTCATCTCCTCCCTGCCCAAGACTCGGAGTGGAAAGATCATGCGGCGGTTGCTGAAGGCCAGGGAGCTCGGACTGCCCTTAGGGGATACATCAACCATGGAGGAGGAATGAAAGAGGATTTGCTGATGCTGGTTCCGCAAGATTTCTTTGACGTAAAGGGTTTTGACCATCCAGAGATCTTTTTAGAAGATGAGGCTGTCTGGACAGCCCTTGATCGTTTGCCAGGATACCTGGCCACCTTTTTCCAGAAATCGAGGCCACTTTCCAATATTACTGGACAAATCAACAAGGCTCTCGTGATTTATAAGGGCGAAATTAGGGAAGACCTGGACGTAAAGGCTACCGGCCCCAAGAATTCGATAAAGGTCTATCGGAAGGAAGAAATATTAGAAGATGCTTCGGTTATTTTACCCGGGGCATTCCTGTTCAATGACCAAATCATCATCGGGCCAGGAACCATTGTAGAGCCGGGTGTGTTCCTTAAGGGTCCGGTGGTTATAGGAAAAGATACTGAAATTCGCCAGGGCGCCTATATCCGCGGGGATTGCCTTGTGGGGAATAGATGTGTAATCGGACACACGACAGAGATGAAAGGTTCCATTATGTTGGATGGAGCAAAAGCTGCCCACTTTGCTTATGTTGGTGACAGCATTCTGGGTAAAGAAGTGAACCTGGGTGCAGGGACTAAATTAGCTAACTTAAAGATGATACCTGGTTCGATTACGATTACCGCAGACAAGAAGCGGTATAAAACGGGACGGCGTAAGCTGGGGGCAATCCTCGGTGACTGTACCGAAACCGGATGCAACTCGGTCACTTCCCCTGGCACCCTGATTGGCCCCCATTCTATTATCTATGCCAATGTTGCCGTACCAGGTGGATATTACCCCAAAAGAACCTTCATTATGCCCTCCCAAGGCTCGCTTCGAATCCACAGCCCGGACGCTTAATTCAACATCTTTCCCTCCAGAATATAGCGCCGCCAGCGTGCTCTCCAAGATCTTATTTTCTGATGGTCAAATTTTCAGTCAATTCCGACCGGTAAGCGTATTCTTTCAGGCATGGATTCCATGTTTGACAGGTATTACTAAATCGTGTAAATATCAACGGGCAGCCGGTAGAGCGGAGTGGGGATATCCATAAAAATGTATGTTTCTATTACGGGAGAACTTCCAACCCCTATTTCTGGGAAATTTTTTCTCCAGGGCCACCTTTTATGATTGTTGCGGGGATGGACATTGGTTCGATCACAGCGGAGACCGTGATCCTGCAGGATGATCAAATCCTCAGTTCATCCATCCTGCCCACCGGTGCAAACAGCCGGCTGGCTGCAGAGCACTCACTGGCCGCAGCCCTCCAGAAAACGAACCTCAAACGAGAAGACCTTTTGGCCGTGGTGGCCACCGGGTATGGAAGGGCCTCTTTTCCCGCGGCCACAAAGAAAATCACGGAAATAACCTGTCATGCCCGAGGAGCCTTCTTTATCCGCCCGGAGACGCGCACAGTGATCGATATCGGGGGCCAGGATAGTAAAGTCATCCGCCTGGACGAAAAAGGGCGCAATGTGGACTTTCAGATGAACGACAAGTGTGCTGCAGGAACTGGGCGTTTCTTGGAGGTCATGGCCCGGGCCCTGGAAGTAAACCTGGAGGACCTAGGAAGACTTTCCCGGAGTGCTCCGCACTCCATCAAAATCTCCAGCACCTGCACGGTCTTTGCCGAATCGGAGGTCGTGTCGTTGATCGCCGAGAATCAGCCGAAAGAAGTGATCATCCGCAGCCTTCATGATTCCATCGCCGACCGTATTGTGGGCATGGTCCGGAGAGTGGGTGTGGAAGAAGGGGTGACCCTCACTGGCGGGGTGGCCAAAAACGAAGGGGTGGTCCTGGCTTTGGAAGAAAGGCTGGGGGTAAAGGTTTTCGTACCCCCTGAACCTCAGATCATCGGTGCTCTGGGCGCTGCCTTGCTGGCCAGAGGACTCCCCATCCGATCGTTAAGCGAACCGCAGCGGCGCACGGTTTTTTAAAAAAATGACCTGGACGAAAAGATTTCAATTAATTGGGACACAGATTTCCACGGATAAAGGCAGATAACTATTTTCTGCATTTTATATCCTGAAAATCTGTGTTCATCTGTGTCCAATAAGGAAATTCCTATACAATAAAATTATTTATTATCGAAAACGCCGCAACGTTCTTGAGTTTTTTCTGGTCTGAGCCACCTTCAAGAGTGTTTAATTGATACGATTCCATTCCGAAAGGAGAAAAGGTAATGAAAAAAGCCATGGGGGCATTATCCTTCCTGGGGATGACCTTCTTAATGATTGGGCTGGCCATGTCGCAGGTTGTCTATACCGGTTTGATCGTCGATGCCAGGGGTTTATCCTTCACCCCTTCGGCGTCGCCGAAAATTCTGGACGAGGATGGGCGGGAAATATTCGGTTCGGCGTATCTGGATAAAGAATGGGTAGAGAAACAGGGTGTCGTCGGTTATGCCAAAGATTTAGCCGAGGCCAAGGCGAATTCCCGGATTGGTGAAAATCCTTATGTAGTCAAAGCTATCGAAGTCACGGGGCCCAACAGTAAAGATTTAATCATCTCCAATGCCGATGCCCGCAAGATTCGTGAATTGGCCAAGCACCTCAATTTTTTGGATCACGCCAAGGTGGTGCTCGTTGTCCCTTGATCTGCTCCTAATTCGTTTCCGGTTGGTTACCGGATCTGGGGCGGTTCCATTAACCGACAGGTACTCTGAGCACATGGCATAACAGCCCCCTGCTTCCTGCTGCACCAGGAGATTACCCACTTGAGGACCGTTGCCATGAGTGATCACTACGTTAAATCCCTGGCGAATGAATTCCAGAATATGATGGGATGCCGCCCGGATACTGGCCGACTGTTCCTCGTAGGTGCCCCGCTGGCGGGGAAGTTTAATGGCGTTTCCCCCCAGGGCGATTACGATTCTCTTGCGATCTTTTTTCATATTCCTGCCCGTTCATCAAAACGCTAAGCGTTGAACGCAAGATGCCCAATAAAAATTATTATAACAATTTGTCGAGAAGTTCAATCAACTCCGCGTCACCGCCTGCGGGCGGCACCCAATCCACCTGAATCACTTCTACCCCCTGGATCTCCAGGCTTGCGGCAAAATTTTCCACTCCCATGTTGATCGCCACCGGTCCTTTATCCAAAAGTTCATTTAGTTTATCGGTCATGGGGCGCCTCCGGAAGCGATTTCAGAAGGACCGTGCAAAAGTGGGCCGCCTGGGCGCTGCTGGGGAAAACAACTGCTCCAGCTTCTTGGAGCTTCCGGACTTGTCCGGCAAAGTGATGAGGCCGTGCTTACGGGCAAATTCTTTAAGGGAGCGTTCGTTTTCTACCGGAACGTTGTCGCTGAACAGAAAGACATTCAAGCCGCACTCCAGGGCTTTCTGAGCTTCTCGGGCGGCATACGCACCCGGAACCGAAATAACCGCGAGGTTGGAATGAGGTTGGCGAGCCATGGCCTCATCAAGGGTGCGGATGGTAGATTTCCCCGCACGGCCGGCGTCCGGGCTTAGCCATTGATCAATTTTCGCCAGCACGTTGGTGAGGGCTTGTTCGCTTTCCGCTTTGACTGCCAGGATAAGATCGTTTGGCGTAGCAGCGGAAATCTCTGCCCCGCTGACCGGATATAATTCGCCAGCCTCATAATTTCAACAACACCATTTTCTTGACACCCTAACACCATTTTCATATACTCATTGCACCCCATAACTAATTCTTAACAAAAAAAAACAAAGAGGGGCCCTCCCAATTGGAAGGACCCGTGAAGCATATTGGGCATCCGCAATCACCTAGCGGGGGAAGGCACCATGGATCTTGGACTAAAAGGCAAGAAGGCGATCGTCACCGGCGGCACACGCGGCATCGGACGCGCCATTGCCAACCTCCTGGTCGAGGAGGGCTGCGACATCGGCATCTGCGCGCGCACCGCCAGCCAGATCGAAGAGGCGGTCACCGCCTTCAAGGCGAAAGGCGTTAAGGCCTTCGGGTCAGCGGTGGATGTGGCTGTTGCCGACCAGCTCACCCGTTTCGTCAAGTCGACGGCCGAGGTGCTCGGCGGCCTTGACATCTTCATTTCCAACGTAGGTGCGCTCGGCGGCAGCAATGACGAAGCCTCTTGGAGAAAAGGCTTCGAGATCGACGTGCTCGGCACCTGGCGCGGCTGCGAGACGGCGGTGCCGTTTCTTGAAAAGTCGGGGGCCGGCGCCATCGTCGTAGTTGGATCAACAGCCGGGATCGAGGTGGTGGGTCCACGGCGCGCCTACAGCGGCATGAAGGCGGCCATCCTTCCTTACATCAAGTCGCTGGCGCGGAACCTCGCGTCCAAGAACGTGCGCGCGAATGTGGTCTCGCCCGGTAGCGTCTACTTCAAGGGTGGAGTGTGGGACCTGATGGAGCGGAAAAATCCCGACCGCTACCGCCAAGCGCTGAATCGCCATCCCACAGGCCGCATGGCCACACCGGAAGAAGTGGCCAACGCGGTGGTGTTCCTGGCCAGCCCGCGCGCCAGCTTCATCTCCGGCACCAACCTGATTTGCGACGGCGGCATGACCCAACGCGTGCAGTTCTGACCTGTACCCAAGATACGATGAAAATCGATTTTTCCGCCGATCGGAAGCGGCTGCCCAAGCAGGGGGGAAGTTCCTTAAGGAGCATTCCTTGCCGCAGGCGGTGAGCTGCGTGCTCGCGGGCGAGGAGCCCTTCGACGCGGCACTCGGAAATGACCGGCGCTGCGACCTCGTCAAGAATCGCTGAAGCCGTCTTCTTGGAGATCTCAAAGTTTTTGGCAAAATGGGGAAAAGGTGGCGAGCTTGCCATCGAGCTCTTCCGGTAATCTTTTAATCTTTTGTTGAAAAATTTTATGGATCGATGTAGATTTCGATCAGTAATCGCTATAGGGAAGTTGTGCTTTCCATTTGATATCAAAACTTCTGGCAAAGTGCGGATAGTGGCACGTAATCCGCTATTGGGGATAAGAAAGATGTTTCCATGGAAATTAGCTATGTGTCCCTCGAAGTTAATACGCCTGAGATAAATGTAGGCAGGGGGCATCATCTGAGATATGGGGAAGGCAAGGAGGTTCTTGGAAAGCAGGTTTTGAAGCAAACTGAAGAGGAGTCCCGGAACCCAACGTTCCCTTTTTTATTACAAGCAAATAATAAAATAAAGGAGGCGATGACATGATTCCCAAGATCAAGAAGATTTTATACGCCACGGATCTTAGCGAGAATTCAGCCTACGCTTTCCGGTATGCCGTCAGTTCAGCCCAACAACATGGCGCAAAGATTCATATTTTACATGTACTGGAGGAAATTAAAACAAGCCTTTTGTGGGCATATTTCGAGATGGATAAGCTCCAGGAAATCAGGGAGAAGGGGAAGGAAGAGATAAAGGATCGAATCCAAAAGAGGTTGGAAATTTTCTGTCAGAGAGAACTCATGGACGACCCCAAATGCCTGGACCTGTTGGCGTCCACAGAGGTCACGGAAGGGGATCCGGCGGCAGAAATTCTGCGCAAGGCCAATGAACTGGAGGCTGATTTAGTGGTTATGGGGACCCACGGAAAGGGCTTGCTGGCTCATGCTTTTTTAGGGAGCGTGGCCGAAAAAATTCTTCACCGTACCAAGATCCCCGTCCTCACGATTCCTATTCCGAAAGAAACCGACATTCGACTTGGCGATTAGTAAAAGCTTCTTTGAAGAATAGTTTCTAACAAAAGCCTGACCATAGGCATGCAACCATCTCGCCGATGTTCGCTCTAATGGGTAACCGAAGCAAACCTTTCGCGGTTAATTTTACTTGGATTTCTTAGTGGGGAACCGGGGTCAGGCAACGGTATTACGGTATTAAGGTATCGATTGGTTTAGGCTCAAATAATCGAGGGGTCTCAACAATTGACATATGTTGAATGTTGAGACCCTTTTCTTGACTTCCATCACTTTCGGTAATCTTCAACCCCTAAAGCATCCCTTGACTCAACAGTAGGTGGAAGCGTTAAATGTCGGATGGAGGGCGAAGTTTATAAGGGAAACGAGTACTTCTTCCTTCTACTGTAATTATCGGGGGATAGATTTTTTTAAGGAGTATCGGTTTGTATCTCCTTTGGGTCCTGCGTCTGAAAATTGGGGCTTGAGGGACCCCGAAAATCGGCCTGACAGAATTTTCAGTCCTGCTACCATTCCAGGAAACTCCAGAAATATAATTCTTGAATAAAACATATCGGATTTAATTATAATCGTTCTACGGCGATTGAAATTCTGCGTTTAGAAATTGAATCATTCTTGATGGACTCGTAAAAAGTATGAAAATACTCTTTTTGGTCATTCGCGTGAAAACGGGAATCCAGTATTATCAAGTATTTACATCTTCTCTGGACTCCCGCTTCCGCGGGAGAAGCGACTTTTTACGAATCGGCTTTTCCATTTGACTCATGTTGCTGTTAAGCACAGCTTATATCGTGGCTCGGGGGCCAGGGGGCTGAGCGCCGGCAGCATCGGCCGGGAGAAAACCTTGCAGGAAGGGATTGGCTGGGTTTCCGCATATTAAGGCGGGGGGCACTTTCCCGCCTAATCCATGGAAAGTCGAGCGCCTCATGATGCCAAGCGAAGCGCCCTGGCCCCCGAGCCTGAGAAAGCCACCGGTAACGATAACTCTCAAGCAAACTGATTCCTAAACAACAGGTTAAC
>JAHJQK010000180.1 GCA_018819135.1 Pseudomonadota bacterium | reverse complement strand
TCTGTACTACTAACGTTCAATTTCTGAAAATTCTGTTAAGATTATTTTCTAAAATTTTTTATCTGTGTTTATCCGTATTCATCCGTGTCCTAAGTTGTTTTTTGTTCTAAAGATTTTGGTTATAGCTCTGTGATCTCTGTGTCCTCTGTGGCCAATTTTGCTTTCAGGGCTGCCACCAGACCGAAGCAGCCGCTCAGCATCATGTCCCCGTAAGGTGCGGCCATATAATAATCTAACCCTTCGGCGAGCGTTCGCTGCGGGCCGGTAACAGCGACAAAACGAAACCCCTTTTTTCTGGAAAAATCAGGATGAATAAAATAGCCATGCCCGCCGTCCCGGAAAATTTCGTCATGGTGGAGACGCCCTTGGGGAAAGCGGCTTAGGATGGACCTGAATTTTTCGCCGGTCAACATGCCGGTGTGGTGCTCGAAGATTCCCCAGATTCTATTGCCCTGGATTAAGGCACCCAGAGTATGCTGATTTCCCATATTTACGGCAACCAAGCCTTCTTCCTGTTTTTCCGCCGCTCTGGGGTCACAGAGGATTCCCCAGAGAGCTGCCGCGCAAGTATCCATCACAAAAGCCCCCGGGGCACCCCTCTGAACGGCAGTCATGCGGGTCAGGTATCCGGGAGGATTGCGGTAAATCAGGTCTGACAGATAGCCTCCTGAAAGAATAAATTGTTTCCAGTAAAGAAAGCGGAAACGCCGATTGCTCCCTTGAGGTTTAAAACCGTGGTCCTGAACAGCAATCGCATAGGTTGGGGGTAGGTTCACCAGAAAAGGTCTGAGAGCTTTCTTCAGAGAAGCCAGATCCACATCGCCGAGATGAATCGTCTGCGCGTTAGCGGGGAGGATGTTGGCCAGAAGAATTCCCTGCCTGCGGATTTCCTCCAGGTTATCATGCAATGTTAAAGCGGCAAGTTTCGTGGCGTAAACCTTCAATCCCGATCTAAGATGTTTCTCTACGGCCCAAGCGCATGGCCCGCCGCCCATGGTGTTGCCAGTCAAAAAGATATTTTTTTGAGAGGCCGTTGCCTTGAATATTTTTTGAGCAACGATCTGGGTGGGAGAAGGGAGGATCATCTGCACGCAATTCTCCATCGGTCTCCCCTCTTCATAAATGAGGATATCCTGGGTTCCCCCGCCAATATCTATAGCCAAGATTTTCTCTGGGAAGGCCATCCTATTCCTCAATTCCCCCTGGATACCTCTCGAGATGGAATCAGTAAAAAATTAACATGTTCTTTAGAGAAAAGGCAATAGGGAAGAGGCAATGGGCTATAGAGAAAAGGCCCACGGTTTAAAGTTCAAGGCTCAAGGGAAAAAGTCCTGCGCCTGTTTCTTGCACCAACGTTTGTCCACCTTGACCTTAATTATCAGAGAATGTATGATGGCCGTGCATGAAAACCAAGATTGCCAAGGCCGTTCATTTTTTTGCTCTTCCTCTCCGTTGCTGAAAAATGATGTAGGGTCAATGGTAAAAAAAGCTATAAAAAATAGGTATAAGGCGATAGGCAATAGTCAGTGGGCAAAACCTATAGCCTATTTTTATAAGGAGAATAAATGAGAGCGTTGGAGGGAATAAAAGTTTTAGACTTATCCCGACTCTTCCCGGGTCCTTACTGCTCGATGATTCTGGCAGACTTGGGGGCTGACGTGCTTCGAATCGAGGACCGGAGGTTCGAAGGGGAGGGGCCGGGGATGCCTACGATCATGCGCAATAAGCGGCACATGACTTTGAATCTGAAACATCCCCAGGGAAAAAAGATTTTTTGCCGCCTGGTAAAAGAAGCAGAGGTAATCCTCGAAGGATTCCGCCCGGGGGTTACCAAGCGGCTGGGGATCGACTACGACCGCTTAAAAGTCTCGAACGAAAAGTTAATCTATTGTTCGGTTACAGGGTATGGGCAGGACGGTCCTTACAAGAATATGGTTGGACATGACGTTAATTACTTGAGTTTCGCCGGAGTGTTGGCCTTGACTGGCGAGCCCGATAGAAAACCGGTTATTCCGTCGATCCAGGTGGCGGACATGGCCGCCGGGGGGATGTATGCCGCCCTGGGAATCATGGCCGCTCTATTCGCCCGCCAGAAGACCGGAAAAGGGCAATACATAGACATCTCCATGCTCGACGGCATTATCGCCATGTTACCATTTCCAGTGAGCCTACTTTGGGGACTGGGGATGACTCCCCGAAGAGGTGACACTCTCCTAAGCGGCCGGTATCCCTGCTACAACGTTTATGAAACCAAAGAAGGAGAATATATTTCCCTGGGAGCCTTGGAGCATCGCTTCTGGGTGATCCTCTGCCAAAAACTGGGGCGGGATGATTACATTCCTCATCAATATGATGAAGGGGAAAAACGCCGGGAGATTTTCCGTTTTTTGCGCAAGACATTCCAAGAAAAAACCCGCGAAGAATGGATGGAGGAATTAAAGGATCTTGATATTTGCCTGGGGAAGGTCTTGCATCTTGATGAAGCCTTGAATGATCCGCAGGTAAACCATCGCCAGATGGTTGTTGAATTCTCCGACTCCCAGAAAGGGAGGATGAAATTACTGGCCTCCCCCATCAAGCTTTCCGAGACTCCGCCGGATATCCGCCGGGCGCCGGCTAAATTTGGGGAACACACCGAAGAAGTGTTGAGAGAACTTGGTTTCGGTGCGAGCGAGATTGAGGGAATGAAAAAGGAAGGGGTGGTGTAGACCATTATCAGTAAGGGAAGGATGGAGAGGGGGAGTTGAATGCATTCAACTCTTGAAGCAGGAAATAAATTTTCTAAAAGAGCGGTCGTAAGAGCGTTCGCCGGCCGGCGGGAAGAAGCAGCCGGGAAGTTCATTATTCCTCCGGTGATAAGAAACACATTCGCAACATTTTCCCTTGCGGGAGCAAGGATCGTACGAGCAGGTGCACTTCTCCAGATTTTTCTGCATAGCACATTCCATTTTCAAATCCCCTTTTTTTGCCACAGAGATCACAGCGCGGCAGAGCCGCAACTAAAAAACATTAGCCACAGAGGGCACAGAGATCACAGAGCTATAACCAAAATCTTTAGAACAAAAAACAACTTAGGACACGGATGAATACGGATAAACACAGATAAAAAATTTTAGAAAATAATCTTAACAGAATTTTCAGAAATTGAACGTTAGTAGTACAGA
>JAHJQK010000179.1 GCA_018819135.1 Pseudomonadota bacterium | reverse complement strand
CCTATGAAAATATTCGATATCATTGATCTCATTGAACTTGTCTCATGGGTACAGATGAAAAACCATCGGGCTTATCTCTCCCATCGGAAACGGAAACTGGCCACGGAAGGGATGACTTAATATGTATCGTTGTAGGGATATCCATATCCCCATATTTCCCCGCAAGGGGGGGATTCACCAGGGATCCAAAGAGAAGGGCAAACAAGATTTCTTCATGCCTGCGAAATACAGCTTTCAATTCTTCGGCGATGAGTCCCTTATCGTGCTCCGTCAATTCTTTTAATGGTCGGAAAGACATCGGCACACTTCCATTTTAAATAAATTTAATAGGACGCAGATTTACGCGGATAACCGCAGATAATTATTTTGTTTTTAAATTATCCTGATAATCTGTGTACATCCGTGTCCAAAAAGGAATTTCCTATACAATTAAGTTAAATCAAGAAATTCTCTAACCATCATACAAGAACAGGAAGAAAAGTCAAAAACTTTCATTTCTGGCTGCATGTTAACGATAATTGTGGCAACGGAGTCAGGCTTAATGAACTAAGTATTTCGACTTTTTTGCCCCTGGCTTACTTACCCCTTTCTCCAAATTTTACAAAAATGGGAATCAGGATTCAACGGTAAACCCGAACTCGCTCGCCCATCTTATCCACCCTTGCCCTTTGCCCCTCATGGGGGCTTCTCTTGTTTCGGGGAATATGATAAAAAGGAACATTCTTTTGGCAACTTCCTTATTGAACTGGCGGGAAAGGGAAAAAATGAAAAACAAAAAATTAGATCGCCCAGGAAAAAGAAAATATCTAACCGGGAAAAGAATTCTTCCTCAGCCGATTTCAAAAGATACAGATATCGTAAAACTAATAGACAACATGGATGCTTATAATGCTGGAAGATTGAGAGCTGCCTGCCATTTATTAAGAGACCGATATTCCCAGAAGGATGTTACCGTGGGATTAAGCCTGGCCGGTGCCTTGACCCCTGCCGGACTGGGGCCTTCCGCTATCATTCCGCTGATGAATCATGGTTTTGTGGATTGGATAAGCGCAACCGGGGCGAATATGTATCACGATCTGCATTTCGCCTTCAATTTGCCGATGCATCGAGGCAGCCACCTTGTTGATGACGCGGATTTGAGAAAAAAAGGTGTGACCAGAATCTACGATATCCTGTTCGATTATGAAGATGTCTTGATGGAAACGGATCGGAGATTGAGAAAAATCCTGGTGCAGCCTGAATTTCAGAAGGAAATGGGGACCCGAGAATTTTATCATCACCTTGGGAAATTCATGAATGCCTACGAGAAGAAAAATAATCTGGGAGAAGTAAGTATTATGGCCGCGGCCTACAGGCACGGAATCCCTGTTTTTACATCCTCTCCAGGAGATTCGACCATCGGGATGAATGTAGCCGGTTTGGAGCTTTTAGCCGCAGCAGCAGGTCTGCAGGATTTATTTAAGCTGAAAATAAACCCGAGCATGGATGTCAACGATTCAACCGCCATCATCTTAAATGCCAAGCGTTATGAACATGGAAAAACAGCGGTTATCCTGATCGGCGGTGGCAGCCCGAAAAACTTCATGCTCCAGACCGAGCCACAAATTCAGGAAGTGCTCATGATTCCGGAAGGAGGGCAGGATTATGATATCAATATAACCGATGCCCGACCGGACACGGGAGGATTATCAGGAGCCCCGCCAAGCGAAGCAGTAAGCTGGGGTAAGATCGATCCAACAAAATTGGAAGAAACCGTAACGGCTTATCTCGATGTCACCGTGGCCTTGCCACTGATGGTTGCCTATGTGAGGCAGACGACCCGGCCCAAGAAACAAAAAAGATTATATCACCGGGGACAGGAACTGCATGCCAAGCTGATGAAGTCCTATCTGGAAAATAATCGCGAAGTAAAACAACTGAAAAATCTTATGAAAAAAACTATCGGCCAAGAAATAGGAAAAAGGATATGAAAGAAAAACTTCTGCCATTGGCCAAGAAGCACGGGACCCCTTTATTCATCCTCGACCACAACAAAATAAAGGAAAACTACCGGATTTTTAAGAAGCATCTGCCGCAAGTTCAATGCTATTACGCGGTAAAGGCAAATTCGCATCCGGAGATCATCAAAACCTTGTTCCATGAAGGGTCGAGTTTTGATGTCGCTTCTTATAATGAGTTTATGCAGATTTACAAATACCTAAAACATTTTGAGGAAAAGGACCAAGAGTTTTTTATTTGGGACAAAATTATTTTCTCGAACACAATAAAAGACCGGGAGACATTGCGGAAGTTAAAAAGATACCGGCCCCTTGTTACCTATGACAATCGGGATGAGCTGAAGAAAATAAGGGAACATGGTGATACGGCCGGCTTGGTTTTAAGATTAAAAGTTTCGGATACCGGCTCGCAGGTCGAGATGAGCTCAAAATTTGGAGCGGAACCGGGAGAGGCAAATCATCTGATCCGGCAGGCTTTTGATGCGGGATTGGTGGTTGAAGGATTAAGCTTTCATGTCGGCAGCCAATGCACCAATTGTGACAATTATACTGCCGCCTTGGCCATAACGTCTGATATTTTCCATGACGCCAGGAAAAAGGGGTTCCATCTTAAAATTGTAGACATCGGAGGAGGATTCCCCGTACCCTACGACGTGCAGGTCCCTAAATTCGAAACGTTGGCCAAAATCATCAATGCCGAATGCCAGCGGCTTTTTCCGGAAGATATCGAGATCATCGCCGAACCGGGAAGATTCATGGTGGCGACTGCGGCGATGTTATTAGCGGAAATTATAGGAAAAGCGAGGCGCGAGGGAAAGATTTTTTATTATATCAATGATGGAGTCTATCACACATTCTCCGGAGTTGTTTATGATCATTGGCATCCGAATTTTACTTCATTCGGACGCGGGAAAAAAGAGGTTTGTGCCGTTGTCGGACCCACCTGCGATAGTTTTGACAAAATATCCTTATCTGTACAGCTTCCAGGCAATTTAACAATTGGGGATTATCTGTACACAGAGAATGTCGGAGCCTACAGCATTGCTTCTTCCACAAAATTTAACGGTTTTGACGGCGCCAAAATTATACATATTGGCAGATAAACTCACCGGCAACGATCAACCCGGCATGGGGTGATCAAAACAGCTGACTTTAAGAAGGGAATTATATTCTTGGGCCTCGGCAAAAAGCCAACTTGATTCTTAAGTTGCGGTTCGCAGTCTTTGGGTTTCCTTCAGATCAAGTTCCAAGGTCGCCGGGTCGAGGGCGACCCGGTAGACTTCCCTGGCCAGGGCAAGACTTACGAGGCCGTCGATGACGTCTTCGTGGACCATCTCGGGATCACGTTCCTCGGGCCGGTAGAAGCCTCCGCCCCCGGGAAGCTCCAGGGTGACCCGTTGGCCGGGCTTGAGAATGTACTTGGTCTTGGCGTGGGGCACAGTTCCGTCATCCAGGTAAATCCGGCCTTTCGCCCCGTCGAGTCCTCCGGCGAACCCTTTGGCCGCGAAGCGGATGCGGTCATACATGGGGGAGTGCTGGGAGGGATGCCCTCCCCGCACTTTAAGAACCATGTGCTGACCCAGACCGCCCCGGAATTTTCCGGGTCCGCCGCTGTCCGGGATAAGCTCGCGGCATGCGATGAATAGAGGGGATACATTTTCCACCAATTCCACAGGTACGCCGTGAATGCCGCTGGGAAAGGCGGTGGCCGAGAGGCCGTCCTTGGTCGGGCGGGCGCCGGTCCCCCCGGCGGAAAAGAAAACGTAACAGAAATGATCGCCGCGCTCGTCGGTGCCGTCGAACTGGGTGTTCCAGAGACCCTGGGAGCCTTCGGCAATGACCCGGTCTGGGATCACGTGGCTGAGCGCCCCGAAGACCGCCGCCGAAAGGAAATGGCCCAGGATGTGGCGCGCTCCCACCGGAGCGGGACGCTGGCAGTTCAGGATGCAGCCCTCCGGTGCGATTACGGTAAGGGGGCGGAAGCTTCCCTCGTTGTTCGGGACTTCCGGGCTCACCGAACACTTGATAGGGTATGTGGTGTAAGCGTGGCAGTAACTGTACACTACGTTGATTCCGCGGTCCGACTGGGGAGAGGTCCCGGTATAATCGGCGATCATGCGGTCCCCGGCTACCGTGATGGCAAGCTTAACCACGATGGGCGCGTCAAAACCGTCCATATTGATCTGGTGACAATAGGTTCCGTCGGGAATGGCCCGAATGGCCTCCCGCATGGAGTGCTCGCTGCGCTCTATAATGGCCGCTGACAATCCATCCAAGTCGGAAAGGCCGTGGTCTTCCATCATCTCCAGCAGCTTCCGACTGCCCACTTCGTTGCCCGCAATCATGGCATAAACGTCTCCCAGTACCATTTGGGGAACCCGGACATTGGCCCGGATGATCCGGGTGAGGTCTTCATTCATGCGTCCCCGATCCACCAATTTCATGATCGGAATGGCCAGCCCTTCCTCGTAGATGGAAGGGGCGTCGGCGCCGAAGATGCGACCGCCAATGTCCATAACATGACAGGTGTTGGCAAAGAGCCCTACGGCCCGTCCCCCCTGAAAGACGGGAGTCACCACCGTGAGGTCGTGATGATGGCCGGAGGCTAACCAGGGGTCGTTGGTGACGAGCGTGTCCCCCGGCTGTAGGCTTTCCATGGGATACTCGCGGAGAAAATGGCGCACGGACGTAGCCATGCAGTTGATGTGGCCGGGGGTTCCGGTCACCGCCTGGGCGATCATGTTGCCCCGCGCATCGAAGACGCCCGCAGAGAGATCGCCCGCTTCGCGCACTACGGTGGTGAAACTTGCGCGCATAAGGGCCGCGGCCTGCTCGTTGGTAATGGAGATAAGGCGGTTCCAGAGAACCTCGAGGGTGATCGGGTCAAATTGGTTCGTTTTCATATCGCTAATCGGTTGGACCTTTCCCTGAAGGCCAGGGGGCGTTGTCGGCAGAAGATCATGGTTCGCCCCTTCAATGTCTTACCAACTGGACCAACAGGCTGCCCGACGGATCCACCCAGGCTGTTCCCGGTCCGTTCATGACCACCGTACTTTCCCTCTCTTCCACAATGGCCGGCCCATCGAACTTGACACCAACAGGCAGGCGGTACCGGTCATAGACCGGCACTTCTTCATATCTTCCTGCGGCGGGAAGAAAGACCCGGCGTCCTCCCTTGAAGGCTTCGGCAAGGCTTGTGCCCTTGGGCCACCGTGTTCCTGCGCCGATCTGCGGGCGTGGTCCCGTGGCGGCAAGCCGCCAGTTCACACCCTCGATGGGGATTTCCGGGCACAAGCGCTGGTAAATGTCTTGGTACTCCTTTTCGAAGGCGCGGCGGAACCCTTCCCGCTGCCCCGGCCCGTATTGGCCTTCCGGGAGCGATACGCTGATCTCAAAGCCCTGCCCCGCATAGCGCATGTCCGCCGAACGGATGAACTGCATATCCTTTAAAGCCACGCCGGCATCCAGGAGAAGCTCGCGGCCTTTCGATTCCAATTCGGCGTAGATGAAATTCAATCGTTCCCACTGCAGCTCTTCCAGCCTGGTAATATAGCTGCGGCTCAAGTCGAAAGACATGGGGGCTAAGAGGAACCCAAAAGCGGAGCATACGCCAGCCCCGGGCGGAATGACGATCGTTTCCAGCCTCAGTTTCTCGGCCACCTGATAGGCGTGCACGGGTCCGGCCCCCCCGAAGGCCACCAGCGAGAACCGCCGTGGGTCGATTCCTTTCTCCACCGCATGAATCCGGGAGGCGTTGGCCATGTTCTCGTTGACCACCTCGTGCACCCCCCAGGCTGCACGCTCCAGGGACAGGTTGAGCGGCCCGGCGATCTTTTCCTGCAAGGCAACCTCTGCAAGTTTCGGATTCAGTTTCATCTCGCCGCCCAGGAAGAAATCGGGGTCTAAGTAGCCAAGGAATAGATCGGCATCGGTCACCGTGGGGTCCTTGCCGCCGCGGCCATAGCAAGCCGGGCCCGGGTCAGCCCCGGCGCTTTCCGGACCTACTTGGAGGGTGCCGAGGGATCCAATCGCAGCGATGCTGCCGCCCCCCGCCCCAATCTCGATCATCTCGATGACCGGAATTTTGACCGGCAGACCGCTCCCCTTCTTGAAGCGATAGACCCGGCCTACTTCAAATTCGTTGACCCTAACGGGCTCGCCGTTTTGGATGATGCAGGTTTTGGCGGTGGTACCTCCCATGTCGAAGGAGATGATGTTCGCCTGCCCCGTTTGCCCTCCAATCCAGGCGGCGGCCAGGGCTCCCCCGGCAGGTCCGGATTCGACTAAGCGTATGGGGTGCTGGCTGGCGGTCTGGGGAGAGGTGATTCCTCCCGTAGAGAGCATAATGTAAAGCCGCCCTCTGATCCCGAGTTCGACAAGGCCTTTTTCCAGAATTTCCATGTACCGGCGGACCGCCGGCATGGTATAGGCGTTGGCCACGGTGGTGGAAGTCCGTTCGTACTCGCGCACCTCGGGCGCAACCTCCGAAGAGATGGAGACGGGAAATCCGGGGCGTTTGGCCAAGAGCAGGTCGCGGAGCATCCGCTCATGGGCGGGGTTTCGGAAGGAATGCAGAAGGGATATGGCGGCCGATTCCACCCCGAGAGCCAGAAGTTCATTTACCGCCCGTTCCGCTTCCTCCTCCGTGAGGGGAATCAAGATTTGGCCGTTGTTGTCCAGTCGCTCGGTGACCTCCACCCGCCGTCGCCGAGGGGCTAGCGGTTTAGGCAACTCGATGAAAATGTCGTATATGTCGTAGCGCATCTCCCGGCCGATCTCCAGGGCATCCCGGAAGCCGCGGGTGGTGAGAACCCCGGTCACAGCTCCTTTGCGCTCGATGATCAAGTTGGTCACCAATGTCGTTCCGTGGATGGCCTTGACCACCTGGCTGGCGGCGATCCCATCGCGATCCAGCATCTCCCGGATCACCTCGATGACCGCCCGGCCAGGGTTATCCGTGGAAGTCAACCGCTTCCCCAAGGAAGCCCGGCCGGAACCTGGATCGAGGATGACCACATCCGTAAAAGTTCCGCCGATGTCGATACCCACGTGGTATTCTTTAGGCACTGCGATCCTCTCCGCTCGTCTCTCCATTATCTATTGCCGATAAAAACCTTCCAACCTATTGGGCCCGCGTAAATGGGGGATATGAATAAAAGTTTCATCTCCAAATTAATTGATCATATTTTTATAAAAGCCTGCCAAGGGCCCGGTTGGAGTTGATCCAAAATTATAAGCTTTTAATAAAACCGACCTGGGCAAGAGCGGATTATTTGGCAACATAAACTTTCATGAGAATCTTGCCCCAACCTCCTTTGTCGAGACCCACGTCGGTGCACTGGACAATGTTGAAGCGTTCGCCATTCGGGTCTGAGCGGGTTAGGAGCCTTTCGAAAATCGCCGGCAGGATTTTACTTGCCGGCCCCAGAGCGAACATGCACATTTTTTTCGGGCATTCCCCAGTGATCAACTGGCCACCTGCGGTCATCACAAACCGATCGCCAACCTTGTGCTGAGCATGGCAACCGTGGGATTCGATCACTTCGGCGATGATCCGGCTTTTCACAAAGTCCGGTGTTTGGGTGACCATCTTCACCTTCTCAGGGTCCGACCGAAAGACCTCCATTTCTTCATCGGTATATCCCATGTGCTTTTGGAAACGGCGCCAGATTTCTTCAACCTCCATCTTAATTCCTCCTCTAAAAAAGATTGTTCTTGAGAAAAAGTCTTCCATCAAAGCAAAGTACGGTCCAGGCTGCGGTACTGGATGGTTTCGGAGATATGTTGGGCGGTGATCTCCTCAACATCCTCCAGATCTGCAATGGTGCGGGCGATCTTAAGGATGCGCGTGTAGGCGCGGGCGGAGAGACCCAGCTTGTCGATAGCCTGTTCCAGGAGGGTCTTGGAGTCCTCCCCGATCTGACAATATTTTTTTAGATATCTGGGAGTCATCTGGGCATTACAATAGATGCGCTTACCATTGAAGCGTAGCCGCTGAAGTTCCCTTGCCCGGTTGACGCGTGCTTTGATGGTCTCGGAATCTTCGCCGGAGGCTTCTCCCGTAAGATCCCGGTAACGCACAGCCGGAACCTCAATATGAATGTCGATGCGGTCCATCAACGGGCCGGAGATTTTGGAGCGGTAGCGAAGGATCTGCGGCATCGTGCAAGTGCATTCCCGGTTGGGGTCCGTGTAGAAACCGCAGGGACAAGGATTCATGGCTGCCACCAGCATGAAAGAAGACGGAAAGGTTAGGGAGGAAAGGGCCCGGGAAATGGTCACTCTACCGTCTTCCAGCGGCTGGCGCAGGACTTCCAATACATTCTTTTTAAACTCCGGCAGTTCGTCTAAAAAGAGCACACCGTTATGTGAAAGGCTCACCTCTCCAGGCCTGGGAATGTGGCTCCCTCCGATGAGGCCGGCGTCGGAAATGGTATGGTGAGGGGAACGAAAAGGACGCGTAGCAATCAAAGCGCTGTGGGGTGGCAGCAGGCCTAAAACACTGTAAACTCGGGTTACTTCGATGGCTTCTTCAAACGAGAGGTCGGGCAGGACCGTTGAGATTCTTTTGGCCAGCATGGTTTTACCCGCCCCGGGTGGACCGATCATGATGATGTTATGTCCACCGGCCGCGGCAATCTCCAAGGCTCGCTTCACGTGCTCCTGGCCTTTGACTTCATTGAAATCCTCGGCGTAATGCTTTTCCCGGCTAAAGATTTCCTGGAGGTCCACAAAGGTAGGAAGGATCGTCTTTTGGCCATTGAGAAAATCTACCACCTCGGAAAGGACGTCCACCCCCAAAACATCAATTCCCTGGACCACAGCGGCTTCCTCGGCATTTTCTTTGGGCAAAAGGACCCCGCGTTTGCCCTTGCTTTTTGCAGCCATAGCCAAAGAAAGGGCCCCTCGGATGGACTTTACCCGGCCATCGAGGGAAAGTTCTCCTAAAAGAAGATATTCTTCCAGAAGGATCGGGGAGGCGACTCCAAGGGCTGCGAGGATCCCTACGGCAATAGGCAGGTCAAAGCCAGCCCCTTCTTTCTTCACGTCGGCCGGGGCGAGATTGACGGTAATCCTTTTGGGAGGGAAGTCATAACCGGAGTTCTTGATGGCCGACTTCACGCGTTCCTTCGCTTCTTTGACCGCACCATCCGGAAGCCCAACCGTGGCAAAAACAGGAAGGCCCTGAGCAATATCTACCTCTACCTCCACTATGTAAGCATCAATTCCCAAAATGGCACCGCTCAGAACTTTGGCCAGCATGAAGGACTCCTCTCTTTGGGCTAAAGGGAAGGGTTGATTTAAACGTTGACGGAAGAGGAAATTTTTTTAATACTTATAACAAAAGGTTTGGGGCAGGGCAAGCCTTTATTAATTGCGGATTTCAGGTTGCGGATTGGGGAATAAAAAAAATTGAAGTATTTTTTAAATAGACTTTGAATTAGAGAGGGGGATATGGCCAAACTCAGTCATTTCGACCCAGAAGGGCGGGCACGGATGGTAGACGTGAGCGCCAAGAGAGTGACCCATAGAACGGCGGTGGCCTCAGGGCGGGTAATCATGAAAGCCGAGACCTTGCGGCGTATCGTGGACAAAGAAATCGAGAAGGGGGATGTCTTAGGAGTCGCTCGGGTGGCCGGGATCATGGCCGCAAAACGCACAGGCGAAATCATCCCCATGTGCCATCCTTTGAGCATTGACAGTGTGGAGATTTTCTTCCGGCCGGAGGCCAAGCGTTGCGAAGTGTATATTGAGACCCAGGTAAAATCCACGGGGAAAACCGGGGTAGAGATGGAGGCTTTGCTGGCAACGGGGGTGGCTGCCCTGACGATTTATGACATGTGTAAAGCCATCGACCGGGGGATGATCCTTGCGGACATCAAGCTCATGAAAAAGTCCGGAGGCAAAAGCGGGATCTATATCAGGCCTGCAGAAAAGGAAAAGGACCTTAAAAAGCCCGGCTCAAATTCCGCCATAAGAAATAGGGGTTAAAATCCCTTTTGAAGTCAATATATTAGAGGATGTTTTAAGTTTTTCTTAAAAAAAGCTTGACATCCTCTTTTTTTCATGGTTTAATCCTATATGTAATAAATGTTATTGT
>JAHJQK010000178.1 GCA_018819135.1 Pseudomonadota bacterium | reverse complement strand
AATCCATGGAAAGTCGAGCGCCTCATGATGCCAAGCGAAGCGCCCTGGCCCCCGAGCCTGAGAAAGCCACCGGTAACGATAACTCTCAAGCAAACTGATTCCTAAACAACAGGTTAACATGAGTCAAATGGAAAAGCCTATAAGTTTATTTTAGAAGCTAAAGCAACGGATTCGAAGGAAGGTTCTACCAGGATCAACAGGGTATCGATGTATCTCTCGACCCCGCGGCCGAAATGCTCGACTCCTGCTTCCATATCCACCAGAACAATTTCCCTCTCTTTTAGAAACAGCCGGTAGAGGAAGGTTTTTAACACCTCTGCCATGGGGCAGGCACAACCTTCAAAAGCTCCGGTTATTTTCCCAACGGATGCTAATTTCAAAGTATCTGTTGCCATCAGGTATTTACCGGGAATGTCCCGGAGATAAATCTTCTCATTGTCCAGCGGATGGGTTGGGACGCCCATCTCTCTGGTTAATTCCATAACCCGTCTGGGCCCTCCAAACAGATCGATCAAATCGCTGGGGCCGTGATGAAAACCCAGCATCCGGTAAAGCCCGGGATTCGATTCGTCGGCATCAACGATCAAGACACGGTAACCCATTTCCTTTAAGACTTTGGCGAGGAGAGTCGTCAAAACGCTCTTTCCGGTTCCGCCTTTGCCAGCGATGGAGATCTTCTGCATGGCCTTTATTTCCCGCTAACTGAGTCAGGGCAGCTTCGGCCCTTCCTTGTACACTCCTCCGGCAATGTGCGCCCCCATCGCTGCTCGGTCGATACCCCCTTGAGGAACAAACTCCGGAGGACGCAGGAGTTTCATGGCGATCGCTTTGGGCTCGCACTTGAGGACGCATAATCCGCAGCCGAAACATTTTTCCTCATCGATTTGCGCTTTGTTGTTCTTCAAGGTAATGGCTTCGAAACCGCATCGAGGAAGGCATAAGCCGCAACCATTACAGAGGATTTCGTCCACATAGGCATTCCACCGGGTCCGCAGCCATCTTCCGCTGGTAGGGACCTTATAACGCTTGAAATTTTCCCAATCCACACAGCAATCCGGGCAACAGTTACAGATGGGATTCCCTTGCATGCTTTGAGAATTCCAGGCCTGGTGCACCAAACCCTGGTCTTCGGCTTCGTAGAGAAACTTTAAAGCTTCCTCTTTGGAAAGTTCTCTTCCGCTGCCCCTTTGGATGGCGTACTCCGCTCCTCGCCCCATCTGCATGCAATATAGCCGGTCAGCAAATTTACAGTCTAACCCTACGCCCATCTGGCGAGAACGGCAGGCGCATCCTGCCATAGCGATCTTCGTGGCCGTTTTCACAATTTCTCGGATATCCTCCCAGGGCTCGAACTTGGTATCGGGAGGGAAGGCTTTGATCGCTGGTAAGACTCTCTGAATGGGAACCCCGGTTTGCAGGAACCACAGAGCATGGTCCCGGTCATATCCGCTCCGATAAAAGGCCTGCCATTTCTGGGCCAATTCCGATTCCTTCTTGGGGTCCCACCGCAGGTCGGACAAGATGGCATCGTGCAATTGCGGCAGAGAGCGGGCAAACCTGGCTCCATCCATCTTGGAAAAATCCTTGGGGAAGATCAACCCTCGGTTGAACATATCCCACAAATTTTTATCCACTTCTTCTTCATTTAGGCCAAATTTTCTGGCCAACTCCTGATGGGAAGCGGGGAGAGATGCGGCGATCTGAGCTTGAATGGGGGTTAATAAAAATTGCAGCAGGCTGATGAGTTCCTTTGATTCCGGGTAACGCATCATCTCCGCTAATTTCAAATAGGCATCCTTGGCTTCCATACTGGCCTCCTTCCCCTGAAGTTCCCCGCAAAGAACACGGAGATTAGAAAATTCGAGCAGTTTTATATCTTTGAGCTGATAAGTCTTTTTAGAAGAATATCTTCAATATTTTGACGTGAATCCAATACTGATAAGACATGCACGGTCTTTTCAGATATTCTGTAAATCATTCGCCATGGTGGTATGATTAATTCTCGGTATTGTGAAATACCCTGCTCCCATAGTTCAGGGATGATGCGGCCTCTTTCAGGGAAGGAATAAAGGCTTGATGCTTTTTCTTTTATTCTTTTATCTGTTTGAATATTCTTAAAGCGTTAGCTGGATTATCACCAGCAATATATTCAATGATCCCCATCAAGTCTTTCTCAGCAACATTCGGCCATTTAACTTCATATTTTTTTTCATTTCAGTTTTTCGTTCAGGACATTTTCGATGTTCTTAAAGACTTCCTCCTGAGGTTTTGATTTTGCATCCTTAATTTCCTCTTCGCCTTGGGAGATCAGTTTCAATATCCCAATGGCATTCCGCATATCTTCATAGCTTTGGGGATCTTGCAGTACGGCTCTGGGCTCTCCATTTTGAGTGATGATGACTGGACGATGGGTGTCATTGATCTGTTTCAGCAGATCTGCTGCCCTAGATTTAAGATAGGTAACTGGCTTTATGTCCTTTGAAATATTCATTTTTATCACCTCCGGTCTTTTTATAGTACCAAATTAAAACCGATAGTCAAGTTTGATGTTTTTCCTAATTTGCTAACGGCTCGAACGATTTTGTTCGGTCGCGCGAATCAGCGCGCGGTCGGACAAATCGGGCGAGGCGCTCCGCGCAACGCCTTAAATCACCAGCGGCGGCCACTGTTCTAGGATCGAAGACCATAGCTCCCCGCCGTCTGGTGGATTTTATTGTTGGGCAATTATTTTATTATACATCTTTCTAAATGCTCTTTTATTAATTCAGGGAATTCCCTAGACGGGACAGAATCATCAAATAACCAAGAAAAATAATGCGTTATCAGATATCTTATGTCCCACATTGAGTAGTGTGCGTTCCCTATTGAGATGTATATTTGAGGTTCATTGAAAAAGTATGCTCGCCAATCACCTATTATTCGTGATTGCACATTTGTTATTTTTTTATTTTTTAATTTTCTCTTTTTCAAAACCATGTGTTTGCTTCCATCGGTTAAATTTTTTAATGAAAGCATCAAGTTTCTCATATTCTCAGGAGTTCTACCGATTTTCTCAAGTGAGAGCTTGGGACGATTAATGTCTTTTGGTATCCAGTCATCCCAAAGGTGCCACGCTGTAATAAAAAAATTAAAACAATCATATTGGTGCCACTCTTCTGCTACTTTTTCTCCATCATAATTAAGTTTTACAAAGAGATCGTAGCAGTTATTTATCCCATAATTGAAATCTGGTCTGTCGAACTCTTTTGGCTCTTTTCCCATAAGTTAATTAGGTGAATCTATGTTTTGTAAGGATTGCGCTTGTTGGATTGATCAAGAAAACAACCCAACGGAAGACGAAGAATATGGGGTGATAGATGCCATAGCAACCTGTGACTCAGAAAGTATTTATGGCGAGCTTCAAACCAAGGCAAATTTCGGCTGCGTTTTATTTCGACCAGCCCAACGACTTAAATCAGCGGTGGCTGCAAGCCATCCGCTGGAGTGATTTGTTAGGATGTGAATTTTTCTATATCTATTGCACTTCAGGCAGCCGCTCTTTGGGCAAATCGTCACAGTTGTCTTTTAACTCAAGGGTATCAAATCTACAAACTGTCTATTTTTCTTCGGCCGAGTGGCTTGGTTGCCGTTTATCTTCTTTTTCCTTTTCAATCTGATCGATTCGATCTTGGTCCTTCTCCTTCTGTCTCTTAGCCTTCTCTTTTTCAATTTTGTTGATCTTGTCAAGATCGAGCTTCTTTTGCTCTACGATGTATTCTTTGGACATTATTGCACCTCCACTCAAAAAATTAAGGTAAAATAATGGCTGACTCCCACATGGTCTTTTTTGAAACCAGTATTACCTCGGCTTTGACCGCAATCAAATTGGTTTCGGTAAACGGAATTAAAAACTGTTCTCCAACCGTTTCGCCAGGTTCAATCCATTTGTGTGCCGACAGAATCGAGATAGTGGATTGGTGCTTCCAAGGATCGTTTGTGTTTGAGGAATCGTAAGAAAGTAACCGCAATGCAGTTCCTTTCTGCTCGACATCAACTTTGGAAAGTCCAACATTTTTTAGGTTTATCACAATCTTGATAAGCTTTGATCCTTGGTGATTCAGAATTTGGCCTGTTACCATTGGCTCAATCCGGGGTCTGTATGTTCGTCCCTTCCAGAAATTGAAATAGACCCATAATGCACCGATAATATATGCAGCAATTCTAAAAAGCTTCTCTATGATGTCGAGTATTGAGGATTGGGGGGAAGGGCTTTGAATCTCCCCGGTTGTCTTACCTTTCTGAGCGACAGGTGGTGCTTGTGAGATAGAATATGGGGCAGTAGGGGGTGCTGTAGAGGAATCAGAACTTGGGGTGCCTGCCTCCACCGAGGCTATCAGCAGAATAGAGAGGGCTGAAATTGCGACAAGCTGAAATTTTGTGCTCATTACCCGCATAGCATCCTCCGGCTTTGAATAGAGGTGTTTCTTTAGTACATTTGGACATCCTAACGGCTCGAACGATTTTGTTCGGCCGCGCGAATCAGCCCGCGGTCGGACAAATCGGGCGAGGCGCTCCGCGAAACTCGCCGTTCGGGCGCGCGCAGCGCGACCGAACGACCAAGCTCAGCGGCGTGGTTTACCGCGTCCGCTGGAGCGCCTGGTTGGGCGTTCCGATGGACTTGAATCCGCGCATTCCGGCAAGACCACCGTTTTGCTCTCCGCCCGCGGATACAGGGCGCTGATCTCTCGCTGAATGCCGAGGGTGAGCTTGAGTGCGGTGACAATGCGGCAATAGGTGCGGATGTCATCAATCTCAAGCCGGCGTTCCTGACGGTCTTTCAGCCACTTCTCGCAGACCTGGTAGCCCCCCACCTGGTAGTCCCAGACCTCCTGGGTCACGGGGCCGAAGTATTGGGTCGCGTTGATGTACACGCGCCGCTCGCCCGGCTCGTAGCGCAGGCCCGCCTTCCTGCCTTTGGCGATGCGACTGTCGCCCTCCCCCTCGAATCGGCACGCCGGCGGGTCGAGTTCGGGCGATTTCAAGAGGTGCAACGCGGCCAACCGCGCGCCGAGGGGGGCAAGTTTCTTGAACAGCGCCGCGTCCGCCGTGAACGGCACGCGCGGGAAATCCATGCGAAGGAACTCGGCGTACTTCGCGCGATAGGTCGGGGCGTAAAGCACGGCGTAGACGTAGTGGAAAATCTCCTCCGGCGTCGGCTGGCGGCCATACGCCTCCGAGAGAGCCGCCACCAGCTTCGGGTTCAGATTCGGCTGCCGCTCCGACGGCTCGTGATGGGCGAAAAGGTCGCCTCGGTCAGTGGAGGGGTAGAGGTAGAGAGGGAAGGTACATGACTGAACAGTAGATTCTCCACACTTCGTCTCAACAATGTGTTTGGAACAAAAGAAATGATCCATGGTGGGAGATTTGTTACTCCGCGCTGTTATCAACGCTAAATTTTCCCCCGCCAGCATGTGGCGCATGACTTCGGGGCGGGGCCGGCAGATGAATCCACGCGAGCGGCCGGTATAGTAGGTGTGGCGCACGTCGAACGGCCGGTAGAGAACCGGCACGATATTGTCCCGTGTCGGCCCGGAATCCAGTAGGTCCTTCTGCGCTAGGGTTACCTGCCAGTCCCCCGCGTCCTTGCCGAGCTTGTACCCTTGCCGGGCCAGTTCGGGTTTCATACGGGAGAAGACGGTGACCGTTGTCCAGACCCCCTCTGGCGACCAGTGAATGGTCAATCCGTCGCGGGCGGTGACGATGCCGACGCTGTTGACGGGGAACAACTCGGTAACGGAGAAAAAGCGGTAATATCCGGCTTCGAGTGCGTTATCGCGCGGCACGAACAGGTAGAACGGTGAAGCGGGCTTCAACTCCTCCCAATCGGTGTGCATCAGGTCGTGGGTATTGAGCCATGCATACTTCGCTTCCCTCGTGCCCCACAGGTCGGCGTGGCGCAGGCCTGTCTGCGTGTTTCCCACAGGCAGGGCGGCTGTGGTCTTCTGTTTTCCTCCGCGCTTGATAAAGAAAGCGATGGCAACGCCCTGCTGGATGTCGAAGACGTTCTTGTCTGGGCTGCCGTCGGGACAGGTCTCCTTCTTCAGCGAGTTGCCGTGCAGATCGAGGACATAGATGTCGTCGAAAGAGCGCATGAGGCTCTGGCGCATGCCCCGGAAGGTCGGGTTGTCGAGGTAGCCGTGGTTGGTAATCATGCCGACAACGCCCCGGCCGGCCTCCTCGATCTTCCACTGGGCAAAGCGCAGGAACTTGACATAATCATCCTGGAGCCATTTGGGATTCTTCTCGCCGAGCGGCCTCTCGTCCACAAAGAAATAATCCTTTATCAGACGCCCTATGAACGTTGTCTGCAATGTGCCGCCTATGTCACGCTTGGCTTCGCGGACAACGGCCTCTGCCCCACCACCCGACTTTGGATTCCACCCAATGACATACTTTTGGCCTTTATTGATCTTGGTCATCTTTTCACTAAGGTTGCTCGAATGGCCGGAATATGGCGGATTGCCCAGGATGACAAGGATGGGGGTCTGCTTCTTGACCTTGCCGGCGAGGCGGGATTCCTCCGCCAAGGCGGAGAAGCCGGGCAGCTTGCTCTGCTCGAGTTCCTCGGTGTCGAGGGTGTTGGTGAGGTAGAAGGGCACGCGCTCGTCGTCGTTGAGGCGGTGGCCAAGTTCTTCGAGGAAGAAGCCCATCTTAAGGTGCCCGACGGCGTACGGGGCCATCATCAGCTCGAAGGCATAGAAGTTCTTCAGGATGTGCCGCCGGATGAAGTCTTCGCGCGCGCCCGCGCCGTACCTGGTCTCGAACTCGGCGACGGCCTCCCGGGCGGCGCGGGCAACGAAGGTCATGGTGCCCGCCGCAGGATCAAGCAGTGTCACGCCGTCGGCGGCGAGTCCGTCGGGCTTTTTGAACTCGGTCTTGAGCAGGCCGTGGAGTGAGCGGACGATGTAGGAGACCACGGGTTCGGGCGTATAGTAGACGCCCCGGCGCTCGCGCTCGGGGGGGTCGTATTGGGCGAGGAAGGTTTCGTAGAAGTGGACGATGGGGTCGCTGCCCTTGCCCTCGCGGTAGTAGTGGTTGAGGATGCCGGGGGCGTCGGCCACGGCCAGTACTTCGGCGAGGTCGTCCACGCACCAGGCAAGCTGTTCGGGGAGGTCGCCGAGGGAGATGAAGCGGAACAGGTCGCGCAGCACGCCGATGGTGTGCGGGATGTTGTCGAAGGCCGCGCGGCGGCTGAAGCCGTCCCCGCCGTCCCCGGCCCGCGTGCGCGCGGCGAACAGGCCGTAGGCGATGGTCTGGGCGAAGAGGTCGGCGAAGTCCTCCGGGGTCAGTGTGCCTATGAGGTAGGTTTGGAAAGCCTCGAAGAAGCCGGAGAGTACGCCGGGGTTTTCCCGTTCTTGCTGGAGCTGCTGGGCCACAACGTCACGCAGGAAGCGCGTGCGCTTAGCCAGTTCGACGGCGAGGGATTCCGCCGTGAACGCCTTGGGAAGCGAGAAGCCGAAAAACCGGTCGAGCAGGTTGAAGAGCTCATCCGGCTTTTCGATGGGCGGGACCGTGCGCAGCCGGTTCAAGACCAGCGGCCGAGCGGCAAGAACCGTCTCCACGCGTTCGCCGTTCCGGTACAGCCGGAATTCGAGGAAGTTGGTCAGGATAAGGTTGGGGAAGGTGGAGCGGTAGCGCCGGAGCTGTTCGGAATCCTCGATCAGGTCCAGCCGTTCTTCAGTCGGCTTCTTGGCCTCCACGTAGCCCACGATGCGGTCTGTCCCGTTCCAGAGACGGAAATCCGGGTTGCCGGCATCGGTCGGTTTAGGAAGGGTCGTGACGCATACATGCGTCCGTCCGCTGGTCTGCGCCACCTCCGCGAGCATGTCGGCCAGCGCGGGGTAGAAGCTCTCCTCCCGCGCGTCTCCCCGGAGCGTCACCGCGGACAGCTCTTTTAGGTACTTGGAAAACAGGGCCTTCTTGCTCATCTGGCCTTTCTCATGACGCCCAACGGCGAGTTGAGCGGTTCGGAACTCGCCGTTCGGGCGCGCGCAGCGCGACCGAACGGGCTCTTCAGCCGTAGCGATTAGCTGTCGGCTGCAAGAGCAATGTTGGAATTAATTAGCTTGGTGGAGAACAATTTGTATATGCTCCGAAAATAGCTCGAAGTCTTTGTCGGTAGTATATATTGAGAACTTGTTTCTGACCGCCACAGCGCAAATCAAGAAATCAGTATTTGAGCCTTGGATCCCTTTGGAACGGCAATGATTGAAAAACTGTGCTGCAGTAACATAGTCTTCGGTGAGAATTGGAAGATCGGGAAAGCTTTCCAGATGCTTCCGGAGTTTTTTAAACTGAGATGCACTGCGAATCCCCGATAAAATCTCCTGGCGTATGGGGCCAATCATTTGGACGCGATGGCCATGGATTATATGACGAAGCTCTTGGACTGGCGCAGGGGAGTCCTGTTTATCGCGCCTTAAAGCCAGAGACCATACGCTGGTGTCAACAATGACCTTCATGGCCGTCTTCTTTGCTTTTTATAATCATATTCAGGGTCGTATTCCACAGCCCCAAACATCGAGAGAATTTTTTCTTGCTCCAACTGATGTATATATTCAATGAGTGCCTTTGAGACAGCGGCCTTTTTCGTTCTATGTCCACCGAGTTTAACAGCTTTTAAAATGAGATTGTCATCTATCTGTAAATTTGTTGCCATAAAAATCACCTCCTTAATAACCACACACAATGTTACACATTAGTTTGTGTGAAATCAAGAGATAATTTTTAAATTCCAACGGCTCGAACGATTTGGTTCGGCCGCGCGAATCAGCGCGCGGTCGGACAAATCGGGCGAGGCGCTCCGCTCAACTCGCCGTTCGGGCGCGCGCAGCGCGACCGAACGCCCAAGCTAACCGGCGCGCAGTTTTCTCGCGCGTCCGGTTGAGCGTCTTAGGCCAGTAGATTTTCGTGCAATTTCTATAAGCGAACGTAAGGCATCATTTACAGCGTCTTCGGTAGGAAATGCTTTAGCCACATCAGGGCTAAGGAGAATCAAATTCGTTCCCCTTCGGTATGATTCAAAATATTTGCCGCGAACACCCGGGCCAAGGTCATCACGGTGATATTCCGAACGCAGTTCGTCTAATTTAACCTTCTTCATAGATTTTCCTTTCCTTGTTGGTCATAAGACGCGCACTGATAATCCTCGTCTTATCTCCACGGTCTGCATGTGAGACAACGAGGAGCCGTTTTTGAGTTGAAAGTCCAAAAGTGATGTATCGCTCTTCATCCTCAGAGTGATCAGGATCGGCAAAGGTTATAGCCAATGGATCCCCAAAAACGGTTGCCCCTTCCTGAAAAGTCACGTCGTGCTTCTGTTTGTTACTATCCGCCTTTTTCGGATCCCATTCAAATTCCATTATATCCTTCCTAAATTGTACCAATTTAATGGGCCTAACGGCGAGTTGAGCGGTTCGACGGCGGGCTGGCGAGTTTACTCGCCAAGTCCGAGGGCGAACGGCTCGAACGATTTTGCTCGGCCGCGCGAATCAGCGCGCGGTCGGACAAATCGGGCGAGGCGCTCCGCGCAACTCGCCGTTCGGGCGCGCGCAGCGCGACCGAACAATTATTATACGAAGAGGTTTGTTCCTTCGATTTATGGTTAATAATATTATATTTTAACCAAAAAAACAAATAGTTATGAAGGAAAATCTTATTTACTGCCGTAATTGATCCGTAATATCGTATTATACAGAATTCGTATATCATAGGCAGGAACTTATATGAGAGAGAAAATGTTACCTTCACAAACCCTTCCCGATTTTCAGCAATATCTGCTTTCACGAAAGCTCGTGCCGGGGAAAATTGGTGATGGATATGAATGAGATAGACTTTAAGGGGAAGACCGTCCTGGTAGTGGGTGCGCATATCCTGACGACAACGACTTTGGGGCAGGCGTCACAGTGGCCAAGGCCGCCAGGGAGGAGGCAGAGGTCATATACCTCATCGCCACCACAGGTCAGAGGGGAAGCTCTGACGAGACCATGAGCCCTGGGAGACTCTCTGATATCAGAAAGAAGGAGCAGGAAGCCGCTGCCAGGGTCCTGGGTGTAAGGTTGAGAAGAGAATAAGGGACCGTGCCGAGGCTGCGGGCAGATTGGCCGGGTGCAGATATGCAGAGGCCTTCGTGCGCCTCCACCTGCCTGAGTAGATTGATGCAAATTGTTTGTTTTTTTTTGAGAAGAAAGGGATTATCAAAAACTTTAAGATTTTAAGCAACGTCCTGTTTACTATATGGGCCGGTCGGGCAGGGAACAAGTTTCGTTGGGCTAAAGACTCAACCCAATGGGACATACTCTTATACAAATACCGCAAGTTTGTCCGACGGGCGGCGGAGCACTCCCCCCGGATCCAATTGAGGAAGGTCCTCGGGATTTTTTAGAATCGGCTATCTTTTTGAAGTACTCCAGCGTGTACCCAGCGGGGTTTCGATAGCTCCGGCATTTGAAATGATCCACAGTGCCATCCCCAGGAAGGGCCTCTGCCGGGCAATTCTTGGAGCACTGGTACCCGCATGCTTCGGGTTGGCAAATCTTGACCGGGTTCTCTCCTGCGGGTTGGGGGCTTGGTTCTAAAGAGGCGGTGGTAATCACCGAAACGGGCCTGATCCTGGGCCCGAACTTGGGAACTACAACCATGCAGCTGGCTCCGATCTCTCCTAACCCCGCTGCAACTATGGCGTGCCGATGGGAGAAGTCACCCAGGATCCTCACCTTGGGCTCCGGCTCCTCCTGAAGGATCTCCACCTCCCGTGCTTGATCCGCTATGGATGGGTCGAGGGGCAATGCCTCATATCCTTGGTCCTCGAGGAAGACGGCGACCTTGTAGGACAGTTCGCGCAAATGGGCGTTTAGGTCGTGATACCCGAATTTTTCATAATATGGGCCTGGAATTTTTTTGACGATGGCCAGAGGAATTCTTTTGGCCATGGCTACGACGCTTCTGGCTCCAGGTAATAGGTCTTCCGGTTTATGGCCTGGGGGGGCCCCCGCAAAGCGATCTACTGGCGCTATGCCGACGAGATCGGCACCATTCTCTTGCGCAAAAGCCATGATTGCATTTGTCTTTGGCACAAGCCCACCTCCCTAATTTTAAAAATCACCACCCGCCATGTATATCCATTAATCTTTTTGCAATTTTCTGGCCGGCATCATTGCTACCCAGCAGACTATAAGGAGTGCGGGGGCACCTGTATTTTTTATACAGGGCTATAATACAGTTTGAAAAGTTATCCTCTTTTTCCGCAGATAGCGTAATGACTTCCTGAGAGATTTCTTCTACACGTTTATCGAGGGTTTTCTCCATACGTAGGCCATCTTTCATTTCTCTATTCTCGATCTTCTCATAAGCGATATTTACCCCGTACTCTTTTTCGAAGGTTTTCAAATCATTTTCATTTATTTCGTCCCCAGGATCCCCTGGATAGTAGCGTAATTTTACAAAATATTTTTTCACACCATAAACTCCTTACTTCGTTAAATATTCTTTATATTTCTGAGTTTTAATTTTCCTTTCCTCTTTGGTTCTCAGGAAATAGTCCTTGGACGGCGCAATATGATAGGTAAAATGATTATACTGCACATCCGGCCTAAACCGGCTGTCGGCCCAGGCATTTTCTTCAAATTGAACGCTAATTTTTCCGTTGATGATACTCAATTTTCCCCGTACCCCGCACGTAGGACATTCGACGGTCTCATGATCTTTTAAGATCCGCACCAGCCAATCATGACAGGAAGGACAGATCCCAGTTGCACCTTTATAGGCAAAATCCTTTTCCTTGATGGCAACCGCTATTTCTTTTCCCAAACCGTATGCCAAATCCATCGCCTCTTCGTCTAAGACCACCTCGGATATCCCCTGGGTACAAACGGTGATCTCATTAATTTTCGTCAACCCCATAAGGTTCAGCAGGATATTGGATTGAACTGAAACATAGGGAATCCAACCGCGGGTAGCATAGGGGATGATGACCGTCGCCGGCTTCTTGATTTTGCCAATTTTATGGCCCAGAATCCAGCACCGGTCAATCAGTTGCTTGACCACTGCGGTTAATTCCAGGAAATAACACGGGGTCCCCAAAATCATCCCCTCGCACCCATCCACTTTCGAAAAAATAAAATTGACATCATCATCTTGTACCTGGCACACATTTTCTCTGAATAGACAAAGCCCACACCCCCGACATGGCTCGATCTTGTAATCGGTAAGCCTGAGCATCTCCACTGCGGCGCCCTCCGATTCAGCCCCCATCAATGCTTGCTTCAAAAGAATTTCAGTATTTCCGTTTTTCCTAAAGCTGCCGTTTAACGCCAATACTTTCATGATCAAACCTCTTTTATATTCCCTGCCTCGACAGTTCCTGGATTTTTTCTTCGGTTATATAAAGTTTCCCCTCTTCTGTCAGGTGGATGACTTCGCCTTTGAGCAGGATTTTCAGGGCGTTCTGTTTGTAATCGCGCATGCGTGAGACTCTCTCCAATAAATTTGGGGGCCTCAATCCCAGCTCATCGATTGTCTTGGCCTGATGAATTCCGATGGCCTGATGTTTTCGGAAGATTTCGACGACCCGAGAGACCGCCCTCCGGGTCATCCGGTTTGCAATAAAAAATGCCAGCATTAAAAGCGCCACCATGATGAGTACCGTGATGAGTATATTGAGTTCCATTATTTTACCCTCTCCTTTACTTTCTTTTTTTGGGCGTGTCGCCCGCTCCTCATAAAGTCGTTGCCGATCTATTTTTTTATTACTTAGAGCAATAAAATGTTTACCTTCGAAGTTTTAGCAGCTTGCCGGCCCCCTCACCTCAATCCTTTCTCCTTAAAGAGACTGGGCCGTAATTACGAAATCGGACGACCCGGGCGGAAGGGCGTTGGATGACTTCTCTTCCCGCCGATGCTTCCTCACTCATGCCCTCCCGCCCGGGTTACGGCACAGTCTCAAAGGGGAGGGCAAAGGGGGAGAGCGCTTCGTGATAGATGCCTTTTCATAACCCCAAAAGCCGACGGGCATTCTCCCTCAAAATCAGCTGTTTTTCTTCTTCCTGCAAAGGAAGATCCTTGAACCACTTGATCTGAGGGGCAGGATCTGTAGTAGAGGGATAATCAGTGGCCAAGAGGACTTTTTCCGCACCATGTTGGCGGATGAGATCGATCACCTCCTCCGACTCCAGGCTCTGGATATTCGGCCCCCAACAGGTATCAATATAAATATCCCGGCCAATAATCCACTTGCGGGCCTCGTCCAGCATGAAGAGACCACCGAAATGAGCGGCCACGATCTTAAGAGAGGGAAAACGCTCTTTGAGATGGGCAATATCTTGCGGGCCGGTGCCGGGAGGATGGGAAGGGTTAACAGGGTCCTTCCCTACATGGAAATAAGCAATCATACCCTCTTGAGCCATGGCACCATAAATGGGGAAGAGGTTTTCATCCCGCGCCCGGATGGGCTGGAAGAGGGAATGAAATTTTATCCCCTTGATCCCTTTCCCCTTAATCCTTCTTACCTCTCCTACCGGGTCCTCCATATTCGGGAGGATAGTGCCAAAGCTGAAGAGGGTCTGGTTATCGTTAATCTCAATGAGGAAGTTATTCGCTGCACCCACTACTTCGGGCCTTTCCGCCACACAGAAGGTCACGACCGCCTCGATGCCGCACCTTTTCATGTAGGCTTTTAGATCTTGCAGAGTAAAATCTCCCGCAAGCGGAATGGCATCTCCTATTGCAGTTCGGAATCTTTCAACAACTTTGGGGGCAATTTTGTCCGGGAAAATATGGGTGTGGGTATCAATCATTTAAAATCCCCTTTCTAATTCTCGATAGATGGTGAGCCTCTGGATTTCAGAGGTCCCTTCGTATATCCGGGCGAGCCTTGCCTCTCTAAGAAGCCTCTCCACCTTCACCCCTTTGGTCACCCCGGATCCTCCGTGAATCTGGACCGCCTCGTCGGCGACGCGCCAGGCCATTTCGGTAGTGAAGAGCTTGGCCATGGAGGCGTATTTTATCGTACGGGAGAGCTTCCCTTCATCTTTCAGATGTGCTGCCCGGTATATCAGCCAGCGGGAGGCCTCGATTTCCGTAGCCATATCCGCCAGTTTGAATTGGATGGCCTGAAAGCTCCCGATGGGCCGCCCAAAGGCCACCCGCTTGCGGGCATAGTCGAAGGCCTCCTCCAAGGCTGCCTGAGCTACTCCCAGCATGGCAGCGCCCACCGTAGCCCGAAATACATCCAGGGTCCCAAAAGCGATATCCCAGCCGTCCCCTTCCTCCCCGACCAGGCTGTTCAGGGGAAGGTGGCAATCATCAAGACGAATGGTGTACTCCGGCCCTCCAGCCATCATTCCCATTTCGCTGATCTCCGCACCCTTAGTCCCTGCTTCTACCAGGAAGGCTGAAATTCCCTTTCTTCCCTTCTCGGGATCGGTTTTGGCGAAGAGAAGATAGAGGTCCGCCAAGCCAGCCACGGAGGCGAAAGTTTTTTCTCCGTTGAGAATGTAGGAGTCGCCGTTCTTTTTAGCCCGGGTCTGGATGGCGGCCACGTCCGATCCAGCATCAGGCTCCGTAAGGGAAAAGCTGCCTAACAAATCTCCCTTGGCCACCCGGGGAAGATAGGTTCGCTTCTGCTCCCCGCGCCCCTTCAGGGTTATCCCGTAGGTGGCCAGGCCTAACTCGGCATAAAGAACGTCGGCCAAGTGGGATACCTTGGATAACTCTTCCCGCACGATACAGATGCCCACGGAACTGATCCCCGCACCTCCAAATTCCTGAGGAACATAAAGACCGCAAAATCCCCGGTCACCCAGGAGACGGATGATCTGGAGGGCAATTTCCCGGGACTCCTCCTCTTCGGCGACAGCGTTAGAGAGGGGGGCGATCTTTTCCCGGGTCAGTCGCCTGATTTGATTCCTGAGCATTTCCTCTTCTTCAGTAAATTCGAATCTCATGAACGCCTCCTTATTGGGCCGAAATCAAGAGCGCCGGGAGCGTTGAACCCCGGTCACCACGAGAATGACGGCGAGAACGGCTCCTATAATGTCGGTAAAAATCTCAGGGGTGAGCAGGAGCCCGCCCGAGATGATGCTCCCAATTCTTTGCCATGCTCCGAGCTTCCCCACGTACAGGAGATAGCCTTCTATACCCGAGGCGATCAGGATGACTCCCAAAAACCCCGTAGCTAAAACTTTCAGAACTTCAACCAAAGTTCCTTGGAGGACAAAGGCAGGCTGGAAGACGAAGAAAAAGGGGATGAGAAAAAGAATGATCCCCAGGCGAACGGCCTGCAAACCCGTTTTCATCGAATTCGCCCTAGCGATAGAAGCGGCCGCATAGGCAGCGATGGCCACTGGTGGGGTGATAAAGGACAGCATTCCGCAATACATCAGAAAAAGATGAACGGCTAAGGGATTGAGCCCTGACTGAACCAGGGCCGGGGCGAGAAGAACGGCCAGCAAAAGATAGCAGGCGGTTATGGTAAGCCCCATTCCTAAAATAAAGCTGGCGATGGCTCCCATGCCCACCAGGAGAATGATATTGCCCCCCGCCAAGGCGATGAGATCGGAGGACAGAGTTTGGGCCACGCCGGTCAGAAGAAGGGAAGCGATCAGAAGACCGATGGCCGCCAGAATGCCGGCGATTTCCCCGATCGTTTGGCCCACCCTCTCTAAGAAATTGATGAAGCCTCGGAAGTCAAGCCGGGTCTCCTTTTTTATCATGGTCAGGAATAAGATGGCCAAGGTGGCATAAAAGGGGGCTTGCGCCTCCCGCCGCAGAAAAAAAAGAATATAGATCAATAAGGCGAAGGCAAAGACATAAAACCATCCATTCTGAATTGTCCTCCATAAAGAAGGAAGATCTTTTCGCGTAAGGCCCTTGAGACCGGTCCTGGCGGCATAGCTGTCTACTTGGATAAAAAGGCCTAAATAGTAAAGGAGGGAAGGAATGATGGCGGCCAAGGCTACCTCCGCATAAGATATATTGAGGAAGGAGGCCATAACAAAAGCCGCTGCTCCCATGATGGGGGGCATGAGAACCCCCCCCGTAGAGGCACAGGTTTCGATAGCCGCGGCATAATAACTGGGATATCCCGTCCCTTTCATGGCCGGGATGGTGAAAGATCCTGTGGTAATCACATTGGTTATCACGCTGCCGCTTATAGATCCCACCATAGCACTGCTCACCACCGCCACTTTGGCTGTACCCCCTCTTACCCACCCCAAGACGGAAAGGGCAAGGTCTAGGAAAAATCTTGCCGCTCCGGTGGTGGTGAGCGCCACCCCAAAAAGCATAAAGCCCACAAAGAGGGTCCCCAGGACTCGCGTGGGGAGGCCGATGACTCCCTCGGGACCCATGACGTGATAGCCCACGAGACGGGAGAAGGCAAAGCTCTTGGCGGAAAAAAGACCCGGCATATGCTCCGCAAAGAGAGGATAGAGCGAGAACAGCAAGACCAGGAGAAAAAGAACCCACCCCACCGACCTGCGCGCGGCTTCTAGGACGAAGCCCCAAAGCAAAATGCCCAGCACAAAGGCCGTGGGTGGGGGCTCGACTTCCCAGCCTTGGAAAAGGATATCTTCGCCGTGGAGGAAAAAATAGAAGGCGCTTCCAAAGCACAGGACGGCGAAAGCAACGTCATACCCGGGAACTTTTCCCTGAAAACGGGAGCTCAAGGGGAAATACAGGAAGACTAGGGGGAGAAAGAAAGCCAGGATGAGGTGAAGGTAGGCCGTCCCTACCACATATCCCCCCCAAAAGGAAACTCCCAGGTGGAAAAGATAGATGACAGCCGTGGCGATTCCCAGGAAAGATAGAGTGATTGAAAACAGGCGGAGAAAAGGGGGTAGAATACGGTATCGGGTGACCTCCGGGGTAGTTGGAGTACTCATGAGCCCCCCTTTTCTCAATGGTAGGTTTTATGGTTTGGGTTTCCAGTCCGCTATCTTCTTTTTCTCCTCCTTGATGGCCTTGGTCTGCCAGGCCTCTAGCTCTGGTGTCCATTTCCCCTTCTCCTTGGCATACTGGATCAGGCCCGGATGGAAAGGAATGTAAACGGGCTTTTTGAGAGTCAGGGTATTTTCCAGGGTCCATTCTCCAGAGGAGGGTTTTTTGACGTCCTTATAGAGGTCATAACCTTCATCCATGGCTTTCACGATGGTATAAATGACTTCCTTATCGACAGTATCATAGCTGGTCATCGTATAGGGATAGAAAGCCAGCCATTTGGGACCACCTTCCCCCAGACCCCCATAATCTGCCCAGATAGGAGAGGCCATAAAAGGGGCGTATTTTTTCATATGCTCCCAGGCATCTTGATCTTTGGAGTCCATAGGCAGATAGCGAAGCCCATAGGGGGCGGATTCCCACTCCTTCATTATGGGGCTGACCGGGCAGGCATGACAGGCATCTGCTGAGCCATCCATGACCATCTTGATTCCAGCGGTGTATCCCGCGGCCTTCACCACCGTCACGTCATCCTTACTCAAACCTCCATAGGCAAGTAAAGCGGGAACGGTTAAAGCGAAAAGCCCCGGAGGGAAGGCCACTTTTTTGCCCTTCAAGTCGGCCCAGGTTTTTATTCCGGAATCGGCCTTCACGGCTAATCCATGATGAATCACGTTTCCGGCGAACACCAGGCGCAGTCTCTGCGGACCCCATTGTTTCGCGCCAAACTCACCTAAACCATTGCTGGCGAAATAAACAGTCGCCGCGGTGAGAACGGCCGCTTGGGCTTCCCCTTTCTTTACGGGAAGAACCCTCCCCATATCGGTATCAGCAGGAGTTGGTCTAGCCTTGATCCCCGTCTTCTTTTCGATGGCATCGGAAAAGGCCGTGGCTAAGATAGTGCCGAGAGAGCCAATGGGATAAGAGGCTATAGTTATAAACTTGGGCAGCTTAGGCGCAGGCAGAGTTGAACTGGCAAAAAGGAATAAAAAAATCATACCGATCCCCATTGCAACCATGGTCTTTTTGTTTTTCATCGTACTTCCTCCTTTTTTTTTTTGGGGGGGTTTCCCCCAGGCTACAAAAAAATATTAGCATTTTTTTTAAAAGGGATCAACAGATTTAGCGAAAGGGAAATACGAGTTTCTCTCCCTGCCCACACCAACGTCCATTTTAAAGCATCAAAGATTTCTCGAGTGATCCCCAGAATGGATGCTCAGGGTTTAAAACTACGATCGAGCCGGACGTCGATTAAAACAGGACCCTGATGGACCAGGGCTCGAGCGAGGGTGGCTTTCACCTCCTGGGTTTTTGTGCATCGTTCTCCCGGGACTCCCAGTGCCTTGGCGAGCCCCACGAAATCGATCCCGGGCTGCTCAAGGTCCATGCCGATGTAAACATCCGCCTTGGCTGAGAATCCACTTAGGGCATGGGTTCGCTCCTTGAGGATCCGATAACTGCTGTTGTTACAAATCACGAAAGTAACCGCCAGACCGTAATGCGCTGCCGTCCAAAGGCCCTGGAATGAATACATGGCACTTCCATCACCGACCAGGGCTACCACGGGGCGACCGCCCAAGGCCAACTTGACGCCCAGGGCTGCAGGGATGCCCCAGCCAATTCCCCCGCCGCGCATGCCATAATAACTATGGGGGTCCTCACTTTTATACAGGGCTCGTAGAGCGTGCCCGGAAGAGATCGTTTCATCGACGACAACGGCATTGGCCGGGAGGATATCACATACAGCTTCCATCAGGACCAGAGGAGTGATGGGCATCCTCTCCCTTTCTTCTTTCGCTTTTTCTCTGAGCTCCTGCAGGGTCTTTTCCTTAACCTGGCGTACCCGTTCCAACCGAAGCTGGGCCTCTTTTACTCGGCTCTCGCTCATCTTTTCTTGCAGAGCTTTTCCCAATTCCGGTAAGGTCTCCTTGGGATCCCCGAGGACGGCGATCCGGGCCGGGTAGTTTTTCCCAATTTCCCACGGGTCAAGGTGGAGATGGATGATGGTCAGGCCGGGAGGAATCGGATCAATCTCCGAAGGCAAGGACATGGTTAAAAGATCGGCCCCGACGGAAAAAAGCACATCGGCATCCTGTAGATCCTGGCGGGCTGTTCTCTGGACGCGAGGAATCGGTCCCAAAGAGAGGGGATGGGAAGAAGGAAAGTTACAAGTTCCCGATACCGTCTGTTGATAAACAGGAGCTCCGAGCAGTTCCGCCACCCGGGCCAGCTCGGCATGGGCGTCGCCGCGGGCCACGGCATCACCCGCGATGATCATCGGATGCTTCGCCTCGCTCAAAATTTCGGCTGCTGCTTCGATCGCAGCCTGGGAAGCCCGGAGACGAGGATCGATCCGGGTGGGAGCCCCCAGATCTACCTCTCCCTTAGCTTTTAGCACATCCGCCGGAAGGGAAAGAAAGACCGGGCCCATAGGGGGGGAAGCGGCCACTTTTGCGGCCCGGTGTATCGCCCGGGGTAAATCCTCGAGGCGGAGGATCTCGTAGGACCACTTCACCCAAGGCTTCGCCACGTCGGGAAGGTTAGAATAAAGAATGGGTTCGGTAATGAGGAAGCTCTGGTCGTGCTGGCCGGCCGTGACGAGAAGGGGGGAATTGGCTTTGTAGGCGTTGTATAGCATTCCCATCGAATTCCCGATTCCGGGAGTGGTATGGACATTGATGACCCCCAGTTTTCCCGAGGCGATCGCATAGCCATCGGCCATCGAGACGGCTACTCCCTCGTGCAGGCCCAAAAAATACCGAATCTCTTTTTGACCTTGCAGGGCATCCATGAGAGGAAGCTCCGTGCTCCCGGGGTTGCCGAAAATACAATCCGCCCCTTCCTGTTTTAGGATCTCCAAGAAAGCCGTTGACCCGGAAATAAATGGCATGCTCCCTCCTTCGGAAAAAATCGATTAGACTTATTTTTTATCATAGCATAATCCTTTGTCCCGCAATAGTAAGAGATCTTTTGCAATTCAGACACTATTGACGTCTGTGGTTGGGGTGGGGAGGCGGTTTGGGGAGCCAAGAGCTTTTGCCGTGCTGAGCATGAGCGTGGGTTACGACGTCAGAAGTATGTTGCGGGAAGAGCTTCTTTTGAGATGAGTGTTTTTT
>JAHJQK010000177.1 GCA_018819135.1 Pseudomonadota bacterium | reverse complement strand
TAAAAACCGGCCGGATAAGGCGAGAATAATCCCTTTTATCAACAAAGTCGATATCCCCGGTGGCCTGGAGAAGGCAAGAAATTTAGCTCGGTCTCTCCTCAAAATTGATCGAGGCAAAATTGAAAGAGTCCTCCTCGGCCAGGCCCAATACTTTCCCTGGGTGAAGGAAATTATCTCAGCTTAGAGAGAAAGGGCGATCGCGAATGGCCGGTAAAATTTACTTGACTCATTACTTAGGATTTGGGATAAATAAGCATTATTAAGTCGTTAATTAATACCCCGCAGCTTGCTGCGGGGAACCAATGGCTGGGTTTCCAAAGGGGCGCCGCATCCCTTTGGTCGAGGGCGGGGATAATGCCTCGCGCGAGAATTCGAGCGAGCAAGGTGACTGAAAGTCACCTTGCCGCGAGTTTACTCGTCAAATATTTTAATAAAGGAGGTTGGTCATGAAAAAAAGAAGAATGATTTTAGGGGTTTTATGCTTCCTGCTCATCGCCTGGGGAATGGGGTCTTCCGCAGAGGCTGCCTGGCCTGATAAGCCTATCAACATGATCGTCGCCTATAAGGCTGGGGGAAGCACGGATGTGGCCGCACGGATCTTGGGCATTTATCTGGAGAAGTACCTGGGACAGCCCATCGTTGTTATAAATCAACCTGGAGCCGGAGGCCAAGTAGGTTTCACTAAGCTCGCCATGAGCAAGCCCGACGGGAACACAATCGGTTTTATTAATTTACCCGCCCTCAATATGAACTATGCCTCCCGGAAAGATGTGGCCTACCATCCGGTGAAGAGTTTTGCCCCCATTGGTTGCAACATCATTGATCCCAACACGATCTTGGTGCGGATCGATGACGATCGCTTCAAGACCATCAAGGATTTGATCGAAAGCGCCCGCAAGAACCCCGGCAACATAATCTGCGGGATGGACGGTCCGCTGTCCGATGACCAGCTGGCCTTAGTCAAGATGGAAAAGGCAACGGGCGTGAAGTTTGCCAAGGTATATTACGCTGGGTCGGCTCCCGCCCATGCGGCTCTCCTTGGTAAACACTCTGATTTTATCGTTACCAACACCTTTGACGTAATCCAATATAAAGACAAACAGAGATGCCTGGTTCAAATGTGGAAAGAGCGTTACCACATGAACCCAAACACCCCGACCTTTAAAGAGGTCTTTGGCAAAGAAATCATCGGCTCTTCCACTCGCGGCATGGCGGCTCCTGCAGGTGTGCCGGCTGATCGGCTCAAGAAATTGCAGGAAGCGTTCGAAAAAGTGGCCAATGACCCGGCGTTTAAAGCCCAGGCCAACAAAATCGGACTCACCCTGGCCTGGATGAACGCTGGGGAATTCGGTCAATTTATGAAAGATACCCAGGCGGACGTGGAGTCTTTGATCAGCGAACTTAAATAAACAGAGATGGCTGCTGGCCGGGTTCAAAAGATCCTGGCCGGCATAACCCAAAACAGTATATTTAAAAAATATCTGGGGAAGGGAGCTCATGGGGAGAAGGAATTTTTATATGGCTGTTATCCTGCTAATCTTCTGCGGACTGGCCTATTGGGAGGCCTATTCTTACCCCCATGAGTCGGCCTATTTTCCTCGGATCATTATCCTTTTACTGGCGATCATGAGCTGTGTCCTTTTGGTCAAGTCGATTCTTGAAGGCAGGAGGGAAAAAGTCGCAGGAGATCGGCCCCTAGGCGTGGAGGGCCCCTCTTTCTGGAAAAATGAGGTATTCAGAAAAGTCATCCTCATGGTCGCCGTCTCAATCATCTACCTTTTGATCATGAGTTCAGTAGGGTTCTATCTCACCACCTTAGTCTATCTGCCCGTGATGACCTGGTTGCTGGGGGTCAGGAAAATAAAAGTCATAACTCTCTCAACCGTTGGTGTATTAATTTTCATCTACTTTATCTTCTCCGCTTTCCTTAGGGTCCCAATACCCGAGGGGATTGCTTTTTAATAAAGGAAACGTTCCTTTATGCTGGATCAAATATACAACGGGATGCTCGTAGCCTTGCAGTGGCAGAACTTAATCCTTGCTCTTCTGGGATCTGCCGGAGGGATTATCATCGGCTCCCTCCCTGGCTTGACTGCTACCATGGGGGTAGCTTTACTGATTCCCCTGACCTTCGGCATGAACCCGGCTTCTGGCCTGATTATGTTAGGAGCAGTCTATTGCGGGGCCATATATGGCGGCTCTATTGCTGCTATCCTCATACGCACGCCAGGTACACCCGCGGCAGCAGCTACCGTTTTTGATGGATACGAGATGACCAAGAAAGGGCAGGCGGGTCAAGCCCTGGGAGCGGCGATTTATGCCTCTTTCGTGGGAGGAGTCATCAGCGCTACCATCCTAATCTTCGTAGCCCAGCCGCTGGCCATGTTCTCACTCCGTTTCGGGTCCCCAGAGTTTATGTGGCTGGGCATCTTCGGTCTAACCATCATCGCTTCCATGGCTGGTAAGTCCATCATCAAAGGGCTCATCTCTGGGCTGATCGGTCTTTTGATCAGCACCATGGGGATGCATCCCCTTTCCGGTTACATACGTTTTACTTTTGGGCGAATGGAAGTCATTGACGGGATTCCGGTAATCATTGCTATGATTGGCCTGTTCTCGGTATCGCAGGTACTCTACCTTGCTGAGCGTAAAGGAGGGGAGGCGGCGGAATTCACGGAAAAACTTGGCCGGATTATTCCAACTTGGAAAGATTTGAAATTGGTCAAGGCAACCCTACTGCGCTCCTCGTTGATCGGGACGGTTATTGGGGCCATTCCCGGCGCCGGTGCCGACATTGCCAGTTTTGTGGGGTACAATGAAGCCAAACGCTTTTCCAAGCATCCGGAGAAGTTTGGCACGGGGTATGTCGAAGGGGTGGTGGGCTCAGAGGCGGCTAACAACGGCGTCACTGGCGGCTCCCTGATCCCCCTTTTGACCCTGGGCATCCCGGGAAATGCCGTCACCGCCGTGCTCTTGGGAGGGCTTCTGATCCAGGGGCTTCTACCGGGTGCCGAGCTTTTCACCAAGCATGCCAAAATCACTTACGGATTTATGATGAGTCTTTACCTGGCCAATATCTATTACGTAATTCTGGGATTTTTTGGAGCCAGATATTTTATCCGTGTAGTCAAAACTCCCAGTGGGGTCCTGGCGCCCGTTATTTTGATCTTATCGGTGGTAGGATCTTATGCCATCAACAATGCCGTTTCGGATATCTGGCTGATGTTCGGAGTGGGCATGCTCGGCTATGCTTTGCGCAAGTTTGACTTCCCCCTGGCCCCCATCTGCCTGGGGGTCATCTTAGGGCCCCTGGTGGAATCTAACCTGGCCCGTACTCTCACCATCAGCCACGCCAAAGAGATGAACCCCCTCTTGCTGTTCTTCACCCGCCCCATCTGCCTCGTTCTTATCGGCCTCACAGTTCTTTCGCTTCTAACTCCGTTTCTAACTGCTCGAGCCGCCGCCAAGAGAGCTCAGTTATTGCAGAAGGCAGCAACGCAAGAAGATGAGATTGATTGAATCTTCGCTTTTAACCCGGAGATATTCATTGAGAGAAAAAGGTATGCCCGAATTTGTTCATTTCGATGAGTCTGGAGAGGGGACATCCTGGAGAGGAGACGTAGTTCCGATAATTCCGATAACAGGGTAAGGAGGTTGTTGGTTGATAGCTTTATGCCACGGGGACTGAAACTTGATGCAGAAGGGGTTCTTCATTTTATAAAGCAAAGATTTCTCCGTGGAATGGAAGGGGGAGAAGAGAAATATCAAAAGAGGGGATGGAATATCGAAGATTTTACTGAATAACGGAAATATCGGAGCTACGTCCCCCACGTTCGCACAAGATCGTAATCGAAGCCGATGGCGCGGCCGGTCGCTCCCTCAAAGCTCCGAGAGAGGGGGAGCCCGTGGTGCCTCAAAGTACCAGCCTACTCGTACCGGTGGTGGGGATCGATGTCTTAGGTTGCCCGCTGGATGAACAACATGTCTTTCGTTCAGAGATTGCGGCCCAGCTTCTCAATTTGCCTATCGGTAGTAGGGTTACGGAAGAAATCGTCGCCAGGCTGGTTGCC
>JAHJQK010000176.1 GCA_018819135.1 Pseudomonadota bacterium | reverse complement strand
CGCATAAATAATGGAACGGGCATTGGCACTGCTTTAAACCCCCTCACCTTTATCCTCTCCCCCTGATTAGGGGGAGAGGGGAGGGTGAGGGGGCGTAATAAATTAATCAATGTTCCATTACTTTTGCGAAGCTCAATAATGGGAATGGCGGGAAGGATTTTGCGCCTTTTTGCTTTGGAAAAAATCGGAGGATGTGAGGATGCCTATTTACGAATATAGATGCCATAAGTGCAGGAAAACAACGGAAATCATGCAAAAATTCTCGGATCAGCCCTTGAGCCGCTGTCCTTTTTGCTCAGGAAAGGTTTCCAGGATAATCTCCAACTGCAGTTTTCAGTTAAAAGGCAGTGGTTGGTACGTAACCGATTACCAGAAGAAAGATTCTGGGGCGAAAAGCAAAGAGCCGGAAGCCAAGAAGAGCGAAACGCCCAAAAGTGACGCATCCACCAGCAAGACCGAAGAAAAGAAATGATGGATAAACAATCGCCTTTTTTAGATCTTCCATAATCCCAAAACTGCCAAAACCCCTAAGCCGATGCCGGCAATCAATGCCCCAATCCAGCCTAAAAGACACAACGCCGTAACAATTACCCCGGCAATAAACACACCTACGGCAATGGGCAAAAAAGCACTCTTTAAGCTCATTCCTAAAAGAAATGCAATCAGCGAACCAGTCCAAGCTCCGGTCCCGGGTAGCGGAACCGCCACAAAGAGCATAAGGCCTATCCTTTCGTATTTCTCAACGATGGCGGTGCGCCGTCGCGTCCTGGCAAAAATCCAGTTGAAAAACTTTTCCATCAAGGCAATCCGGCTCAATAACCTGGTAACCGGGTCAAGGAAGAGCATGATCAAGGGTACCGGCAAAATATTGCCTATGAGCGCGGCGAGAAAAACCCACGGCCAGGGCAGATGGAGGGCAAACATGCCAGCGGGAATTGCTCCTCTGAGTTCCCAGATCGGGGCTGCGGCCATCAGAAAGACCCACAGATAGTTTATATCCATACCTCTTATCTCTTCTTTATATCCTTCATCGTTTTTTCTTTCGCCATAGCGAGTATCTGCCTTGAGCAACCATTTTATCCCTTCCAGAATAGCCAAAAAAGGACTATTGCCCCCAGGGCCAGGCGATAACCAGCGAATAGATTCAGGGTATGTTGCCTCACATAGCGAAGGAGAAAAGCAATAGCAAGATAACCCACGATCCCCGAAGAAACAAAGCCGATAGCGAAGATTGGCCATTCCCGGACCACTGCCGGGGAGAATACATGTCCAAACTGAAGAAAAGCAGCTCCAGCGATGGCCGGGGTGGAAAGCAGGAAGGAGAACCGCGTCGCTGCTTCCCTCTGGTAACCCCGCAACAGGCCGGCGATGATGGTGATGCCCGACCGGGAAACTCCTGGTAGCAGAGCCAAAGCCTGGGCCAATCCGATGATCAGGGAGTCTTTTAGCGTCAATTTCTCCAGGGGTTGAGAACGTTGCGAGCGCTTTTCGGCATAGATAATCAAAAAACTTATGATTGTCAGAGGAAGAACAATAAGGGCAGGGTTGCGAAAACTGCTCTCGATCATCTCTTGCAGGAAAAAGCCAGTAACGGCTGCCGGGATGGTAGAAAGAACAATGTAGATGATCAACTTCTCCTGAAAATTATCTATTTTTCGCCGCGAGACGATCCTGAAAAATCCCCGGGTTAGGTCCACCCAATCCTTCCAGAAATACCATAGAATGGCCACGAGCGTTCCGGCGTGAAGGGCCACGTCAAAGGTCAGGCTGTCCACCAGAGAATTTTGCCAACCGAAGAACCAGGGGGCAAGAATAAGATGGGCCGAGCTGCTAATCGGTAGGAATTCGGTTAACCCCTGCAAGACGCCCAAAAAAAGGGCCTGGACAGAGATGGAGGAAGCATCCATACCCTACCGGCTTTTCCTCAGGGACTCTTTGAGGAGCCGGTTATCGAGTCTTTCTTGACCTGGATCAGAATGGCGCTTTGACATCCTTCCTTTTCTTCCTCCTGGATTTTTTAACTTTATAATCGGGGGGGAAGAGGGAAAAGTCAAGGAATATTTAGGATTCCATTTTCTGTCCATATTTAACGTTGACCCTGACAGATTTTTCTTGACAATGCCTCTGATTTATGAAATGAGAAAAAATAATCGGCCGTCAAAATCAACGCCGGCCAGAAACTATTGGCCCGGGCGTTTTCCTGGAGGAAAAAATGAAAGCGATGGTTCTGCGCCAATTTGGTCAGCCTTTCGGGGAAGAAGATGTGCCCCTTCCTGCCATTGGCGATCACGATCTTCTAATCAAAACGGAAGCCTGCGGGGTTTGTTATACGGATGTTAAAATCGCTTCCGGTCTTTTCCCCGAAATATCCCTACCCAAGATTTTGGGCCATGAGGTAGCTGGTGAAGTTGTGGGGAAGGGAAAAGAAGTAGGAAATTTTCAGGAAGGGGATCGGGTTTGTCTCTATTTCTACCTATATTGCGGTCAATGCCCAAGTTGCCTGGCGGGAAAGGAAAATTTATGCTTAGACCTCCGCGGGAGGATTGGTTTCGACGTTGACGGTGGCTATGCCGAATACGTAAAAGCTCCGGCCACTCATGCTTTTAAAATCCCCGCCAACGTTTCCTTTGAAGAAGCCGCCATTTTAGCCGATGCGGTGGCCACTTCCCTGCATGCCCTGAAAGAACAGGCTCAATTGCAGCCCGCAGAAACCTTAGCCATCATTGGGGCCGGTGGTTTAGGATTACAGGCGGTTCAAATTGGCCAGGTCCTGGGCGCCAGAGTTTTTTCCATAGATATAGAGGAAAAAAGGCTAGAGATGGCTAAGCGTTTGGGGGCGGCCGCAACCTTTAACGAAACTTCGGGGAATCTGCGCGAGGCGATTTTGGCCCATACCAGAGGAGTAGGGGTCGATACGGTATTAGATTTAGTCGGGAAAGATGAGACCATCAATTGCGCTCTCACCTTCTTGAAAAAAGGGGGGAAGCTCGTTTTAGTGGGGTACAGTTTTGAAAAGCCTTTTTCCGTTTTCCCAGCGGTGATCATGCGTAGTGAGTTGGCGATTATTGGTTCCCGGGCTTGTCGGCCTAAGGACCTTCAGGCGGTCATTGATTTAGTGGCCACCCAAAAAATCAAACCCTTCGTGAGTGAAACCTTTCCTCTGGAACAGGTAAACCAAGTGCATGACCGGCTCAAGAAAAACGAAATCCTGGGCCGAGTCGTCCTGAAACCGTGAAAAGAACCACTAAATTTCATTAAAAAGTGAAAATTGCCAAATGTCTTACCTTTGTCTGCAGGGAAGGAAAGGGGGATGTATTTTTTTATTGACAAGAAGATTTACTTTTAGCCAAAATGGACTGGTAATTGGTAATACCATTTTACAGGTTTACCAATAATGGCAAAGAAGAATTTAAAGCCCCACTTTCTCCAACGCTTTCTCTGGGATTTCGGGAGGCCCCGATATGGAAAAACAAGCCCAGCTCGAGCCGATTCGGAAATTTCGACTCTACGAGATTGCCGTTGATCAAATCAAGGCCTTAATCCTTGAGAATCAATACCAACCGGGAGACCGTCTACCATCGGAGCGGGAATTGGCGGAAAAACTCTGCATCGGGAGACCTTCGGTTCGCGAAGCCTTGCGCATCCTGGGCTTGATGGGGTTGATTGAGATCCGGATAGGGGACGGTACCTACGTAAAAGACCTGAGTTTTTTTCCTTACATCGATTCCGTCGTTTCCTCGATCGGGTCCCGCTTGAAGATGCAGGCCGAATTTTTCCTTAAACTTTGGGAAGTGCGCAAAATCCTGGAAGTCGGCAGCGCCGGACTCGCCTGCCTACGGGCCCGTCCCATAAATTTAGAAATCTTGCATCAATGTATCCAGCAAATGGAAGAGAATATAAAAAATCGGGAAGCCTTTATACAAGCGGGAATTCGGTTCCACCAGGAAATCGCCAAAGCTACGGAGAACGAAATTCTCTTTCTCCTCTGGAAAAGCCTTTGGGACATGATTCGTCGCGGCCAGGACGAGACCTACAAGGCGGTCCGTTCTCCCCAGTTGTCGATCCAAGGACACAAAAAGATCTATCAGGCCCTGCAGCAAGGGAATTCTGGGGAGTCCCGCCGGGCAATGGAAGAACATTTAAAATTCGAGGAAAAGGTTCTCCTGGCAAGTCTAAAGGGAGAGAGAAAAATCAAAACAAAAAAATCAATAGCAGCCAAATCATGAAAGGAGGGGGAATCGGATGAAAAAAAGAAAAAATTGTTGGTTGGTCCCGGGGCTGGTTATTCTCATTATATGGGGAATTCTTAGTTTGGGCCTGACTGGGGCTCTGGCCGCCTCCCCGCAGGGAGTTTTGAAAGAGGGTATTCACTGGGGCCTTTCGGCCGATTGGCTTGATCCGGCAACTGCCACTCATTCAACTTCTGCGTTCCTGATTTTGTATTTAATACATGATGCCTTGATAAAAGCCATGCCGGATGAAACTTATTCTCCGAGTCTCGCCGAATCCTGGACGGTAAGCCCGGATTCAAAGCTATTTGAGTTTAAACTGCGCCAAGGGGTTAAATTTCACAATGGGGAGACCATGACCGCGGAAGATGTAATCTTTAGTTTTAAGCGCTATAGGGCCACCGCGGCGAAGACTTTTCAGGATCGCATCGATAAGATGGAAGCCGTGAACCCTCATTTGGTTCGATTTCACTTTAAACAACCTTTCCCCGATTTTTTGGAGTATCTTCTGCCCGGCGCATCGACCCTGGGCTGGATCGTGCCGAAAAAATACGTGGAAAAAGTCGGAGATGCCGAATTTAAAAAACATCCCATAGGCTGCGGTCCGTACAAGTTTGTCGAATTTGAAGCCGGAGTCAAACTGGTCGGGGAAGCCTTTGCAGACTACTGGAAAAAAGTACCCCATATAAAAAGAATGGAATTCCATATCGTCCGTGAACCCGGTACGAGACTCACGATGGTGAAAAGAGGCGAGGTGGACATTGCCACCCTCATGCAGGGGGTCTTTTATGAGAGTGCCAAAAAGGACCCGAATCTGAGAGTTCTCTCCCCATTGAGTCCAACGATATGGCTCGTCTACTTTGCCAGTCAGTGGGATCCGAAGTCTCCTTGGTCTGATCCGCGGGTGAGGAAAGCCGCCAGCCTGGCGATCGATCGTCAAACCTTAGCCGATGTGCACATGCCCGGATGTGGTCCTGCTGGGACCGTGGGGATAGACGGGGATCCATTCGTGGTGAAATTTCCTCCCGATTCCTATGATCCGGCAAAGGCCAAGAAGCTTTTGGCTGAAGCTGGATATCCGAACGGGTTCAATGGCGGGAAATTCTATCCCTACGGAGGTTATTGGCCATACGGAGAGCAGATTTCCAACTACTGGAAGGCGGTCGGCATAACGGTCGATACTGTTCTTCTGGATAGGCCCGGTTTTCTGGCCCAGCGCCGGGGAGGAAAAATGAAAGGGGCGACTTTTATTGATCCGTCGATCGCTCCGACCATCGGCGGCCGGTTGGATTATCTGTTCGGGCCGACTTCCTACGGGAAATATCCGGACATTCAAACTTTATGGGATCAATACAACAAGGCTTTCGATAAGAACAAGAGAAAAGATCTAATCGGGCAAATTCAAAAATTGATTTATGAAAAAGCTGTGTATCTTCCCTTGACCACGACCAATTCCCCGGCAGCTTTTGGCCCGAGGCCCAAAGGAAATCCGTATAAAATTCAGCCCCTCCTTTGGTTCACGTGCCCATTTGAAGACATGGAGCTGACCAAGTAAAGAAGGGCGGACTTTTTAAGGAGGAATAGGTAATGTATTATGCAGTTGATTGGGTAGATCGAATCGATTTTGCAGCTCTGCGCCAATACCGCCTGGAGAATCTGCAGAAAAAAATGAAAGAGCATGGACTGGATGGCATGATCTGCTTTCGGGCAGAACACATCCGTTACATGACGGGGATGCGGCCTCTTTGGTGGCCCATTTCCTTCATCACTCGGAACGCCGCCATCATGGCCCAAACCGGCTTCCCGGTTCTATACGTTACGAGTGGCGACGCGGCCCGCTGCCGGCAAACTATGAAATGGCTTCCCGAGGAGAATATTCAACCCTGCGCCACCATGGAAGACCCGGGGATTGTGAGAACTATGGTCCACCAGGAATTTGTCCCCACTTTTAAAAAAATGGGTGTTGCCGAGGGGCGGATCGGAATCGATGCGGCTACGGCCTTGATCTTCCAGGAATTGAAGAATGCCTTACCCAAGGCATCTTGGGTGGACGGAGACCAGTGTGTGAAAGAGGCGGCGGCCGTGAAACACGTCGAGGAGATCAAATGCATGCGCGTGTCCATTCAGGTGGCCGATGTAGCTATGGAGAGGGCTTTCCGTCGAATAGATAGCGGTGTGCGGGAATGCGAAGTTCTGGCCACGGCCATGGAAACCCTTTATTCCTTCGGGATGGAAGTCCCCCAATGCAGCCTGATCGTAGCCTCGGGGGAGAATACAGCCCCCCTCCACCGATTCGCCTCGGACAAACTCATTCAGCGGGGAGACTTGGTTTTTCTCGACCTGGGGGGTTGCTTCAACGGTTATTTCTCCGATTTTACCAGGACGGTTTGCCTGGGCCAGCCCAGTGAGCAGCAGAAGAAAATTTACACCGCCGTATACGAGACCATGATGAATATCGTGGAAACCATGAAGCCCGGAATTACGAATGAGTTTGTCAACCGATCGGCCCGGGGGATCATTAAGAAACATGGTTTTGAAAAATATGGGTTCCATGGCCTGTTGGGGCATAGCATCGGAACGTCGGGGCTCACCTTTCCTATTATCGGCGAAATAGCCGCCACAGGAGAGAAGGTATTTGAACTGCAGCCGGGCATGATATTCTCCCTGGAGCCCACGATTACAGTGCCCGGCATACCCGGAGGCGGGGGCGTCAGATTAGAAAATAACATTCTTATTACCGAACAGGGGAATGAAGTGCTGAATAAAACCCCCTTTTGCCAAAAAATGTTAGGCCAGAGTATTTGTTCGGGGCCATGCTGTACCAGGTAAAAAAGGACATTGCGCCTAATTTTAGGTTAGGTGTAAAAGTCTCAGTCGAAACCCAGCCCAAAAAAGAAAGGAGAGAACCGATGAGAACGAAGAAAAACGGGTGGTTATTAGCAGTGATGATTCTGGCCATTTGCGGAACGTTTTTGTGCAGTTCAACTAACGTTTGGGCCAAGTCCCCCAAGGGGGTGTTGAAAGAAGTGATTCACTGGGGGATTTCGGCAGACTGGCTTGACCCGGCCACGGGTGGTTTTGCCATATCCGCCCACCTGGCCATGTATTTCTACCACGATGCCTTGCTGAAAGCGATGCCCGAGGGCAACTTTACTCCCTGCCTGGCAGAGTCGTGGACGATTAGCGAGGATGCCCGGATCTACGAGTTCAAACTGCGCCAAGGGGTAAAGTTTCACAACGGAGACACGATGACCGCTGAGGACGTTATCTTCAGCGTCAACCGCTACCGGGCGGCTCAGGCAAAAATGCTGAAAGACCGAATCGAAAAGCTGGAAGCCGTAAACCCTTATTTGGTTCGCTTTACTTTCAAAAAGCCTTTCCCCGACTTTTTGGAGTATCTTGTTCCCGGGGTCACCACCATGGCCTGGGTTGTTCCCAAAAAGTATATAGAGAAGGTGGGGGATGCCGGTTTTAAAAAGCATCCTATTGGAGCGGGCCCATACAAGTTTGTTGAATTTACCCCGGGGGTGAGGCTTGTAGGAGAGGCCTTCGAAGAGTACTGGAGGAAGGTGCCCAACATCAAGAGGGTTGAATTTATCCGTGTTCCTGAACCGGCAACCCGCCTGGCAATGGTGAAGCGTGGCGAAGCAGATATTGGTACTCTCATGCAGGGGGTGTTTTACGAAGATGTGAAGAAGGACAAGAATCTTCGACTTCTCCATCCTTTAAGTCCAACGCGATGGCTGGTATATTTTTCCAATCAGTGGGATCCCAAGAACCCGGGTTCCAATCCGAAGGTTCGGAAGGCTATGAGTCTGGCCATAGACCGCCAGACTTTAGCCGACGTTCATATGCCAACGTGTAAGGGTATCGGCGTGATCGGTCTGGAGGGTGATCCCAATTTGGCGGACTTTCCTCCGGATCCTTACGACCCAGCGCAAGCCAAGAAGCTTTTGGCTGAAGCAGGGTATGCAAAAGGTTTTCATGCGGGCACATACTACCCGTACCAAGGGGGTTACTGGCCAATGGGGGAGCAGATTGCCAACTACTGGAAAGCAATCGGAATTACTGTCGATACCAAACTCTTGGATAGACCTGCCTGGATGGCCAACCGCGAGGGGAAAAGGATGACAAATTCCCTGTTCATCGAACCTTCTACAGCACCAACCATTGGCGGACGCTTGTCCTACCTTTTCGGTTCGAGTTCCTACGGGAATTATCCCGATATCGAGAAAACCTGGAAAGAGTTCGAGAACACAGTCGATCCCAAGAAGAGGCATGCCTTACTCCTGCAGGTCCAGAAAATGATATACGATCGAACCATGTTCATTCCCCTCGTTTCGACCAATTCGCCGGCAGCTTTTGGACCCAGGGTGAAGGGGAATCCATATAAAATCCAGCCACTTATCTGGTTCACGGCTCCCATTGAAGACATTGAGCTAGCGGACTAAAGAGATCGGGTCGGCCAAAGAGGGTATCACTGTTATCTCATTCCTAAGGGATGAGAGGAATAAGTGAACGTGATACCCTCTTACCAGAATGCACGAGAACCATTGAATCGACGGAAAACGCCATGAAGAGATACATCGTTAGAAGGTTGCTATTTGGGATTGTCGTCGTATGGTTTGTTTCGGTTATCATTTTTACTGTCAGCCGTATTGGTCCGGATCCGGCATTGATGATCGCTTCCCCGGGAGCCGATGAAGCGGAAATGAAGGCGATTCATGAACGCTTCGGTTTGGATAAACCTTGGCCGGTTCAATATTATATTTTTTTGAAGCGGGCCTTACAGGGGGATTTCGGGGAATCCGTCTATTATGGTCTTCCGGTCTCTGAAATTCTGGTGCAGCGCATACCGAATTCCATATTGCTTGTTGGGGCAGCCCAGCTTATTGCCCTAGGCATTGGAGTTTCAGCGGGGTTATTGGGGGCCAGACGACGGGGACAGTGGTTGGACAATCTGGTCCGGTGGTTTTCCCTGACGGGTCTATCCATGCCCAACTTTTGGATTGCCATGCTGATGATCCTCGTTTTTTCCGTTACCTTAAAAGTTTTGCCCACGGGAGGAAGTGGAACCTTTTGGCATCTCCTGATGCCCGCCTTTTCTTTGGGTTGGTACTTCAGCGCCGGGTATACTCGGATCACCTATTCGTCCTTATTTCAAGTGCTCAATAGCGAATATATCAAACTGGCCCGGGTCAAGGGCCTCTCCGAATTTTCCGTTGTGGCCAAGCACGGTCTTAAAAACGCACTCATTCCGATCGTCACCTTGGCCGGCATGAATCTGGTGATCATGGTTTCAAGCGCCGTAGCCATCGAAACGGTATTTTCCTGGCCTGGAGTAGGACTCCTTATGTACCATGGAGCCGTCTACCGGGATTTTAATATCGCCCAGGGAGTGGTTCTTTTAATATCGGTGAGTATGGTAGGAGTAAATTTGCTCGTGGATATCTTATATGCTTATATAGACCCGCGCATCCGCTATCAGTAAGTGCCCAAACAATAAAACAAAGGGAAAAAGATGGAGAAGTTCGTATATTTTTGGGGGAAGGTTGCAGATTTTTGGAAAAGAGCTCCGAAGGGGCCCCTGATGGTGCTCATTTTGCTTTTTGCTGCGGGAATTTTTGCCGATTTTTTAACCTTCGGCCATGATCCCGAAATTGGCGACCCCAGACAAAGGTTATTACCGCCTTTTTGGTATGACGGGGGAATGACCAAATATCCCCTGGGCACGGATACCATGGGGAGGGACATACTGACTCGCTTGATTTATGGCTCGAGAGTTTCTCTGGTGGTGGCTTTTGCGGCCGTGATTTTGTCCTCGGTCATAGGAACGATTTTGGGCATATTAGCCGGATATTTTGGGGGATGGGTAGATCAAGTGATCATGCGCTTTACCGATTCCTGGCTTAGTATCCCTACCGTTATGTTCGGAATCTTGTTAGCCGTTATTGTAGGTCCAGGTGTCTTTAACATTGTCATCATTATGGGTCTTGTTTTCTGGACCCGATATGCTCGGGTTACCAGAGGTGAAACCTTAAGTCTAAAAACCAGGGAATTTGTGCAGCTGGCTATTGTAGCAGGGTGTAGCAAATTTCGAATCATGAGAAAACATATCCTGCCGAATGTATTGAACAATGTAATCACCCTCGCTTCCATGCAGATTGGCGTCGTTGTTGTCGTAGAGGCTACGCTTACTTTCCTGGGGGTTGGGGTTCCGCCCCCCAAACCCGCCTGGGGGCTGATGCTGTCCGAGGGCCGAGGAGGTTTACTCGCCGGCTACTGGTGGTTAATCATGTTTCCCGGGGTGGCCATCGCCATGTTGGTAATGTCCTTTAACCTGATCGGAGACTGGCTTCGCCTTTATTTAGACCCGCATTACAGGAATATTGAAGCATGAATAAGGACGAAAAACCTCTTTTGCAGGTTGTCGGATTGACCACCTACTTTTTTTCCTTTAGAGGAGAGAGAATCGTAAAGGCGGTGGATAATGTCTCGTTCGCAGTAAGAAAAGGAGAAAGACTGGTGATTATCGGGGAGTCAGGCTGCGGCAAGAGTACAGTCGCGCTCTCTCTCCTTCGGGTTTTACCTCCTTCCGCTAAAATCGTAGCCGGAGAAATTCTCTTTGAAGGGGAAGACCTTCTCAAAAAAACTCCCAAAGAAATGGCGAGGATTCGCGGGAAGCAGCTTTCCATGATCCTGCAAGACACAATGCTTTCATTGGATCCCGTCTTTTCCATAGGAAATCAGATTGGGGAGACTCTGGAAAGGCACACGAATCTGCGGGGAGAGGCCCTAAGAGGACGGATAAAGCAACTTCTTCTGGATGTAAGGATACCGGACCCGGAAAGGCGCCTGAAGCAGTTTCCCCATCAAATGAGCGGGGGGATGAGGCAAAGAATCGTAGGGGCCATTGCCCTTAGTTGTGAGCCCAAATTGCTTATCGCCGACGAGGCGACTACCAACCTGGACGTCACGATCCAACTTCAATACCTTAACTTGCTGAAGGAAATTCAGAAAAAAACCGGGGTGACTTTGCTGTTTATTACCCATAATCTGGGTATCGTCGCTGAATTGTGTGAAAACGTGATCGTCATGTACGCCGGAAAAATTGTAGAGCGTTCACCGGTTATGGAAATTTTCGACGACCCCGGCCATCCTTATACCAAGGCTCTTTTGCAGGCTGCCTTCGGTCTGCAAGACCTGAGCAAAAGGAAACCCATTCCCGGTGAGCCTCCGAATCTGGCCAACCTGCCCCCGGGATGTAGCTTTCATCCTCGTTGCCCTTATGGGAAAGAACGTTGCCGGCAGGAAGAACCTATCGAAATATCTTTGAACCCGACGCGATCGGTAAAATGTTGGTATCCAGTAACCATAGGATCACAGAATATCCCCATGCCGAAAATCGAAGATGCCGGGAATTTTAAAAATTTGATGGGGTAAACGATTTTAAAAAGCTTCAATGCTTAGAAAAATATCAGAGCGAGTTATTTAGGTATGACCTCCAAAGGAGAGGTGAATTATCTTTTGCAGACCCGGGGGCTAAAGGTCTACTTCCCGCTTAAAGCAGGAATTATCCGCGACCGAGTCATCGGGTGGATAAAGGCCTTGGACGATGTGGATATAACTTTGAGGCGTTCGCAAGTGGTCGGTTTGGTTGGGGAGTCGGGAAGCGGCAAGACGACCTTGGGGAAAGCCCTCTTGCTTTTGGAAAAGGCGACCGGCGGTGAGATTCTCTATGAAGGAAAGAATGTTTATGCCTTCAACAAAGAAGAGATCAAAGCCTATCGCCGGAATGTGAAAACGGTTTTTCAGGACCCCTTCGCTTCCCTCAGCCCCCGGTTCAGGATCAAGGAGATCATTGGCGAGCCCTTAGAGGTCGGCGCTGGCATGAATAAAAAAGAGGTGGAAGAAAGGGCCGCCGAAGTCCTGGGTATGGTGGGCTTGGATCCAGGACTGATGAAGGTCTTCCCCCATGAACTCAGTGGAGGCCAACGGCAGCGCGTGGCCATCGCTCGGGCCATTTCCACCAATTCCAAAGTCATTATTTTAGACGAGCCTACTTCGGCCCTGGACGTTTCCGTTCGCCTGCAAATCGTACACCTTTTAATGGAATTGCAAAATCGGCTGCAACTCAGTTATTTGCTGATTGGACACGACTTAGCCATGGTGGCTTATATGTCTACGGACATCGCCGTCATGTATCTGGGGAAGATCGTGGAGTTTGCGGAAACCAAAGAATTGTTACGGAACACGGTTCATCCATATACCCAAGCGCTTATTTCCGCTGCCCTGCCCGATCACCCCCGGGACAAGAAAGAGCGAACCATCTTAGCTGAGGAAATTGCCAGTCCCTTGAATATACCCCCGGGTTGTCGTTTTCATCCCAGATGTATCCAAAGGAAAGCAACTTGCGCTGAGCGGGAACCCCTGTTGGCACCCGTGGGAGAAAACCACTTGGTGGCCTG
>JAHJQK010000175.1 GCA_018819135.1 Pseudomonadota bacterium | reverse complement strand
TTGGGGTATCCACTTGACTGATGTAGCCCCAACCTGTAGTATATGGGGTAATGGAGGACTATCCGCGAAGTCTGATGGAATTCGAGGCCCGTTTTTCTAGGGAAGAATCTTGCCGAGACTATCTGTATCAGATGCGCTGGCCGGACGGATTTCGTTGCCCGCGGTGCAGCCATGAAGAAGCTTGGCCGATACGGGCTACGCTGTTCCAGTGTGTCAACTGCGGGTACAGGACATCGGTCATAGCCGGGACTATCTTTCAAGACACCAAGAAGCCGCTCCGCCTCTGGTTTCGTGCCATCTGGCACCTGACCAGCCAGAAATATGGCGCGAACGCGCTGGGATTGCAACGTGTGCTTGGTGTGGGCAGCTATCACATAGCATGGACGTGGTTGCACAAGCTGCGGCGGGCGATGGTGCGGCCAGGACGAGACCGTTTGTCGGGCACCGTTGAGGTGGACGAAACGTACATAGGAGGAGAAAAGCCGGGCAAGCGCGGTCGAGGGGCGGCGGGGAAAGTGTTGGTTGTTGTCATGGTCGAGACGACAGAAGGCAAGATCGGGCGCATCCGCCTCAGGCGTGTACGGGATGCGTCTGCACCAAGCTTGGAAGGGGCCGTCAAGGACGGTGTCGAGCCGGGCAGCATTGTCCACACGGATGGATGGGGAGGCTATGGGGGATTGTCCGAAGTCGGCTACGGACACGAAGTTGTCCGAAAGGGAGCTGACGTCGGTAGAAACCTGTTGCCCAGCGTCAACCGGGTTGTGGCATTGCTCAAACGCTGGTTGTTGGGGACCTATCAAGGTGCTGTGCGCCCTTCTCATTTGGATGGCTATCTCGACGAATTCACCTTCCGGTTTAACCGCAGGACATCCCGTTCGCGTGGCAAGTTGTTTTACCGCCTGGTCCAGCAAGCGACAGCCATTGACCCGGTTTTCGCAAAGCAAATCCGTGGCGGAACCCTGGACTCCTAAACCACAATATATGGGGGTAACATCAGTCAAGTGGATACCCCAATTCTTTTTTTAGGTCCAAAACTGAGGAAAGAATGCTGGCCGAGGATTTTTCGCCATAAGGAGGAGTCGTACTGGCAAAGAAAAGTCCCCCTACAGGTTTCGATTCCATGGACATTAAGCAGTAATGGCCGGCCTCTGCGGCCAGGGTCAAACTGTCTTCATCGTAATTGGCAACCGCTTTCTCGCCTCCCATCGCCCCTCCCTTCCAGGCGCGGGCAAATTCGCTTCGATTCAGCCGGAAGAAGGGAATATAGGTGGCGAAGGATTTAATTCCAATCATTTTTTAACCTCCTCCCCTTGTGGTAATCCAAAAGTTGTTTACAATTTTGTTTAAAAGAAGTCAAGGAAAATTTCCAGGTCTGGTTTCCCCTGACGAGGAAAAAATCTAACTATGGGGGACTCGGATACAGTGGGTTGATTCAACAGTTTTTACCGTTTGTTGTATGATAAAATAGGAAAATTATTCGCTATCGCCAACCGGAGGAACGCCATGGAGATCAACTTGGACCCGATCCTGGTGAAGTTGGGGCCTATTCGCTTGAGCTGGTACGGATTGATGTATGTCATCGGTTTTTTGGCTTCCTTCCTGCTCGTTCGCTATCAGATAAAGAGGAAGGATTTTGGCATTACGAAACCCGAAGTAGAAAACCTTTATTTTTATCTCATTCTCGCTCTGATCATCGGCGCTCGTTTTGGCTATGTTCTCTTCTACGACCTTAAAACCTACCTGGATAAGCCGCTTGAGATCCTAGCCGTCTGGCACGGTGGGATGTCCTTTCACGGAGGATTGATCGGCCTGCTCCTCGTTGCCCTTCTTTTCTCCTGGAAGAACAAAAAATCCTTCTGGAAAATAGCCGACCTTTTTATCGTGACCGCCCCTATTGGGCTTGCTTTGGGCAGAATCGGAAATTTCATCAACGGCGAGCTTTATGGCCGGGCGGCTCAAGTTCCGTGGGCGGTGATCTTCCCCAAGGGTGGCCCCGTCCCTCGCCATCCTTCTCAACTATATGAGAGTGCCCTGGAAGGAGGTGTCCTTTTTTTCATCCTGTGGTTCATGAAGGATAAAAATCTTCCCAGGGGGGCGCTTTTGGCAATGTTTCTTTTCCTCTACGGCGGATTTCGGTTTTTTGTAGAGTTTTTCAGAGAACCGGATGCCCAACTCGGGTTTGTTCTCGGCCCGTTTACCATGGGCCAGGTTCTTTCTTCCTTTATGATCGGCGGGGGTATTCTCCTGCAATATTATTTGAAAAAGAAAAATTGAGATCAGGGGGAAGGATTCTTGGTGATATATTTCTTCCTGGGCAGGTCTTCTTGAATGGCCATGATTTCATCCCGATAACTCTCGGGTGCCTCCACGTGGCCCCAACCTTTTTGAACCTGGAAAATACCGTCATAAGCAGTGTCATGATAGCTCTTCATGCGATGGGGAATTTGCCGCTCGGTAAGGATTGAATCCATCAGCTGGGCTTCAATCTCATTTTCAAGCACTACGATTTTTTTGAAATCTTCCGAGTCTCCAACCATAAATTAACCCTTTCCCCTCGCTATCGGAAATCCAAGTTAAATGCCACATCTGGGTCATTCTCACGCGGTCGGTGAAGCTCAGCTATGCCGAGAAGCGGTCAGCGCCGTGCCCTCGGGAAAACGGGCACCCCGATAGACCGCCGCGTTTATGCCGCGAAACGGCATGGCCTATCGTTCAAGGCCAAAAGAAATCCCGCAAAGCGGGCTTTGGCTGGCAATCTCTTAGCCTGTGTTATCTGCCTTTGCGGGCAATATAAAAAAATAAGAAAAAATCACTTTTTTTATAATTGATTCCATTCCTCAGCAGTAACTTCACGGCCTATTATTTCTTCTATTTCTCGAATTATCATGCGAAGTTGTGGGATAGAATATTCTGTATTGGAAGGGATTGCCAGACGATGTGTTTTATAAACCAAAAACTGATGTCTTGTTCCTGAGAGGGGACCGTCAAAACCAAGTTGTCGCAATCGATAAATAAAATCCCTGCGCTTACACGGCGTCCATTTGCTCACGGGTTGGCTCCCTATTCAAATCAATTCCCCCTATGACTGGCAGAGGATGTCCCAGTTTTAATCCTACTAAAATCCAGTCTTCGAGTGTTGAGTGCAATTCCTCCTCACATTCACGCAAAGTGTTTCCAAAGGCTATAACTCCTTTGCAGGGGGGGATCCTCCCAGCAAATGTGCCGTCTTCAAGCTTATCATAGACCGCTTGAGCCATCATCTGTTCCACATACTCACTCAGGATATAACGTATTACCGGCATAATAAACCTCCCTGCCCATCAGCCTTTAATGAATTATAACAGAATTAAAGCTCATGATGAAACAAATTCTAAGCTTCATCCGCCGGTGCGGGAATAATTGTCATTTGTACTATGCGTCCTTATGGAGGGACCACTACAATGAACGGATAGGGGAGCGCCTGGGTTCTTGACGTGTCCCGAAAAGACATGTGGGGCATCTGCCGGGACCCAGCAGATAGGCGTTGTGCCGCCGAGCGGTCAGCGCCGTGTCCTCTGGAACACGGGCGGCCTATCGAGGCGCCTGGATTCCCGAAGTGTCCCGGAGGGACATTTGGGGCATCTGCCGGGAAACCGGCAGATAGGCGCTGTGCCGCGGAGCGGTCAGCGCCGTTCCCTCGGTAAAACGGGCACCCCGCCGCGAGCTATCGATAGATCAATCCTTTTACGAGCAACGGGGTATAGCCAATACAAATATAAATCTTACCCGGAACCCTTCTCGCCATTGCCAAATGACTGTCGAGCCTACCCCTGTTCTGGCCAGCTGCCCGTTCCTTTCGCTTGTTGTTCACAATGACATTTCGAGTATTTCTGATTCAACTTGTCTGAACAAATCGTCGAGAGATTCTTGAATGCTGATTGTCTCCGCGATTGCAGTGACGACATGTGCATAGATGGCAATCTCTTCAGATGAAAGAATCCTTCGCTTGCGGTCTTTGAGCCACTTTTCAGCAACCTGATAACCACCGATGTGGTACTCCCATACTTCAGACGGGACGCCAGCAAAGTACTTGTCGGGGTTGATGTGGACCCGTAGATTTTTTGGATCGTAAGTGACTTTGACGACCCGTAGGTCGCCCGATCCTTCACATTTGGCAATTGGCTTGGAGAGTCTCTTTGCCTTAAGCAGGTGAAGTTCAACAAGCTCCGCCCCTTTCTCGGCGAGCTTCTGGAAGAGCTTATAGTCCTTCGTGAAAGGGACGCGGGGGAAATCGGTCTTCAAGAACTCAGAGTACTTCGTCCGATAGTTTTTGGAGTGCAAGACGGCATAGATATAGTTGAAAACCTCCTCGGGGCGTGCTTGCCTCTTGTAAGCCAATGCCAGAGTATTAATGAGTTGCGGGGCAAGATTCGGAACACGTTCGCCCGATTGGCGTTGAGAGAACAAGTTTTGCTTGGATTCGTCTGAATTTAGAAACAGTGGGAAGTTCTGGCTGCCGCCACGGTAGAACAGGTTGAGATCTATGATGCTCCTAGCGCAGAACACGAGATTCCAGTCGTGTTCTACGCCTACGACTTGGCCAGCCCTACCTATACACAAAGCGAAATTATCCTGAAGCATATGCCGCATAACATCAGCACGCGGCATACAATGAAATCCTCTAGATCGACCAGTATAGTAAGTATAGCGGATATCAAATGGTCGGTAAGTTATTTGGTAAATGTGGGATTTTTCTGGCCCGGTTGATCGAAGGTCGTTTTGAGCTAGATGGACTTTCCAATCGCGGACATCTTTGCCAAGTTGGTAGCTGAGACGAGCAATTTCGGGGTCGAGCCGGAGGAAATTCTGCACCGTTGTCCAAACCTCGTGCGCTGTCCAGCGGATAGTTAAATTATCTCTGGCTGTGACTCCACCCACACTGCTTACGGGAAATATTTGTGGAATACTTGGATAGGACTGAAACTTTTCTAAGAGTCTTTCATCCCTTGGCACGAAAAAATAAAATGGGGAGGATGGTTTGATCGGTCTCCATTTTGTCGTGCTAAGGTCCAACTCTTGTAACTTCTGGTACTTCTGTTCACGCAAACCCCAAAGCTCACTATGCCTGACTCTTTTCTCTGGGTTTGAAGTCCTGTATTTAACAAATAGTGCAATGGCAACTCCTTGTTGAATGTCAAAAACGTTCTCGTCCTTTGAGCCGTCGGGTGCCTTTTCTTTCTTAAGGGAGTTGCCATGAAGGTCAAGAACATAGATTTCATCGAATGAGTTTATCAGGGATTGGCGCATCCCTCTGAAGGTGGGGTTATCCAGATAGCTATGATTGGTAATGAAACCAATTGCACCCTCGCCGATCTGGTCAATTTTCCATTGCGCAAAGCGAATGAACTTGACGTAGTCGTCCTGAAGCCACTTTGGGTTTTTCTCACCCAAAGGTCTGCCATCGACTTTCTTATAATTTTCAATCTGGCTTCTGATCCAGTCACCTTTATTCGCTGAATGGCCGGAGTACGGAGGATTACCAAGGATGACAAGAATCGGTTTCTCTTTCTTAACTTTGCCTGCAAGGTGCGATTCTTCGGAGAGAGAAACCATACCCGGTAGCGATGTCTGAGCAAGGTCTTCCATTTCGAGGGTGTTCGTGAGATAGAATTGGAATCGTTCCTCGCCTATGAGCTTGTGCCCAAGCTCTTCCAAAAGGTAGCCCATCTTCAAGTGGCCGGCTGCGTATGGTGCCATCATTATCTCGAAGGCAAAGAAGTCTTTGAGGATGTGGTCTTCAATAAACTTTACCTTTGACCCTTCGCCATACTTGCTTACGAATTCTTGAACTGCGAGCTTGGCAGCCTCCGCAAGGAATGTCAATGTTCCACCAGCAGGATCGAGCACCGTAACGGAATGAGTGGCAAAGCCGTCATGTCGCCCAAATGTTCCCCTGAGAATGATGTTAAGAGAGCGGACGATGTAGGAGACAACCGGCTCAGGGGTATAGTAGACACCTCGCCTCTCTCGTTCTTGAGGGTTGTATTCAGCGAGAAATGTTTCGTAGAAGTGGAAGATCGGATCGCTTCCTTTGCCTTCCTTAAAGTATTGATGAAGAATGCTCTTGACATCTGCGACGGCGAGGACTTCGGCGATGTCGTCTACGGTCGCTTGGAGTTGTTCGGGTGGATCGAACGAAATGAAATGGAAGATGTCCCGAAGAATGCCGATGCTCTTGGGAATCAGATCGTAAGCAAGCTTACGGTTGAATGCGCCGTTGGCGCGGGTTCTCGCGGCGAAGAGTCCATAGCTTATGGTTTGGGCGTAAAGGTCAGCAAACTCATCAGGTTTAAGGTTGGCGATGAGATGCTTTTGAAATGCCTCGTAAAAGCCAAGAATTCTTTTTGCTCCAGCGCTTGATGCCTCACGGAGCTCCTCTTTGATTACCTGGTCTCTTAGGAAGCGAGTGCGGGTTGCGAGCTCTCTGGCAAGACTCTCGGCAGTAAACTTTGCCGGAAGCGAGAATTGAAAAAACTTCTCCAGTAGAGCCAAGAATTCCGTTGTGTGCTCGGCGGGAGGAATTGTCTTGAGCTTAGCTGGAATGAACGGGCGTGCAAGGAGAACGTTGTCAACACGCTGTCCATTGCGATAAAGACGGAATTCGTAGAAATTCGTGAGGATAAGGTTAGGAAACGTAGCAATGTAGCGTTTGAGCTGGTCGGTGGTTTCGATCTCATGGAGATTGGCTTTCGGTGACTTTGCCTCAACGTAGCCCACCTGCGAGTGTTTGCCGTCCCAGACACGGAAGTCTGGGTTGCCAGCTTCGGTTTTCTTAGGCAATACCGTGACGTGGACTTTTTTGTGCCGCTTTGTTTGGGAGAACTCTTCCAGAAGCTCCGCAAGGGCAGGATAGTACGATTCCTCCCGGGCATCGCCTTGTTTAGTGATGGAGGCAATTTTCTTTATGTACGTCTCGATCATTCTCTATCGCTGCTGAATTTGGAGTCAATCAGAATAATCAGTTGCACATAACGGGCTATCGGGGCCCCCGGGTTCCCGAAGTGTCCCGAAGGGACATTTCGGGCATCTGCCGGGAAACCGGCAGATAGGCGGTGGGCTGCGGAGCGGGCAGCTCCGCTTACCCCTTTCTACTTTTTACTGGTTACAAAAAACCCCATCCTTCTTTTCAAGAAATGGGGCTTCCATGTTTCGGCACATATTACCTCCTCAAATAATTAAGGAGAAAGCCAAGGCTGATATGAATTACCTTTATTCCTGTTATGAGAATTTGGACTGGAATTGTTAGGTTTATACCATCAAATCCCTTGCCATATCAAGAAAATTATCGTTAGGTGGTTTTGCCGTGAAATTTTATGCCTCAGGTGGTCAAGCGGCGGTAGATTTTAGGAAGCTCGCGGGGCAGCGCGTTGGTTTCTTCGATGATCAAATATTTGGAGGGATGGCACATCCTGCGCAAATAATCGTGTCCGGCGCGGTCAACCGTAATACAAAACGTGTGAATATTCTTACGGGCAGCTTCTTCCAGGGCTATCATCGTGTCCTGGAGGGCATATTCTTTGCCGGCGCGATCTTCTCCGTAATCGTAATCCTGGGGGTAGCCGTCGCTGATCAGGATGAGGTTTTTTATTTTTGATTCTCGGCCATTCATTTTCTCGACGGCATGTCGTATTGCCGGCCCCATACGGGTAGAACGTTGGGGCTTAATTTCCCCAATCCTGCCCTTCACCTTCTCTCCATACTCTTCGCTAAAATTTTTAATGGTAAAAAAATCTACATCTTTCCTACCATATCCCGAAAAACCGAAAATGGCATATTCGTCACCGATCTCTTTTAAAGCCTCGGCCATAACCACCAAAGCTTCCCTTTCGATGTCGATAACCTTTTTCTCTGCGGAGGAGTCAGGAGTAAGCTCCGGTGTTTTATTTTTGCCGTTCACCCGTTCATCGGTGGAAGCGCTCATGTCCAGGAGAAAAAGAGTGGAAAAATCCCGATCCTTCCGGTTCCTCTCGATGTAAATTTTTTCAGAAGGCGAATGGCCGGCCCGGCGATCGACGGAAGCTTCGATGGCCGCGTTGAGGTCAATCTCTTCTCCCCTTTCCAGGTGAGGGATTTTTTTAAAGCGTTCCGGTTTGAGCAGCTGAAATTGCCGGCGTACTTCAGCCACCAAATCCGCGTAGGCTCCCAGAACCTCGGAGACAAATCCGGATGAACCGGTCTCAACTTCTTTTTCTTGCAACCGGCACCATTTGACCCGATAGTCGTTGATCTTGTAGTCCCACTCATCGTAATAATAGGCGCCATCGTTATCTCCCCCCAGTTCCGCAAGAAGTTCACCCCTTTCCGCTTGCAGCGCTTTTCGGTTCTTCTGGGGAGTCGGGTTAGAACCAGCGACCTTTTTCAACCCCTCCAGGTCGGTCAAAAAAAGACCTTGAAATTCGCTCTCCCCTTCCCCCTTAAAGGTTTGAACTTCCACTTCCAGTCCCTTTTTCAGGAGTTCCTTCAACTCTTCCGTTGAAAGGGGAATGCCCGTTTTCATTTGGTGCAAAAGATTTTCGATCTCGCGCAGGCGCAATTTTTTCTGGATAAGCTCGGGGCGCAATTGACCCCGGTGCGGCAAAGGAGCGGGGCTGCTGTAAGGTTCCTCCCCTTGGGCCAGCCGGGGGGCAAAATCCATACCTCGAATTTCGAAAAGGGATTGATTCCAAGACGGAAAACTTTTCATTTCTTCTTGCGGTTGAAGGGTCAGGCAGCGAAAATTCGGCAAAGCACTCAGCCAACGATAAAGAATCACCGTGGCCCGGGCGGAATCTGCAACCGTTGCTCCTTTTTCCAAAATTGGGGTCAGCAGAGAAAGCAGCTCTGGCAGGTGCCTAGACACGACCTCCGGAAAATTATCATCTATTTTCCTCAGCACGGCGATCCTCAATATTGCTTCCAGCACGGACTCTTGCAAGGGGAGCAAGCCGGGCGAAGGTCTTTTTTCTAAAACCTTCTGGAGGAAAAGATCCATTTCTTTTTTTAAGCCGCGGTATTCTCGGCGAAGGCAATGGTCAATGCGGGACCCTTCGAGCAGATGGAAGATATCGCGCGCTAAATTGCTTTTGGGAAAAAGCCGGAGGAAAGCTTCTAAAGAAGAAATGGGACTCCCTTTATCATCAATGGACTGCAAACCGGCGCGAAAAAGCTCCGGGGGAAAGAGATCGCAAACCGAGGAAAGCTTAAAGCCAAATGTTCCGAATTCCAAATAACCGGCTTGGTGAGCTGTTGCCAGCCTGTAGGCAGAAACGTTTAGTACCCGGGAAGAAAATTCCTTGGACACCAGGGGTAGATAGATCGTTTCTCCATCCGTGCACGGCAAAAAATAAAAAGAGTTCTGAATTTTCCCCTTTAATTCCAGCAACGGTTTCAGACGTAAACTTTCTCCCGTGAGGGCCTGGGCAAAAAGTTTGAGAGGGCGGGAAACTTCCTCGAGAGAGACGCTCGTACTTAGCTCTTGCCCTCTTTCATGAGAATGCCTTGATTCCAGGCTGTAGTAAGCCAGAGCGGCAGGCAGGTTTTTTTTAATCAGGGGAAGTCCTTCTTTGTACCAAGGAATCATTTTTTCTGAAGAAATTTCAAAGGTTATTCTTGATAAATTCATGAAATACTTAAATGAAATTGGCCAGTCTTCGAAGGCCAGATTCAGGCCTAGATCGAGATATAAGGTACGTCCTTTTTCTGGAAGGGCTTTTATAGTTTGAGGACTTCTTTCTAAAAACTCAAGGAGGGTTTCTCTTGACTCTGCGGCCAAAATCTCGGCCCAGCGAAGGACGGTAGGACGGCAGGGGGGATCGATGGAGGCGAGAACTCCGGGAGCAAGGCGCAAAAACGTTACGGCGAATTTGCTGGATCTTTCTGCTACTTTCCAGCCGATTTTTAAAATTTCCGCCCTCTCGTCGGCTGTTAACGCCGGAAGGGTTTGCAGGGCGCTGAGCAAAGCTTTTTCGATTTTTTCCAGATCCCAGCGAACCCGCTTCTTCAGATCTTGGGCGAATTGGGTCCAAGCGTTAACTTCTGCTTCGTTCATTTTTCTTAAAAAATTTTGCCACAGAGGGCCCAGAGATCACAGAGAAGTAAAAAATAAATTGAAAAGTAAAAAAACAAAAGGGAAAAATTTTTGAATATTTTTTTGTTCTTTATAACTCTGTGTACTCTGTGACCTCTGTGGCTTATGGTTTTTTACGGAAATATCGAGTTGATGACTTCCCGAATCCCTTGCACCATGTCAGCATCATCGGTCAACGCTTGAGCCACAGCCACCTCACAAGCTCGGCGCGGCTCGATTTCCTGAGTAATGAGCAATCCGGCATAAATCAAAAGACGAGTGGACACCCCTTCTTCCAACCCTTGGTCCCGCAAATTACGTACTTTCTCCCCCAGCTTGGCCAGGTTGTTGGCCATATCAAAGCTTACCCCGCTTTCATGAGCAATGATTTTGGCTTCCATTTCCCTGGGTGGGTAACCAAATTCAATAGCCACGAAACGTTGCCGGGTGCTGTGTTTCAAGTTTTTCAAAACGCTTTGATAACCGGGGTTGTAGGATATGATTAGAAGAAAATTTTCATGGGCCTCGATCATCTGCCCTTTTTTTTCCACCGGCAGGATCCGCCGATGATCGGCCAAAGGGTGTATGAGAACCGTGGTATCCTTGCGGGCTTCTACGATCTCATCCAGGTAGCAGATGGCCCCGTCTTTCACGGCTCGGGCCAGGGGCCCGTCCACCCATATCGTCTCCTCCCCTTTCAGTAAGTATCTTCCTACCAGGTCGGAGCCGGTCAAATCTTCATGGCACGCCACCGTAATCAGAGGGAGGGAATTTCCTATCTCCTTTCCCAAAGAGTAAGTCATGTATTCGACAAACCGGGTTTTGCCGCATCCGGTAGGACCTTTGAGCAAGACTGGCAGCCGGGCTTTATAGGCCGAAAGAAAAATTTGCACCTCATCGCCGATGGGCAAATAGTAAGGTTCTTTGAGAATGCGATACTCTTCAAAAGCCTTTTCGATTCCTTTACGCATGAATGCAGATTAGCAAATTCGTGGCCAGATTGGCAAGGAAAATAGGACGCGCCCGCAGAAATGTCTTGGTTTTTTCAATGTTTCCTTGCTTTCCAACGGATCTTTTGCTATGAGGTAATAGAAACCTAAATTGAGGGATTCCTTTAAACCACAGAGAACACCGAGAATAAATTTATAGCTAAAAAACAAAAGGAATCAATCTTTTCTCTGTATTACTAACGTTCAAATTCTTGAAATTTTATTAAGCAATCCCCCCCACCCTATCCCTCCCCCTCGAGGGGGGAGGGGTGGGAGGGGGTGATTTCTTTTGGTTGCGGCTCTGCCGCGCTGTGTTCTCATGTAATCAATTCGTAGGCTAAAATGTTGTATTGTTTTCTCTTAACGAGGGCACAGAGTCAAGCAGAGAAGTGGTGAATCGCCTTTTTTAGGAGAAAATCAATATTTAAGGAGGATTCAATGGCGCTAAGAAAGTTCGTGATCGAGGTAGGAATGGGGGTTGATCAGCACGGCCAGGATAATACGCGTGCCGCCGAAAAAGCGGTCCAGGATGCCATCCATCGAAGCTGCCTTTGCGGTTTGCGAGAAGTCGCGGGGTTAAAAAATCCCAATGACATATTCGTGGAGGTGTTGATCGGCTGCCCGAACCCGGCATCCGTGGACAAAGAGCGAGTACTGAAGGCCCTTCCCTTTGGACAGAAAAAAATCGAAGTACACCAGGGCGGTCTATTGGGGAAAACCCTATTCGTTCCCGAGCTCGGCGATAAGACGGACGAGATGATCGTGGCCAACGCCATCGTAACTGTCTACGTTCCTTAAGAAAAGGGGTCAAGGGGTCATAAATTTCGGATTGCGGAATGCGGATTCTCCAATTTTCGTCATTCCCGCGAAAGCGGGAATCCAGTTAATTCAAATAGTTCTGGACTCCTGCTTTCGCAGGAGTGACGGCTTTTCTAACTTTATTACGAGATCAACCTGTTTGGAGCATTGATTCTTGCGTAAGAAAAAAGTAAACATCATTTTTCAGCCTTGCGGTAAGCGGGGCCAGGTGGAGAGAGGCAAGACCATTCTTGAAGCGGCGCAGGAACTCGGTGCGGCCATCGAATCCGTCTGCGGAGGAAAACATACCTGCGGGAAGTGTAAGGTCCGGGCAGAAAAAGGAAGGCTTTCTCCTTTGCGACCCGAAGAAAGCAAATTCATCCGGGAGGAAGAACAAAAACAGGGATACCGTTTAGCTTGCTTAGCCAAACTGTTCGGAGATACTCTGATCTCCATTCCAGATGAGGCCAGGAGATACCAGCAAGTCATCCACAAAGAAGCCAGAAAGATTTCGATAGAGCTGAACTCGGCGATAAAAGCCTACTACGTCGAGCTTTTGCCCCCCAGTTTGCTGGAGCCCCTGGGTGATTTTGAGCGCTTAAGTTGTGCCCTGGCCAATGCATATGGGTTAAAGAATCTTAAAATAGACTACCCTACCCTCCAGAACCTTCCTCAAAGGCTGCGCTCTGCTGGGTGGAAAGTTACTGTCTTTGTCTGGATGGACCGGGAAATAATCGACCTTCAACCTGGGAGATTCGAAGACTTTTACGGGATAGCCATGGACCTAGGCACAACCACCGTAGCCATTTATTTATGCAACTTAAAGAATGGGCAGGTGGTTGCTACTGGCTCGATGATGAATCCCCAGGTGCCCTATGGGGAAGATGTCATGTCCCGCATCAGTTATTTGATGATGAATCCTGAAGAAGGCTTGCAACTCATGCAGGGGCGGATAATCAAAGGCCTGAACAGCCTCATCCAGTCCACTGTTGAATCAGTCCAGTTATCCCCTCTCGATATTCTGGAAATGACCGTGGTAGGTAACACAGCCATGCATCATATTTTTTTGGGGATTGACCCGCAACCTTTAGGCCTCTCCCCTTTCTCCCCGTCCATTCACCGGTCCTTGGACATTAAAGCGAGGGACCTGGGATTGAAGGTTCACCCTGCAGCCAACGTCCACGTCCTGCCCATCGAGGCCGGTTTTGTGGGCGCGGACAATGTGGGAGTCTTAATTGCGGAGGCTCCTTACCAAAAAGAAGAAGTGTCTTTGATTATTGACATCGGAACCAATGGAGAGTTGATTCTGGGAAATAAACAAAGGCTTCTTTCTTGCTCTTGTGCCACTGGTCCTGCTTTTGAAGGGGCTCATCTTCGGTTTGGTATGAGGGCAGCTCCCGGAGCTATTGAGCGAGTGCGTATATCTTCCACTAATTGGGAGGTGAACTATAAGGTAATCGGCCAGGAAAAATGGAAAGATGAGGGTATGGCTGAAGAAATTCAGGCCCGGGGCATCTGTGGCTCTGGAATCATCGAAGCAATAGCCGAAATGCTTAAGGCCGGCGTTTTGGAAAAAAACGGAAGGATCAACGGAAATTTATCCTCTCCTCGGCTGCGTAAGAATGAAAATGGTTATGAATTTGTCATCGCCTGGGCAAAAGAAACGGCCATCGGCCAAGATATTACCATATCCACCTCGGATGTTCGCGCCGTGCAGCTTGGCAAGGGAGCCCTCTATTCCGGCGCCAAGATAATGATGAAAACTTTGGGAGTAGAACGACTGGACAAAGTGATTCTGGCCGGAGGTTTCGGCAGTTACGTTGATCCTGAACGGGCCATGGTTTTGGGAATGTTCCCGGACTGCGATTTAAAAAATGTATTCTCTGTAGGGAATGCCGCCGGAGACGGCGCCCGTATGGCCCTCCTCAACCGGGAAAAACGGCTCGAAGCAGAGCGCATGGCCCGGCAGGTTGAATACATCGAGCTTACCACCCATCCGGATTTCACGGAAGAATTCATCAACGCCATGTCCATCCCGCACCTGAAGGATGATTTCCCTTACCTGAAAAGTATTTTACAGGAAAAAGAATGAATAAAAATGTTCCGCCTTTCGGCTATCGAGGCAGGTGATCTGTAGAAATTTAAAAATTAAGGTTTACGAAAGAAAAGGATTATAGACGAGAATGTTGGTATCTATAAAAATTTTATTTCCGTTCATGAAGTTCTTCCCTCGTTGCCAGGATACGGCCTCCCAGATGGAAATGTCTTTTTTAGCCGCCAGAACTTTGGCTTTCTTTATGAAAGAGTGCCTTGAGCCTTATCAATCCGGCCAAGGTTTCCGGGAAAATTCCATGGCCAGTTCGATGAAGGCCTTCAGAGCTCGGGAGAGATATTTGTCCTTGTGGTGGATCAGATAGAAACGATAGGTAATCTGGGCATCGCTGAAAGGTAATTTTTTTAGAGAACCTGCCTTCATCTCTTTTTTAACTACTTGCTGGGAAAGAATAGCCATGGCAACTCCGTTTTCCACCATTTTCTTGATGGCGGAAGTGCTGGCAGATTCCATGATGATTTGCGGAGATATTCCTCTTCGGGCTAAAATTTCATCGATCAGACTGCGATGCAAGGACCCTTTCTCTCTCAACAATAATCGCTGACCATTGAGTTCCTTCAGAGAAATGGATTTTCTTTTGGCCAAAGGGTGGGTAGTAGAAACTATGGCCATGAGCAGGTCGGTAATGATTTCCCGGACCTCTAATTTTTCTTCACTGGGATCATGGGCAATAATAGCCAGGTCGTTTTTGTGGAGCAGCGTATTTTCTATAATCTGGCTACTATTGCCGGTACTGATCTGAATCGTAATCTTCGGATACCTCCGGTGGAACGTCTCTAACAAGGCCGGGAGGTAAAAATCCCCAAAAGTGAATGTGGAAGCGAGCCGCAGATTCCCCAAGGATAATCCTTTTAAGTCAACAAGAGCTTCTTCAGCCTCTCGGGTCAGGTTGAGAATCCGATCGGCATAATCAAAAAGAACTTTTCCCTCCTCGGTTAGCAGGACCTTCTTCCCGATCCGATCCAAGAATTTTAAATCATAGGAATCTTCCAGGCCCTTGATCTGCCAGGTCACAGCGGGCTGGGTCAGGTGGAGTTTTTCCGCTGCGATGCTAAAACTCCCCTCCTTGGCTACCTCGTAAAAAACCCTGAGTTGGTGGATATTCATGGCCCCCTCTTAAATAAATTTTATAGATATCATAAAATTTATCAATTTGACTTATAATAGCCGCTGGCTATAATTTTGTCAAAAAGCTTCTTGGGTAAATTGCCAGATGAAAGTGCTCAAGTAAAGGCTTTAGGCCGAAAGGATGCTGAAGAACACCGCCGATGAAGGAGGCGGAAGGAGAAGGTCGTGAACCTGGCACATGCGCTCTTCCAGTCATTCAAAAGACATCCGGATAAGCCGGCCGTTATTTTCGAAGGCCGGACCTATAGTTTCCGCAAAATAATCGAAGAAGTTAAAAAGCGAGCCTTATGGCTTTATAAAGCGGGTGTTATCAAAGGAGATCGCGTGGCCCTAAAACTGCCCAAGGGGATGGAGTTCATCTATCTACATCTCGCTGCTTTGGCGGTGGGGGCCATTACCTTGCCTCTCAATCCCGCTTATTCTGTCGAAGAGGTAGTCTATTTCTTAACCGATTCGGAAAGTTCCCTTTTCATTACAGAGGCCGCTGGGTTTGAATCCTTGCAAATCCCAGTGGGGAGCGTGGAGGGATTGAAAACCCTGCTGGTGGATGATCGATCTCCTAACGGATGGGATCCACTTCCTTTGGAATTGGAACGAGTTGGAGCAGGGAATTTCCAAACCTATCCCGCTCAAGATGATGATGTGGCGATGATATGCTATACATCCGGGACCACGGGGAAGTCCAAAGGAGCTATGATTACCCATCGAAATATCGTGGCCAATATAAGAGCCCTCAAAGAAGTTTGGAATTTAACAGATGGCGATATCCTGCTCCATGTCCTGCCTCTCTTTCATATTCATGGTTTGATCGTGGCCCTGCATGGTGGACTCCTTGCGGGATCGACCATCATCATGCATGAAAAGTTTGATCCCCAAAGGGCTTGGAGGGCCATCGGGAAGGAGAAGTGTACCCTGTTGATGGCTGTCCCGACCATCTACCACAGGCTTTTGAAGGAATGGGAAACCGCAAGACCCGAGCTCCGCACCATGAGGATTTTCATTAGCGGCTCAGCTCCCCTATCTGAAAATCTTTTCCATCAATTTGAGGAAAATACGGGTTTCCGGATTCTTGATAGATATGGTATGACCGAAACTGGAATTATTACCACTAATCCCCTTGATCCCCTCAAAAGATACCCTAAGAGCGTGGGATATCCGCTTCCGGGCGTTCAGGTGCGGATCGTCTCCCAAGAAGGGCAGAAATTGAAAGGAGGGGAAGTAGGGGATGTCTGGATTCAAGGGGATAATGTCTTTAAGGGGTATTGGAAGATGCCGGAAAAAACAAAGGAGTCCTTCAGAGATGGCTGGTTCAAATCAGGGGATTTGGGATATCAGGATCCCCAGGACTCTTTGCGCCTTTATCTCGTCGGGAGGGCCCGAGAGGTAATCATCACGGGGGGATACAAAGTCTACCCCAAAGAAGTGGAAAATGTCCTGGAAAAGCATGAGGCGATCCAAGAAGTTGCCGTTATCGGGCTTCCTGATGAGGACTTAGGTGAAAGGGTGACGGCGGTGGTAGTATTTAAAAAAGAGCAAATCCCCCCTCCGCCTACGACGATCATCGCTTTTTGTAAAAAACACCTGGCCGGTTATAAATGTCCCAAAGAGGTTTTGGTGCTGGATCAACTGCCGCGCAATGCCATGGGAAAGATCCAAAAGGGAGTTTTTCAAAATAATTTTTCACCTTAGGGGCCGAACTTAATTTAACCGGGATCACGACCCTAAAGGGGATATTTCCCTTTTACAGTTAAGGGGATGTATGGACTTTACTTAAAAAAAACCGTTTACCTTCCCCCCCATTTTTTAATAGCGAGGGGAAACCATTGAAAACTTTTTCCAGTCCCGGTGGGGTTGGTGTGGGCGAATCGTGATAAGGCGATGATTCTTATGGGATCGGGCCCATCAGATGGATTTACTAAGGCACTCCTAATGGTTTTGAATTTCTCCTAATTAGCCAACTCCTCGCAGGCCTCTGGTTGCGGAGAAATACCTTGATCCCTTCAGGGGCATTAATAGCCCGCCGACCCTGATTATCCCACACCCACCCCACCTATTCAGTAAAACTGGGGGTGGGCAAAAACCTGTTTCCCCTTGACAAGGAAAATGGAGGATATAGAATGGTGCAATTGTATTTTTTATTAATTTTTTTGCCTGATGGGTTTGGGAGAAAGGAGGATATGACCGAATGGCCATTACCATCGTAAAAGACTTTTGCAAGGGGTGCGGGTTTTGCATCGCCTATTGCCCCAAGAAAGTCTATGATCTTTCCGAGGAGATGAACAAGAAAGGCTATCGTTTACCCAATCCCGTGCGCATCGAGGATTGCACAGAATGCAGTCTGTGTGACCTTTATTGCCCGGATTTTGCCATAGTCCTGGAAAAAACAAAAAAGAAAGCCGAAGAAAAGGAGGTCCGCTGATGTCATTGGGAGTTATACCAGGGAAGTATTTCGTCCAGGGCGATGAAGCCATTGCCGAAGGCGCAATTGCTGCTGGCTGCCGTTTTTTTGCCGGCTATCCCATTACACCTTCCTCGGAGACATCCGAGACCATGGCCCGACGTTTGCCCGAAGTCGGCGGTGTTTGCCTGCAGATGGAAGACGAACTGGCCTCGATTCATGCCGTGGGCGGCGCTGCGGTGGGTGGCCTGAAGGCCATGACCATATCCTCCGGTCCAGGGATCAGCTTGAAGTTGGAAGGTCTGGGCTGGGGAATCAAAAATGAGATCCCTTATGTGGTGGCCGATGTTCAGCGCGCCGGCCCGAGCAATGGCGTGGCTACCCGCGTTGGCCAGGGAGACTTCTACACTATCCGTTACGGCTCAGCCGGAGGAAATAGCAGCCTCATCGCCCTCTCCCCGAAATCCACTCAGGAGGCCTTCGACTTGACCATCGATTGTTTCAATCTCTCGGAAATCTTTCGCTGTCCGGTTTTTTTACTCACCGACGAGACCGTAGGACATACACGGGAGCTTTTGGTCATCCCCGAGGAAGACCAACTCAAAGTTGTAAAGCGATTCAAGCCAACGGTTCCCCCAGATAAATTCGTCATGTATCCCATGGATACGCCGGGCGTAATCAATTACCCCTTCCCCAATATCGGAGAAGGGTACGGGATATGCGTTTCGCCCTATACGCATAACTCGAAAGGGTACGCCAGCACCGCTCAGGATATTCAGGAAAAAATGGCCAAGCGTTTGGTTTTCAAAATTACTGAAAATCTGGATAAACTGGTTAGAGTGGAAAGCCAGAAAATGGAAGACGCAGAGTTCGCCGTGATCGCTTACGGAGGGAACGCCCGTCCGGCGGTCGCTGCCGTAGATATGGCCCGAGAACAGGGGATGAAAGTCGGATTTTTCCGGCCCATCATTGTCTGGCCCTTTCCGGACCATGAGGTCCTCAAAGTGGCGGAGAAGGTAAAAAACATTTTGGTCTGCGAGCTGAATATCGATGGTCAACTCTCCCGGGAAGTAGCCCGGGCTTCCAAAGGAAAGGCGGAAGTCTTTCACTTTGGTTCGGGAGGCGTAGAGCCCCATC
>JAHJQK010000018.1 GCA_018819135.1 Pseudomonadota bacterium | reverse complement strand
GGATTTGATTTCTACTGGTTGGCTGTAGCCTTGGAAAAAGTAAGAAGATTTCCGGATGAAATAATTCAGTGGCCGGTGGATATGCTTATTGAGGTAGACGTGCGAGAGCTGAAAAGTAAATTTTCCAGCCTGGCCAGAGAAATTATGGATAAGATCAAAAGGGCAAGATAGGGGGTAACAACCTTTGACTCAACGGGAAAGGTTGGACTTACCGATTTTCTTCAGCAAACTCCCCAATTCCAGAATATCTTCAATTTCGTAATCCACAAACCCATTGACTTTACCCGTACCCTTTCCCACCAGGACAGTGGTCATCCCTAACTCCTTGGCCGGTAGGAGATTTGCCGGCAAATCCTCGATCATCATGCAATGAGGTCCATCCATACCAAGGTGTTTGAGAATCTGGCGGTAGGGCTCAGGGTTCGGCTTGGGGATATAGTTGGTGAAAGTGATATCGAAAATTTGGGAAAAATATTGCTCCACATCCAGGCAGCGGAGAACTTTTTGAGCGTGGGGAAGATGGCCACTGGTGAAAATGGCTTTAGCGAGGGGAATCGATTCTAAAAGTTCCGCCAGAGCTGGGTTGGGAAAAAGCTTATCTTCGGCCCCCACATCGTGCACATATTCCAGGTATTCTTCTGGATTAAGGTTATATTGGATCATCAGGCCGCGGAGGGTGGAGCCATATTTTCTGATGTATTTCTGCCTGAGCTCACGGGCCAGGGTTTTTTCAAAGCCCATGCACACTTCCATATAGTTTCGTATGCGCTCGATGACCATTTCGAAGATGCCCAGGGATTTAGGGTAGAGGGTATTATCCAGGTCGAAGAGAATGCATTGCAACATATTTATCCCTTCATGACCCCCTCGATTACTTTCAGGGCCTGATCGATGTCTGCGAAAGAAACGTCTAAATGGGTGACACAGCGGATACGCGTTTTGGCGGTGGGATGAAGGCGTACTCCTTTCTCCCTGCAGGACGCAGCGACCTCCTGGGCCGTCTTCTCGGCGCGGGATACATCGAAGAAAAGGATGTTGGTTTCAACCTCCGCCGGGTTGATGAGAACATTTTTGATATTGGCCAAACCCGCGGCCAATTTTTTTGCTTTGCGGTGATCTTCCTCCAGCCGGTCAATGTGATGGTCAAGAGCATAGATGCCAGCCGCAGCCAGGAAGCCGGCCTGCCTCATACCTCCCCCGACCATTTTGCGGAAGCGGTGGACCCGTTTGATAAAATCTTTGGACCCCACAACCAAAGATCCTACAGGACAGCCCAGAGCTTTGGAAAGACAGACGGAGACAGAATCGAAGGGTTCAGCGTACTTGGCGGGCGATATCCCTGAAGCCACGCAAGCATTCCAGAGGCGCGCTCCATCCATATGCATGCGCAGCCCCCTTTGGGTGGCCAGTTCTCGGATCGGCCGAACCTTGCTCATAGGGAAGACCGAGCCCCCTCCACGGTTATGGGTATTCTCAATGACCACCAGCCGGCTTGGGGGGAAATGCACATCGTCAACCCGGATGGCCGCCTCCACCTGAACGGCCTCGAAGATTCCTCGATTTCCTGGGATACCCAAGAACTGAATCCCCGAGATCACGGCTCCGGCGCCCCCTTCGAAGTTCATAGCGTGGGCCCCGGCCTCGATGATCACTTCGTCTCCCGGCTGGGTGTGGGCTTTGATGGACAATTGATTGGCCATCGTCCCCGAGGCTACGAAGAGGGCGGCCTCCTTGCCCAGGAGCCGCGCGGCTTTTTCCTGAAGGGTATTTACAGTAGGGTCTTCCCCAAAGACATCATCTCCCACCGCTGCCTCAAACATGGCTTGGCGCATATCGGGAGTTGGTTTGGTTACCGTGTCACTACGAAGGTCAACAAATCGATCCATACTCATTTTCTCCTTTAAGGTCTTTATAACATAGAGGAGGGAAAAAAAGAAGAAATTGAGGCATTAAGGGGATTATAAAAAAATCTTAATTCGCATTCCCTCAAGGCGTAATCTGGCGGAATTAAATTGACTTGAGCGGTATTTTCGGCCAAAATCGAAAAAAATTAAGCCAATGGTCATAGGCAAGGGGAGCTTTTATATGGATGAACTATGGAAATTATCGGGTCTGGAGTTGAAAACCAAGATTGGATTAAAAGAAATTAAACCCTCCGAAGTGATGGAAGTCGTGCTGGAGCGGATAGAGAAGGTAAATCCTAAGCTCAACGCTTTCTGCACTTTAGATCCAGATTCGGCCATGGCCCAGGCCCGAAAAGCAGACGACCTGATGGCCCGGGGAAAGGCCAGAGGTCTCCTTTTCGGTATCCCGGTATCCATAAAAGATTTAATTTTTACCAAGGGGATCCGCACTACCTTCGGTTCTAAAATGCATGAAAACTTTGTCCCTGAGCGGGACGAGGTCGTCGTTGAGAGGCTAAAAGCTGCGGGAGCTATCATCCTGGGGAAGACGACGACCTGTGAGTTCGGGTATAAGGCTGTTACGGACAGCCCGCTTTGGGGCATCACCCGCAATCCCTGGGACCTGCAGATGACTCCTGCGGGTTCCAGCGGAGGAGCTGCGGCCGCAGTGGCCTCCGGCCTCGGGCCATTAGCGGTGGGAAGCGATGGCGGTGGGTCCATCCGGGCCCCGGCAAGCTTCTGCGGGATCTTCGGGTTGAAACCATCCCGGGGCAGGATCCCCATATATCCCTTGCTCGCCGGGTGGGAAGCCCTGGATCGCCGTCTTGCCCACCTGGGTCCGCTGACTCGCACCGTGGCGGATGCGGCTTTAATGATGGAAGTGATGACAGGTTCGGATGATCGAGATCCCCTTTCTCTGCCCGGAAAAAAGATTTCTTTCGCAAGAGAGCTCATGAAGGGGATTCGCGGTTTTAGGATAGCCTGGAGTACGGACCTGGGAAATACCGTCGCAGACCCATTGGTTAAAGAAGCGGTTGAGTCCGCGGTGCAGGTCTTCTCCAAATTAGGGGCCCGGGTAGAGGAGATAAAGCTGGATTCCCCTCCCATGCACGATGCTTTCCAGCTTCTCTTTGCCGCCGATTGCGCCGGAGCAATCGGAAATCGCTTGGAGGAATGGAAGGACCGGTTGGACCGGGGTTTAGGCCGATTAATCGAAATCGGCCTGAAGGCCAGTGCTGCCGATTACGCCCGGGCTGTCAACCGATGCCATGATTTCTGGGATCGTCTTCAGCCTTTCTTCGATCAATATCATCTCCTCCTTACCCCCACCCTCCCGGTCACTCCTTTTCCCACTGGAATCGATTGGCCGAGGGAAGTTGCCGGAGCGAAAGTCCATCCCCTAAATTATCTGGCTTTTACCTATCCTTTTAATCTTACCGGCCAGCCGGCAGCTTCCGTTCCTTGCGCTTGGACAACAGATGGGTTACCCATCGGCTTGCAGATCGTAGGCCGGCGTTGCGATGACCTCTCGGTTCTAAAAGCAGCGGCAGCTTTTGAGGAGGCTAAACCCTGGCGGGGCAAATGGCCTAAAATTGGATGAAAGATACCTCACGTAGCATCGATCGCAAAAAAGTCTACACAGGCGTCGTATTTCTATGTGCGGCCGTACTGCTGATGCTCATAGGGCAAGAGAATCCTTCGCCCATTTTCAAGATCTTATGGGTGATTCTTTTGGGAGTGGGACTTTTTCTTTATTTATGGGGAAGATTTTTCTCGCGGGGCAGTGCCTGAAGGAGAATGAACTCCCGGACGCGGGGGAGTAGGTAAAAATCTTCCAGCTCGTACTTAGATAGCTCCCGGGCCAGAATCCGGGCACGCTCTAAAGTGGGAAGAGGGAGATTGATAAGGATTAAACTTCGCCCCAGCAGCTTACATCCACCGCTGTGAATGGAGAATTCCTCATCCGCGAGGCTCTCATAGCGAACCTCGATTCCCAGTTGGGCCGCAAGGCCTTCCAGATGCTGGAGGAGAGATGTATCTGAAAGATCTGGAAGCATCTTTTCCCCTTTCGCCAAGAGGTGGTAAGATTATAAAAGAATTCGGTGCTAAAATCACCATAATTGCAACAAGTCTTTTGGGACTCCTGGCTCCTGTATTCCGCATTCGCAATACATGAAAGCTTACTTGGACATCGAAACATCCTTGCGGGGAGAGATCACCATCGTGGGAATTTTCCGCCCCCCGAACCAGATGATCCAGCTTATCGGGGATGAGGTCAATTGGACCAACCTCTGGAATGCTCTGGAGGGAGTGGCAGAGATCTTGACCTACAATGGAGATCGCTTCGATTTGCCGGTGATTAAACGGGCCATCAATCTGGATCTGAGCAAATATTTCGAATGCCGAGACCTGATGTACGATTGCTGGCAAAAGAACCTTTACGGTGGGCTGAAACGGGTGGAAGAAAAACTGGGCATTGAACGAGCCTCCAAGGGAATTGATGGCATGGAGGCCATGCGCCTTTGGGAGCGGTTTCGTCTCTACGGGGGCGGAGAAGCCTTACAGGTTTTGCTGGAATACAACCGGGATGACGTGAAAAACCTCTTTCATCTGGAAGCCTGCCTGCAAGAAATAAAGAAAAAATAACTTGCCCGTCCCCAATTTTGAAGATTGGCCCTTTCTCCCAGTTGGCGTGCCGGTTCGCGCAGGAAGGGCTCCTGGCTTGGCAAAATAAGGCGGTGGTCATTTCATGGTCGGGAGCGGGCTTATGCCGTTTCAGCGGGCGAAGTCTTCCAATCCGCTTTCTCTTTTCGGAGACAAGATCGGCAGGTGGATGGGTAAAGTTCTCCCGCCGATTTTGCCCGCGCCAGGTGCCCTCCCCGCCGGGTCTTGATAATCCTCCTGAAATCATGAGCGAAAATAAAAAGTGAAGGGGGGCACCCCATCCTTTTGGTATTGCCATTAATAATAATATTTGTTATATTTTTGGTAGAAAGGATGGTATGAAAGAATGGAAACAATCAAGACCGCCATCTCGATTCAAAAATCTTTGTTCGAAAAGGCCGAGGATCTTGCAAAAAAGATGAAAGTCCCGAGAAGCCGCATATACGCCCTTGCCTTGCAGGATTATTTTCGCCGCCGGGAAAATAAGAATTTGCTTGCCCAAATCAATGCCGCCCAGGAGGAGGAACCGGAGGCATCCGAGAAAAACCTCCGGCAGAAATCCAAACGAACGCATCGGCGCCTCGTGGAGGGCGAATGGTAATCAAACAAGGGGATATCTTCTGGGTAGAACTGGAAGAACCTCGGGGATCCGAACCCGGGTACCGGCATCCGCATGTGATTATTCAGAATAATCTCTTCAATCAGAGTCGAATCCATACCGTCATGGTGTGCCCGCTAACATCCAACCTCAAGCGGGTAAGCGCCCCCGGTAATGTGCTCCTTGAAAAAAAAGAAGCAAATCTGCCCAAACAAAGCGTGGTCATTGTTTCGCAGGTATTCACGGTGGACAAAAGCCAACTGGGCGATCCTATCGGAACCCTATCTGCCAAGAGGATCCGCGAAATCCTCGACGGGATCAAATTGGTTACCGAACCGAGCGAGGTGGAATAATTTGGAAAAAACCAGAAGCCGCCTCTGAATTGTAGAGTGAAGAAAGTTTGCCCTGGGAATATCCATGGAGCAGCGCCAGAGCGCATGTGGAGGGGAAGAATGATGGCCTCGTCAAGGTAGGACCCATGTTAGCGATGGTGGAAGACTGGGAGAAATTCCTTGAAGAGGATGCTACCGAAGACGAGGCAAAAAAGTTGCGGCAGCATGAACGAACGGGTCGCCCTTTGGGAAATGAACAGTTCGTCATGCGGCTTGAGCAGTTGACGGGACGGATGTTAAGAAAACGGAAACCCGGCCCGAAAGGGGCAGGGAAAAGGGAAAATAGATAAGTATTGTGTCCCCGGAATTGTGGGTCTGAAAATTGAATTTTGAAGGTGATCCCAAGGCCGCGACATTTGCTTCCACCTCAAATTCCGCCATAAGAAATAGGGGTTAAAATCCCTTTTGAAGTCAATATATTAGAGGATGTTTTAAGTTTTTCTTAAAAAAAGCTTGACATCCTCTTTTTTTCATG
>JAHJQK010000174.1 GCA_018819135.1 Pseudomonadota bacterium | reverse complement strand
TTCTCCTTCCCGCTGGAGCCGGCGAAGTTCCCTTTTCATCTTTTCCACATATTTTTTATCATCCAGGGCGGAAAGGTTGATCAAAACGTTGAACACCCCGCCGCCTAATGCGGCATCCGCCATGAGCGCCCCAACGGCTGCATCACTGGCGGCGTTGGGATTTCCTTTTTCCAGTGCCTCCTGGCAAAGTTTCATTACTTTCAGGCTGGTGGCGGCGGTAAAGAGGGGGGGATCCGCCGCTCTTTTTAAGGCTTTTTGGATTTCTTCCTTGCGTTTCCTTTTTTCCTCTTCATTCGTCTTCGGGAGAAGGTAGGCCTTCATTACGTCCTGATAGGCCGCGATATCTTTTTCGATGGTGGCAACCAGAGACTGCCGGTGGGAGTAGGCCTCTTCGCGGATCTTCTCTAACTCAGCCTGGTAAGCCTCGTACGCCTTTTTCCCCACGGTGAGATTGACAACCATTTCCACCAGAGCAGAGCCCAAGCATCCGGCCAAGGCGGAGACGCTTCCCCCGCCGGGAGTGGCGCTTCCGCTGGCGACCGCATCCAGAAACTGAGTCACGGTTGTTTCATCTTTCTGTGCTTCTTGGCTCATGAAGTCTCCTCCGAAAAATCAAAATCCAAAATTAAGTTTTATCTCTCCCCCCACTCTTGGTGGCAACAAACAATTTGATTAGAATTTATATAAAAAAGGTAAGAGGGTCAAGAGGTTTTTATGACTTGCCTCCCTTCACTTTGCCAATTCAGTTGTAAGTTCATAAAGATTAGCAAGAAAGAGGCAGGAAGATGCTGAGTGCCGGCCAATCGGCGGGAAATATCTTGCAATCATCTTCCCCTTTTGTTTCCGATAGAAGAGAGCGGAAAGGGATTTCGCAGCTTGCTGCAACGGTTGAAGTTAAGCGCTGGAATAAGAACGAACAACGCCTCATTGGCCAAACGAAGTATCTTCCTGCCTCTCTGGGCTCGAAAATGCTAAGGAAATTTAAAAGTGAAGGGGGGCAAGGTTTTTATGAAGGTGGACTACTATTGACTTGCCATCATAAATCTGGTTCAATGAGTTCGGCCACTGAGCCATTCCCCCCTCTTGGGAGGAGGGTCAACATTTGGATTTTTTTAGATAGACGGTGCCGTCTTTTAACTGAGATCCTCACTAAATCTGGCTCGCTCCCTTCAATAGGAAAGGAGGGTAAGCAGCCAAGGGAAGGAGAAGCGGGATGGAAAAAACCTATGCGATTTTTCTGCCCAGTAATCTAATTTTCGGAGTCGGAACCGTAGAGAAGGTAGGGGAGAAGACAAAAGAATTGGGGAAGAGCAAGGCCCTTATCATAACCGACAAAGGCATTGTAGGGGCTGGATTATTGGAGAGGGTCCTAACTCCCCTGGAGCAAGCTGGAGTGCAGGCATACATCTTCGACCAGATAGAACCGAACCCCCGCGACCACACAGTCGTTAAGGCGTTTGAATTTGGAAAGAAGAAAGAGTGCGAGCTGATCATCGGGCTGGGTGGCGGGAGCCCCATTGATGCCGCTAAGGCAGTGGGGGTTCTAATGAGCAACCCTGGGCCTTTACAGGACTATCTACGGGGAACCGTGGTGAAAAACCCCCTGCCGCCCTTTATTGCCATCCCTACCACTGCGGGTACCGGGAGCGAGGTGACTCAGTTCTCGGTGATCACCGACACGGAGAGGAGCTTCAAGACAGGTATTGGAAGTCCCCTACTGATGCCCAAGGTCGCGATTGTGGATCCTTCCTTGATGGAGAGCATGCCTCCCTCCCTGGCAGCTGCTACCGGAATGGATGCCCTCACCCATGCCATCGAGGCCTTCGTCTCGGTAAACTCTCAGCCTTTTTCCGATGCCATGGCCCTGCACGCGATTCGCCTGATCGGTACCTACCTGCGGCCCTCCGTGGCGAATGGGTCCGATCAGGAGGCGAGGTCTCAGATGGCCATTGCCAGCACCCTGGCGGGAGTGGCCTTCTCCAACGCCGGAGTGGGGTTGGTACATGCCATGTCTCATCCGCTGGGGGGACGCTTCGATGTCCCTCACGGGGTTGCCAATGCCATCCTCCTTCCTTTCGTGATGCAATTCAACCTCATCGCCCGCTTGGAGAGATTCGGTCAGGTGGCGCAGGCCTTGGGGGAAAAGGTAGAGGAATTGTCGGCTGTGGGTGCTGGGAAAAAGGCCGTGGAGGCCGTTATGCAGCTCTCTGCGGATATCGGCATTCCCGGTCATCTGAGCGGAGTAAGTGTCAAGGCGGAGGGCCTTCCCCTGGTGGCAGCAGATGCGATGAATATGAAAAGGGCGATCAGCTGTAACCCTCGAGTGGTTAAGCAAGAGGAGATCGAGAAGCTCTATCGGGAAGCCCTTTGATCAATGAGGGTCCTGAGGGGACTGAACCCTGTGGTGGCATTTTAATCAGCTTTCGTAATGATTAAGTTCTTGCCACACTAGATCTTTGTGGCCATGGCCCAGGGGACGATGACCTCAAAGGGGGAATCCTCGCCATGGATGTAACGGGAGGCGCGGTATTTATCCGCTTTGGCAAAGCGGGGATTTTCCATGAATCCGTGGTCCGAGAAAATGATCAGCAGCGTCTGGGGCGGAATTTCCCGCAGGCGGGGGGCCAGGTCGAGTTGAAGGTATTGCAGGACGTTACGGAAAAGGTGCGCGAGGGTTCCCCGCTCGGTGTGTATCCGTTCATCAATGCCTTCAACCTTCCAGATTTCTCCCTTTCTTTTTCTATCGGGGCCCAATACTTTTTCCAGGGCTTTTTCCAGAAACTCCATCTGCCGGGGAGTGTTGGTCGGAAGATGGGTCCATAAGGCTCCTTCCTGTAGTATCCGCAATTGATGGGCCATCCCGCCGAAGAAATTTTCTTTGAGGTAATCCCAGAGATCCCAGCGCATACCGTCCAGGAGCAGATAAATCTTAGCCGTGCTTTCCGCAAAACTTCCTTTCCTCGGGGAGAGGGAAGGTAGATCTTCGATCATCTTCAGCCTGGGGTGCCTCCCGGCCGGGTTCTCCCTGGCCGGTGAATTGGACAAAGGTTCCTTCGGATATTTCCTCTTCCTTCAGCCACTGAAGAAAAATCTTGCGTACCTGGGCGAGGGAATATTTCCGGTGGATCAAAACTCCGTAGAGCTGGTCCAGGTCCCGGCGCACCACGACCACGCGGCCCCGGAATGCCTCATTGATCCCCTGGATGGCTAAAGGGTTAAGAACCTCTTCGAGTTGAGAGAGAAAGGATTCACCCGCTGAAGGGGAAAGAGTAAGAACCTGTCGGATGGCCGCTGCTTTGTCTTTCTCGCCAACTTCTTCCAGACCGACCAGGTAAGGCAGGATTTTTTCCTGGTAGGTGGATGCCTTCAGCGCTTCGACCGTCTCCCGGATTCCCAGGTCTATTGATTTCTCGATCTCCCGGATCGGTTGAATCGTCGCCTCTTCTCCCAAATGAAATCCGCAGGAACAGATGGGGTTGCTCTGCAGGGCATCGGGAGAGGGGCCGCTGCACTGGGACATCAGAACTGCGGTCAGGGTCCGGTCAACCGAACTCCGGTTGTGTTGAACGGAAACCATCTCCAACTGGTCGAGGCGGGAAAGGAGCTGATAGCGCCGCGATTGGCGCAATTTCTCGTAAGGGATGAACTGGTCTCCTGAGCGGGCCTTCCGGTGCTCGG
>JAHJQK010000173.1 GCA_018819135.1 Pseudomonadota bacterium | reverse complement strand
GCTCTTTGGCAAACCCGATAAGGTTGAAAGACTGCCCTCCGGGGAAGAGATGTATGTTTATCAATATGATAGAAAAAATCCCCATTGGTGGACCATGGATGCTGTGGACAAACAAAAATTAGAAGTGGTTCTCAAAGATGGGGTTGTGCAAACCTACAAACTGCGCACGGAAGGCAAAGAAGCCATTCTTAAAGAATAACCACCTTTAAACCATAAATATTCGAAAGGAGGAAAAGATGAGATACATAGGAGTGATTGCTATTCTTTTATTGGTATTCACCATCGGTTGCGGCCCAACGATTATGGAAGGGAAACGGATTGACGCTGCCAAAAGGAGCCAAATCATCAAAGGCCAGACTACAGCAGCAGAGGTCGTAGGAATTTGGGGCCAACCCGCTAAGATCGAAAAATTACCCTCAGGAGCAGAAAAGTACGTTTATCAGTCCTATAAGGAAGAATTTACCCACTGGTGGACACTACCCAAATATGAAAGACAGAAAATGGAAGTTATCATCGATAAGGGGATTGTTCAAGACTATAGCTATCAGGTGGACACCCAGGATGTCATTACCGATAAAGACGAATAAAAGCCACGGATAAGGGAAAAAAGTCTGTCTTTCCACTTGCCGCATGGCAGGTGAATCTTAAGAAATGGAGTGCGAGAGAAAATTTCTTGTACCCCTTTTCAATTCGTCTGCAGAAAGGAGATTCTGAAATGGCACTGACGGGTTCACAAACGGAAAAAAATTTGCAGGAGGCCTTTGCCGGGGAATCCCAGGCCAACCGTAAATATTTGGCTTTCGCCAAGAAAGCGGAACAGGAAGGTTTTAAGCAAGTGGCCAAACTGTTCAGGGCTGCGGCCGAGGCGGAAACCGTCCACGCTCATGCCCACTTGCGGGCCCTGGCAGGGATTCGATCCACCAAGGAAAACCTCCAGGAGGCCATCGCCGGCGAAACCCATGAATTCAAGCAAATGTACCCGGCGATGGTGGCAAAGGCCAAGGCGGAGGGCATCAAACAAGCAGAAATCAGCTTTGATTATGCCAACCAGGTGGAAAAGATCCATGCCGCCCTTTATGAAAACGCTTTAGCTAACCTGGGAAAGAACAAAGAAGCAGACTACTACGTTTGTCCGGTCTGCGGGTACACCGTAGAAGAGAAAGCCCCAAATACTTGCCCCATTTGCCAGACCCTGGGCTCCAAGTTTATCAAAATTTCCTGACGATCCTTGCCCATTCTACCCCCGAACCCATTCCCGGAGAAGAGAGTGTTGCAACGCTCTCTTCTCCGCTGGTATGCCGGTCACCAAAGAAATTTGCCCTGGCGGAAGAAGCGGGATCCTTATTGGATCATGGTCTCGGAGTTTATGCTGCAGCAGACCCGGGTCGAAACGGTCCTGCCCTATTTTGAGCGTTTCCTGAAACTTTTTCCCACCTTGCCATCTTTGGCTCAGGCCTCCTTGCATAAAGTGCTCAAAGCCTGGGCTGGCTTGGGTTACTATGCCCGGGCCAGGCACCTCCACCAAGCAGCTAAAATCATCTGGCGAAATTTTGCCGGAAAGATTCCGTCAACGAAAAAAAAACTTCTCTCTCTTCCTGGGTTCGGCCCTTATACTGCAGGAGCAGTAGCCAGCCTGGCCTTCAACAGGCCTGAGCCCGCGCTGGATGGAAATGTCAGGCGTGTCCTCCTTCGCGTGCATGGCCTCTGGAAAAGTGTACCGAGGAACCGACTGGAAAAAATTTTGGAAAAATTTATTAAAAAATTTATCCCTGCCGGCCGGGCCTCGGATTTTAATCAGGCCTTGATGGAACTTGGGGCCCTGATCTGCATTCCCTCCCAACCAAGGTGCCCTTCTTGTCCGGTTAAAAACTTCTGCTCTTACCAGAGAGGGGGAGATAAGGGGAAAAAGCGTTCGGGGAAAAAAATCCGGAAAGAGGTTTGGACCGTTGCTTTGGTTGAACAAGAAGGCCGATTTCTTTTGCACCGCCAAGAAGGAAAAGGCCTCCTGGCAGGCCTCTGGCAGTTTCCCATTGTGAGGGTGAACAAAAAAGGGGATGCAGGGGAGTTAAAAAAGGTAAAAGAATTAAAAGAAAGGAAAGCATTGAGAAGAATGCTGCAGGAGAAATTCGGGTTAAGAATCAAAATCAAAGGGTCTCTTCCTCCCCAAGATCATTCATTCACCCATATTCAAGTAACCATGAAACCCTTCCTTTGCTCTGTGGTAAGGCTGTCCTCTGCCCTCCCGGTCTCAAAAAACGTTCGCTGGATCAAACCCGTCAATTTTTCCCGTTACCCCATCTCTAAGGCCATGAGCAAAATCGCCGCCTTGATCCCCGACCCTCCCCCAAGGGAAGCAACCAGCGGATAATCCGCAGGTTTCGTATCCTTCTGCCTCTTCTAACATCCTTAAGACATCTCTTAGCCGAATTTCCCGGTCAGATATTCTTCAGTCCTCTTGTCTTTGGGGCCGGTAAACATTTTTCCCGTGGGTCCAAACTCAACGAGTTCACCCAGGTAGAGAAAGGCTGTAAAATCGGAAACCCGAGCGGCTTGGGCAATGTTGTGAGTAACTTGGATGATGGTGTCCGTGGTCTTTAAGTGGGAAACCAGTTCTTCGATATGGGCCGTGGATTTAGGATCTAAAGCGGAGGTGGGTTCATCGAGGAGAAGGATTTCCGGATGCATCGCCAAAGCTCGGGCGATACAGAGCCTCTGTTGTTGTCCGCCAGAAAGAAAGGTTCCCTTTCTGTGAAGCGCATCCTTGACTTCATCCCACAAAGCGGCCTTTCTTAAGGACTCCTCCACTGTCCGGTCCATCTCCTCCTTGTTCAATTTGATTCCGTTCAGATTGTATCCGGCGATAACATTGTCATAAATGCTCATGGTGGGGAAAGGATTGGGTCTCTGGAAAACCATCCCGATCTGCCGGCGGACAATAATGGGGTCGGTGTTATAAATATCCTGATTATCGAGAAGGATCTTCCCTGAAACTTTGGCATTGGGAGTCAACTCATGCATCCGGTTGACGCAGCGGATAAGAGTCGTTTTCCCGCATCCGGAAGGTCCCATGATGGCGGTCAGCGTGTTTCTCGAAAAGGACAGATTAATGTCTTTCAAAACCATATTTTCACCAAAAGAAGCGCTGAAATTCTCAATCCTCAGAACTGTACTTTCCATTTTTTAGTCACCAATTTGGTTATGAGATTCAGGCCTAGGACGAAGGCGATTAGGACGAAAGAAGCCCCCCAAGCAAAGGCGTGCCATTCGGGATAGGGACTTGTCGCGTAATTGAAGATCGTCAAGGGAAGACTATTGATGGGCTTTAAAATGTTCTGGTTCATAAAAGGGCTGCCGAAGGCTGTAAAGAGCAACGGTGCTGTCTCCCCGGCCACGCGGGCAACGCCCAGCAGAATTCCGGAAAGGATGCCGCTCAAGCCCGCTGGCAGGATCACCTTCATGATCGTCCGCGAATAGGGAACTCCCAAGGCCAACGAAGCCTCCCGCAGGCTGTCGGGAACCAGTTTTAGGGTTTCTTCCGTAGCCATGACAATCACCGGCAACATCATAATCCCCAAAGCCACTCCCCCGGAAAGGGCTGAGAAGGAGCCCATCGGCATCACCACCCAAACATAGGCGATGATCCCGATGACAATGGAGGGGATCCCCTGGAGGATTTCTATCGACAACCTAGTCAAATAGGCCAATTTTCCCCCTCTGCATTCTGACAGAAAAATGCCTGCGAATACTCCCAAGGGAACAGAGAACAGAAAGGAAAGAACGATGAGCCAAAGAGTCCCAACAATCGCGTTGGAAATCCCGCCGCCGACTTCTCCGACCGGTTTCGGGAGCTGGGTTAGAAATTCCCAGTTGATCACGGATATTCCATTCTGGATGATCAGAGATAGGATCAAAAACATGGGCACAATCGAACAGAGGGAAAGGACGATGATGAGCGTTTTGAACAATTTGTCAGCCCAGATCCGACGGTGAATAGAGATTTCAGCCATACCCTTCATATCATTTTCTCGCGCTCATTTTGTGGATAATCAGCTTGCCTAAGACATTGATAATCATCGTTACAATAAAAAGCACCAGCGCCAATTCGATCAGACTCGCCAGGTAGAGACTCCCGGTGGCCTCTGTGAATTCGTTGGCGATGACACTGGCCATCGTACTGCCGGGACTAAAGATGCTCTTCGGCAGAAAATTCGAATTCCCGATGACCATAGTCACGGCCATGGTCTCTCCGAGGGCCCTTCCCAAGGCCAGGAGAATTCCGGCGAAAATGCCGGAGGAGGCGTACGGCAAGATGACTTTGCGGATCACTTCAAACCTGGTGGCCCCCAACGAAAGGGCCGCTTCTTTCAGATCCGAGGGGACCAGACTGATCACTTCCGTGCCAATAGAAGAGGCATAGGGGATGATCATGACCGCCAGCACCAAAGAGGAGGTGAAAATTCCAACCCCTTGAGGCGCAACCCCTAACTTCACCTCCAGCGCCCTCACCAGAGGAACAAGGATGAAGAGCCCCCAGAATCCATAGATCACGGAGGGAATCCCGGCAAGTAATTCAATGACGCTCTTCATGAAGGTAGAGGCATTTCCCTGCCGAAAATACTCTCCCAAGAAAATTGATACCGGCAGGGAAAAGACCATAGAAATAATCAAGGCCATAAAGGAACTCATCAGCGTGCCCACAAGAAAGGCTAATGCCCCAAAGTCACCTCGCACCGGATCCCAGGTCTTCCCAATCAGGAAGCTGAGGCCAAACTGGCGCAGCGCCGGCAGAGAGGCAACCACCAGCGAAAAGAAAATGGCCACAAGGAGAATCAACAAGCTGAGGCCCGCGAGATAGAGGAGCTTACGAAAAGAAGCTTCCGAGATACCCCGTTTGTACCGCAGGGTTGTTTTGGAGCGGGCCGTGGGAACTGCGACATCTGCTATTGTATGATTCATGGGTTTTTCCCGCATCTCAGATTCACGCCACCATGCCATGAAGAGATTAAAAAGGCAACGCGTAGAAAAATTTCCGACCTGCCTTTTCACTTTACTTCAGGATCGGGTTCTCTTTGTAAGTAATCGATTTGATCAGCTTCTCCGCTTTCCCCACTGCCGCCTTGGAGAGGGGGGCATAATGTAAGGGTTCGGAATATTTTTGCCCCTCATGGGTCATCCACCAGAGGAGATTTACAAGGGCCTTGGCTTTTTCTTCTGGCTTGTCCGCGTAGTTCTGCTCTTTATAGACTAAAATCCAGGTGAAACCGCTGATCGAATACCCCTCGGCAGCGTCCGTATCGGTCAAATCAACTTTCATATCATCTGGCAAGGCAGTATTTGCGGCCAGACTTGTCGAAGCGATTGTCGGCTTTACAAAATTGCCTTTCTTGTTTTTGATCGTCCCGTAGGGCATCTTGTTCTGGAGGGCATAAATAAGCTCCACATAGCCGAAACTGCCCGGTGTCTGTTTCACCAAACCGGCCACCCCAGGATTCCCTTTGCCCCCTAACCCCACGGGCCAGTTTAGGGAGGGGCCGGCACCCACTTTTTCCTTCCATTCCGGGCTGACCTTGCTCAAATAGCTGCTGAATATAAAGGTCGTCCCGCTGCCATCGGACCGGTGAACCACGATAATATCAGTATCTGGAAGCTTTATTCCAGGATTTATCGCGGTAATCCGTCGGTCGTTCCATTTCTTGATTTTCCCGAGAAAGATGTCGGCAATGACATCCGGTGTAAATTTTAGTTGCGGATCCCCAGACAAATTGTAGGTTACGACCACGGCACCCGCACAGGTAGGAATATGAAGAACGGGCGCACCGGCCTCCTTTAAATCCTTTTCGGTCATGATGGCATCCGACCCTCCGAAATCCACTATTTTATTGGTAAGTTGGCGAATCCCTCCACCCGAACCGATTGCCTGATAATTGATCTTTACCCCATACTCTTTATTATAAACATCGAACATCTTGGAATAGAGTGGATATGGAAAGGTAGCCCCCGCACCTATGAGTTCTACGTCCGCGGAGAATCCCGAACTGCAAAGACCTAAAAGAATGGGGAACAACATGACGAACATTAACCCCTTTTTCTTTCTTAACCCCTTCGTGAAATTTTTTGCAAACCACTTCAAATTATCTTTCATTTATCCCTCTCCCTTTGAAAATTTAATTTTATCAAGATCAATTTAATCTTTCTCTGTTAAGTTATGATAAATAATTTGTTAATTTATTGTTAATTCTGAAATTTAAGGGGTATATCTTTGGAGACACACCGGCCTGGGCAGGAACGAGTTGAGCCAAGCGAAAGCAGTGTTACGACGCAGATAGATCGGCAGGAAGCGTAACAGTTACCGTAGTGCCCTCGCCGGGAGCGCTTTCGATACCGATTGTCCCGCTATGCTGGAGCACTATATGTTTCACGATGGAAAGGCCGAGGCCCGTGCCGCCGGACTTTCTCGATCGCGACTTGTCGACAACATAAAATCGTTCGAAGATGCGGGGAATTTCGTCTTTGGGTACCCCGATTCCCGTATCTCTGACCTGGATGCGTACTCGTTTCTCCTGGACATCCACGGATACGGCGATTTCCCCGCGATCGGTATATTTCACAGCATTATCGAAAAGGTTTACCAGCATCTGCTCTAATTTGAAGAGATCGGCTTTGATTGGCGGCAGATTCTCTTTCACCTCCATCACCCAGGAAAGCTCCTTGTCCTTCAGCCTCTGGTCGAATATTCTGATGACATTCTCCAGTAAACCTCTTAAATCGATATCCTCCAGTTCAAGAGCTCCCTTTTCTTCCAGGCTGGAAAGCAGCAGCAGGTCGTTGACGATGTTGATGAGCCTGTCGGTGTTCCTCTGGATGATCTCAACGTATTTTTTGCTTGGCGCGGCGGCGACCTCTTCACGTAGCGTTTCAGCATAGCCCTTTATTGCGGTCAGAGGGGTGCGCAGTTCGTGGGAGACGTTGACCACAAAATCCTTCTTGATCCTTTCGATGTTTTTGATCTCGGTGATGTCGTGGAAAATGAAGACGATGTCCTCTCTCCCCTCAAGAGGTGTAACGCTACACATGAAAACCCTCTCTCCCAACGGAAGCTCTTCCACGAAGTTTCTTTTTTCGGTGCCTGCTTTCTTCAGCAACTCCGCCAACTGGGGATTTCTCATGGTCTGCCAGTAAAACTTCCCTTCCACGGGCTGGCTCCCTGCGATCCTCCAGAAGCTCTCGTTGGCCCGGATTATCCTGCCCTGTTTGTCCACGACGAGGAGACCTTCCTGGAGAGAGTGAATAATGCTGTTCAGTTCTTCTTTCTGCTGGCCGAGCTCCGAAAACATTCTTTGCATTTCCTCATTCATCCGGTTGAAACTGTCGGCCAGTTCCCTCAGTTCGTCCTTGTTCTTCAGAAAAATCCGCACATTGAAGTCTCCCGAAGCAACCTTCCTGGCTGCCGATGTCAGATTTTTGATCGGCCGGACAATGCTGTTGGCAACGAGGAATGCCCCGAGGAGTGCCATAAGGGCAATACCCAGGCTGATTTGGGCAACACGATAGTTGAGCTTGGTGAGCAGGTTGTCGCTGTCCTTGAGGAAAAGGCTTGTTCGAATGACTCCAGTAATTTTCCCGTTTGTTTCGATGGGGACTGCGACATAGAGCATGTCTCTGTTGGCCGTGCTGCTGAAGCGAACCGACTTGCCGGTTTTGCCCTGAAGCGCTTCGGCCACCTCGGGCCTGCGGCTATGATTTTCCATCGATTGCGTATTCTCGTCGGAATCTGCCAGGACAGTACCATCCGTGGCTATGATGGTAACCCGTGTGTGAATTTTACTTCCCAAGGTTTTTACAAATCCGTCAAGTTCGTTAGCGCGGCCCGTGTCCAGGAAATGGGCGACCTCTGGGTTCAGCGTATAGGCAAGGTTTCTCAGGCTGTCGGTAAGCACGTCTCGGTAGAATTCCCGCACCGTATTCAAGGATAAGACAAGGATCAAGGATGAAAGGGCGAGAATAATAAGAAGATAGCCGATGAAAATCTTGCTAAAAAAAGACCTTTTCATTCTTCCAACTTGTACCCTACACCATGGACGTTTCTGATCAACTTCGATGCGGTGCCCAGCTTTGATCTCAGATGTCGTATGTGCACGTCAATCGTTCTGTCCACCACTGCTTTTTCATTGCCCCACAGATGATCGAGAATTCTGTCCCTTGAGAAGACCCGGCCCTTCTCTGATGCGAGAAGCAGCAGGATACGGAATTCGGTCGATGTTAGTTCAACTTTGTTGCCGTCAATGGCAACTTCATGCCTCTCTGGGTCGATGGTCATATTACCTATAACAATTTTTGCAGGACTTTCGGTCTCCCGGTGTGATTCAAATCTTCTCAACACCGTCTTTACTCGGGCGATCAGCTCGTTGGGAGAGAAAGGCTTCCTGACGTAGTCGTCAGCGCCGAGCCCCAATCCGAGGACGGTGTCCGCCTCTTCGCTTTTTGCCGTGAGCATGACGATGGGAACATGTGCCAGATCCTTTTTCCTCTTCATGTATTTGCAGATCTCGAAGCCGTCGGCGTCGGGGAGCATAAGATCGAGCACCACGAGATCGGGGATTTCGGAGTTGAGATACTCAATGAAGCTGGACCCGTCAGAGAACTCCCGCACGCTGAAATGGTTTTTTCTTAGATGAAGAGAAACCAATTCCAAAATGTCGGGTTCGTCATCGACGACAGCGATGGTCTCATGCATAGGATCATCCCCTCTTGGAGATCCAAGACGGCGGCGGTGCCATCCTGCAACTCTTTCTTCTATTTTACCCTGTGCAGAGCGAGTTTTCAATTCGCATCTGAGCGCAACCGGACGGTTAAGGGGTGCGGCGAGAGGAAGCCGCGTTGCTGAGAATCTTTGCAAGAAAGGTGACAGGTCAGGGCCCCGATACGGAGTGACGATTCCAGTAAGGGTTTCGGACCCGGGAAGCAGTTCGTTCTCCGGCCTTTTTCATTTTGGATCCTTTTATAACATGATTAACAGGAGGAGGAAGAAAGCCTAACGTTTTCGGACAATGACTGTCAGGTCGAAGGTAAGCCCTCATCCTCCCCCCCTTTCGGGAGAGAGGATGCCATAGATCAATAAAACTCCTTAAGAATTTCTATAATCCGCCGGTCGTTTACGGGAACGGGATTCCCGGCAAGATTGGCCGCATCTTTGCCCACTTCAAAAGCGATCGTCTTAAGCCCCTCTTCTGTAATCCTCAGGTCCTTAAAACGAATGGGTAGATTCAGATCCTTATAGAGGCGTACCAGAGCCGACTCCAAATCCTCCGAGCGGTTCAGTGCCAAAGCTAAGTCTAAAAATTCATTCTTACAAACCTCTTGGTTCGTACGCACGAAGCAAAGCAAACTCACAGCCAGAGCTTTGCCATGAGAAAGATGATACTGGGCACCCAGGGCATGGCCAATGGCGTGACCCAGCCCCAAGCCTTTGGAAAAAGCGACTCCGCCGTTAATCGCGGCCATACACATATCCATCCGGGCATTCAGATCATCCCCGTCGTTGTAAGCTTTCCTCAGGCTATGCCCAATCAACTTTACGCCGGATAGGGCAAGCCCTGAATAATATGGATGGTAGGGAATACTTTTGCTTACATACGATTCAATACAGTGCGCCAAAGCATCAACGCCCGTTTCCGCAGTCAGGCTCTTGGGCATGGTGCGGCAAATATTCGGGTCAATCACAGCCAAACTGGGAATGATCAGGTTACTGATGATAAGGAATTTAATGTTTCTCTCTTTGTCCGTAATGATTGCATAGGGATTGGCCTCACTGCCGGTACCCGACGTGGTGGGGATACAGATAATGGGAGGTAAGGGAGACTTTATTTTCCCGCCCCCTCCCATCGCGGCTTCGTATTCGGTCAGGAGTCCGGGTTGAGAAACCCTGATCGCAGCCGCTTTGGCCGCATCCATGGAACTGCCTCCTCCCAGGGCAATCAATCCATCGCACTGTTCAGCT
>JAHJQK010000172.1 GCA_018819135.1 Pseudomonadota bacterium | reverse complement strand
TAAAGTTCCCTGAAAAATTTCAAAAGGCTTTTGCAGGAAAGGAGAACTAAACTTTGCCATGAATCCGATACCCATACTTCCATTGCTGTTGAAAGGACGTAGAGATCCTTCTCCACCGGAACGGATCATCCCTTCCGGTCGGTCAAATTTCCCAACGCCGTGGCCTCTTTCATACGCCCCGGTTATAGGTATAACAGATTCCATTTCCATTGTCCAGAAAAAACTAACGCTGTAGTACTAAAAAGGAAGGAAAATCAAAGACTAACTAAAAAGGAAAGGAAGGGAATGTCGCGTTCTTACTTAGGAAGAGCGCAGAAATTGGTTTCCTCATTCGTAAAAAGGAAACATAGCCTCAGAAATCTGGCCTTTAATTGTTAAATATAGTAATAAAAAGTAATTATTTGTAAAAATTTTCTTTGACAAAAATTTAGGACTATTTTATGATGGGATCGCACCGAGGAGAAACCAATGTCAGAAGAAATCATGAGCACAAAAGAGGTAGCCCAATACTTGGGCATCCATGAGAAACAGGTCTACGCTCTGATAAAGTCCCAAAGGATTCCCTCCACTCGGGTTACTGGAAAGTGGATATTCCCTAAAAAATTGATTGATGAGTGGATTGATACCAATACCAGAGCCGGCATGGCTGAGGCCCGTAGAAAAAGCAAGCAGATTGAAGGAGCACTCTTGGCTTCCGGAAGCAATGATCCGATCCTCGACATTCTCAAGACCTATATCCGCAAGGCCTATCCGGAGTTCTACCTATTTTCAGCCAACACCGGCAGCACGGATGGACTCAAAGCCCTGAACCAGGGATATACGGATATTGCCTGGTCGCACCTGCTCGACCCGAAGAGCGGCCAATACAATATTCCCTTTTTATCCACTTATCTGCCTAACTTGAAGACCGTCGTTATCAATCTTTTCAACCGGGACCTGGGTTTTTTGGTGGCCGCTGGAAATCCCTTAAACCTCCATGGTTTCAAAGATCTGGCCAAGCCGAAGGTCCGGTTTATTAACCGGCAGAAAGGCTCGGGCACCAGAGTGCTCCTGGATCATCATCTTCGGCAGCTCAAGATTCCCGCCCCGTCGATCAAGGGATATGAAAATGAAGTTTATACCCACTTTGAAGTGGGACTCTCCATCTTGGCCAAAGAGACCGATGTGGGCCTGGCCACGGGGTCGGTATCAAAACTTTTAGGCTTGTCCTTCATCCCCTTAACCCAGGAGAGCTTCGATATGCTCCTTGACCAATCCACCTTTTTTGAACGGGGGGTCCAGGCTTTCATAGAGATCCTCAATTCCAAAGAATTTCGGAGCCGGGTGGAAAACTTGGGGAGTTATGAATTTAAAAATTCAGGCAAAATTATCTATTCACAAAGTTCATGAAGAGAGATGCATATGCCCAAGAAAAGAATTACATGTCTGGGGATGATTATCTGTTTGATTTTTATCTTTCCAAGCCTATGTGGAGCTCAGAAATCGATTATCCTTGCTACCACGACCAGCACTCAGGACTCGGGCCTGCTGGATGTGCTCATCCCCATCTTTGAAAAGAAGACCGGCTATTTTGTAAAGACCATCGCTGTGGGCTCGGGACAGGCCATGGCTATGGGGCAGAAGGGAGAGGGTGATGTGCTGTTGGTGCATTCCCCAGCCGCGGAGAAGAAGTTTATTGCCGGCGGATACGGGGTCAATCGAAGAATTGTCATGCATAACGATTTTATCGTGGTGGGGCCGGCAGAAGACCCGGCGAAGATCAAAGGGATGAAAGTTGCAACCGAGGCCTTCAAAAAAATCGCCTCCGCAGGGACTTTATTCCTTTCCCGCGGGGATAACTCCGGGACCCATTCCAAAGAGAAGGCCATCTGGAAAGCTTCCGGGATGAATCCAGAAAAGGGAAAATGGTATCAGCAGGCCGGCCTCGGAATGGGGCAGACCCTCAATGTTACCTCCGAGAAAAAGGGCTATACCCTGGCCGACCGGGGGACCTATCTTGCTTTGAGGAAAAATCTGCACCTCGACATTTTAACGGAAGGCGATGCCTTGCTGCTCAACATTTACCATGTCATGGAAGTCAATCCATCCAAATGGCCCAAAGTGAATGCCGCCGGGGCCAAATCTTTTGCTGATTTCATGGTGTCAAAAGAGGCGCAGGAGGTCATCAAGACCTTCGGTGTGGACAAATTTGGATCTCCTCTCTTCTTCCCGGATGCAGGTAAAAAAGAAGAAGACCTGGGAAAGTAAATGGATCTCATTCTGGAAGGAATCCTAAAGGCCTTTTATCTCCTGGTCACTTTTGATCCGGAAGTGATGAAGATCACCCTCCTCTCCCTCCAGATCTCGGGCACGGCTACGTTCATCAGCCTGATAATGGGAATCTCCATCGGCACCATCGTTGCCTTGGCAGAATTCCCGGGGAGGAGGTTAGTGGTCAGCCTGATCAACACCGGAATGGGTCTTCCTCCGGTCGTGGTGGGTCTTTTTGTCACTATCTTCTTGTGGAGAAACGGGCCGCTTGGATTTCTGGGGGTACTTTACACCCCCACCGCTATGATCATCGCCCAGGCGATCATTGCCACCCCCATCGTCATGGGGATTTCCTTGGCCGCCATTCAGGCCCTCCCCAAAAACCTCCGGCTGCAAATTCTGGCCCTGGGAGCAACTCGATTGCAGATGGTCTGGATTCTGGTTAAAGAGGCAAGGCTCCCGCTCCTGGCCGGGGTGATGGCCGGATTCGGAGGCGTCATTTCCGAAGTGGGAGCTTCCATCATGGTGGGCGGAAACATCAAGGGATACAGCCGCGTTCTGACGACCGCCACGGTCATGGAGACCAGCCGGGGAAATTTCGATATTGCCATCGCCCTGGGGATCATTCTCCTCTTGCTGGCCTATTTTATCAACCTGATCCTTACCACCATCCAGCAGAGAGAGAGGCCTAAATAGCATAACGCAAAGAACAGAGAGCAGAGAAAAAAATATCATCGGGACAATAATGAACAATTCGAGCCCAATGCTTGAGGGAAGAAATCTTAAGATTAAAAGAGGAGGATCGATCATACTCGATGTTCCGTCTCTTTCCGTCCAAAGCGGTGAAATTCTCTCCTTAATCGGGCCCAATGGGGCGGGGAAGACGACCTTGCTGCAGGCCTTGGCGTGTTTAATCAAACCTTCCCAGGGAGAACTTTTTTTTAAAGAAAAAATCGTTTCCTCCAACCATGTTCTTTTCCAGTACCGCAGGAAACTGACCATGGTTTTCCAGGAGCCGCTTCTCTTTGATACCACGGTTTTTGAGAATGTCTCCTCCGGCTTGAAAATTCGGGGTCTAAAAAGAACAGAAATTGAAAAAAGGGTCGATGAGAACCTGGAGCGGTTTGGAATTCCCCATCTCGTGCATCGCTCCGCCCGGAAGATTTCCGGCGGTGAGGCCCAAAGGGTAGCCCTTGCCCGGGCTTTTGCCCCTCAACCTGAACTTCTCTTCCTCGACGAGCCTTTGGCATCCCTCGATCCTCCTACCCGGGAATCCTTGATCGAAGACCTGGAACGAGTTTTACGGCAGACCGGCACTACCACGATTTTTGCAACCCATGATCGGATGGAAGCCCTTAGGCTCTCCGACCGGATTGCCGTGATGAACCGAGGAAGAATCTTGCAGATTGGGCCTCCTCCGGAGGTGATGAATCAACCATTGGACGAGTTTGTGGCTTCCTTCGTGGGAGTTGACACGATCCTCACCGGGCGGGTAAGCAAAAAAGATAAAGGGAGTTTCTTGGCCTCCGTGATGGGTCATGAGGTGGAAGCAGTGGGCGAGGTAGAGTTGGGAGAAACCGTTGTTTTTTGCATCCGCCCGGAAAACGTGACTCTCTCTCCTCCTTTCCCCAAAAGGGCAACCAGTGCCAGGAATGTATTCACGGGGAAAATCAAAAAGGTCATCCCGATGGGCCTCTTTTACAAAGTTCAACTTGATTGCGGCTTCCCCCTGGTGGCCTACGTGACGAGCCACGCGTTGGAAGATTTGGAACTAAAGGAGGGGAAAGAAATATTCGCCTCGTTCAAGGCGACTTCAATTCATATGGTGAGGAAAAAACTCTCCGGCTAATTTCCCTTTTTATAAATCAATGTACCTATCCCTGTTTACGACCAGGTTTTGTCCTTTAAGCTTCGCGACCAGTTCTTCTCTGTCCAGAGCAAAAAGAGGGCTGATCTCCACCTGGACTTCCGGGGCCAGCCGGGCGCCTGCTTCTTTGAGCCAGCTCCTGTGAAGCGCATTCATGGCCGCCCGCGCCGTATCCGGAGAATCTTTTCCCTGCCGATTTTTTACCGGGGCAAATTCCTCCTCCCGGATCACTTCCACGCCACAGGCTTTCCGGGCTAAAGGGATGGAGTCAAAGACGAAAGTTTCAAACTTCCAGCCGGTCATTTGAGCCCATCGGCCATCCCGCCCCCGCCCTTCAACTTCTTTCTCTGCCCGGTGATAGGGCAAAGCATACCCGTGTTGATTCAAACGTTTTACGAACGCCAGGGAGACCATGTGGATGGCGGTGTTCCCGGCCCAGTGGCAAATCGCCCCTTTTTCATCCAAAGCTTTATAGTCCTCTGGCCGAAAATCGCTGTACTCAATAATCGTTGGTTTGCCGTTTACCAACCCGTAAATTCCTACTTTTTCAACCGGGTCATGGCGGCGGACCACTTTGGTGGATATTTCCGCTCCTTCCATCCTGTGGTACCCAATAAAAACGGGATCCGCTATTTTCACTAAAGGGTTGTCGACCTGACAGTAGAAGAGTTCAGAAAATCCATGATCGATAAGGTGCTGGAGAAAGGCTATTTCAAACAAGGCTTTGAGGGACCCTCCGTGGCCGTCGGGGTTTACCAATAGTTGGGTGTCATTCTTCAAGATCAGCTGACCTTCAGCAGTCAGGGTGGGCAACATTCCCTGGTTGAAAAAGTATAATGTTTTTCTATCCAGGTTAAAAAAATTGTTGGCTGCAAAAAATTGTTGGGTCTCCTGTTGATTTTCTTGGTTAGTCATGATCAGCAGGGGAATCGTGGCTTGATACCTATTGGTAAGGGCCTTTACGGATTCGGCCAAGAGCTGAAATAGTGATTTTTGCTTAACCGGCGATATCCGGAATTTCCCCTTGGGACCTTCGAAGCCAAGACGAGATCCCTGCCCGCCGGCCACAATCAAGACGGCAACCTCGTTTTTACGGATGAGAGATTCTCCAAGAATACGGGCTTCTTGCTGGCGGGTCTTTTCCCGGGATGTTTCGGGAATCGTAATAATGGGCGCCGGATGGATCTCACCGAAAGGGCGAGAAATATCTTTTTCTTGGGCAAATTTTTTGTACAACTTAAAGACAAGGGCCAGGTCCAATCCTTTCAATTCTTTTAAAAAATCACCCTTTTTCTCCAAGTTTAAACGGTAATAGTGGTCCAGGATGTACTGCTGGTTGTAATCTCCCAAGAGTTTCAAAGTTTGCTCTTTGTTCATCGATTGCCTCATAGGTTTTCCTTGCTTCGCCCCACTTTCATTATAGATTTCTTGCCCAATAACAGCAACCCGGTAGAGACCCTAAATCTCTTAACTATGAAATAATTCTCCGTGTTCTCTGTAGTTTAAAAAAATCACTCAATTTAGGTTAAATTTAATAGGACGCAGATTTTCGCAGATAACCACAGATGATTATTTTCTTTTTCGTTTATCCTGATAATCTGTGTTCATCCGTGTCCAAAAAGCAATTTCCTATACAATCAAGTTATGGGAAAAGCCAGGACATCCTGGATGCTTGGAGCGTCGCAAAAAAGCATGACCAACCGGTCCACACCCAGAGCAATGCCCGCTGCCGGTGGCATGTGGGAAAGGGATTGAAGAAGTTCTTCATCAATTGGGTACACTGTTTTCCCCATGAGTGCTCGAAGCCTTTGTTCTTCTTCAAATCTCCTTCTTTGCTCTTCGGTATCGGTGAGTTCCGAAAAAGCATTGGCCAGTTCCAGGCCGGCGATGTAAAGTTCAAAGCGTTCGGCCCAAAGTGGGTTATCTGGTTTCAGGCGGGCCAGAGCAGCCATGCTCGCCGGATAATCGTAAAGGATTGTCGGTTGCGGAAAACCCAGCCGGGGTTCCACTGCCTCTAAAAACACTTTAAAAAAGACCTCATCGAAAGAATATTTTCCTTCCTGATCAAAGTGATACCCCCCTGACCTTGCCTCCTTGAGCAGGGAGGGGGCATCGAGATTCTTTTCGATATCGACTCCCCCATGAAGTCGCATGGCCTGGGCAACACTGAGGCGTTTAAAGGGAAGAGTAAAATCCAGTTTTTTCCCCTGATAGGACCAATCAAAAATTCCCAATACTTTTGCAAAAAGGTAATTGATCAGCCCTTCGCAATCCTCCATGATTTTGCGGTAATCCGCATTGCTCCGATACCATTCCAGCATGATGAACTCAATCTGGTGGGTATTGCCGATCTCACCATCCCGGAAAACCCGGCAAATCTGAAAAATCTTCTCCCACCCGGCACCCAAGAGTTTTTTCATGCAGTATTCCGGGGAGGTGTGTAGGTATTTTTTCATCCGGCAACCATCCGGCCGGGTGCAATATAGTTCCAGGGCCGAAAGGTGCGGCTCCATGCCTGGCGAAGAAACCAGGGCAGGAGTTTCTATCTCCACGAATTCCTGTTCCAGGAAAAACTGTCGCACCCCTTGAATGATTTTCCCTCTGCGGATGAGGTTGTCTATGCGCCTTTTTTCCATACGGTTTGGTTATAACTAAAATAGGGCAACGAATCAAGAAAAAGGTTTTCTGGATAATAGGCAGGAAAATAAATTGGCCCCTGGCCGGGGAGATGGCCAGGGGCTATTTTTTTAAGCTCCGTCGATGTGATGTCTTTCTTTGATGCGGTACCACCCGGCAGGATCCTGGAAATATTCGTAAGTATCCTGGAGAGAGAGACGATGCTCTCTTTCGATGGAGGAAAGCAGCTCGTAGAATTTCTTTTCCACCGCGTCCTCTACCGTAAGAGCCAAGTCACTATAAAATTTTTCCCCTTTAGTTTCAAAATCGATGGCAATTTTCACCGCTTCCATGTCATCCACGTCCGCCTTGGATGAAGTGTCCGCCGAGTCACCCAGCCTCCGGATGATGACCTTCACCTCCGTTCCCTTTACCTTGAGGGGAACCGTCTCAGGCCACTTGCCATCCTTTTGCAGCCGTTGGTGCAATTCCAGGATCCGTTGATAATGTTCATCTTCATCGCTGGCAATCGATCCGAACATTGATTTGCCGTGAGGATTTGTCGTTCTCTCCTTGTTCTTCAGGTAAAAATCCCTTTCCCGGGATTCGTTATTAAGGGCAACTTCCAGGGCCTGGATCCTTTCTTCTGTTTTGGTCGGCATTTTTCCCTCCTTTCCAAGTTCTGTCTCACTCATTGCCTCTAAACTATTATAATATTATAAAAGATAGAACCGTAAAAGACCATGCTAAAAAATCTTCTAAGAAAATCCTTTGACCAAATCGATGTCCGTGATCACCAGCCCATACAAATACCAATCATCGAGGGCCATGAAGACAGCCGACTGCTCAACTTTGGTTAAATGGGTGTAGCTGAGGCAGAGCTGAGGAGGATTTTCCAACCATCACCCCTTTTTCAGGATCCCCACGACTTGATCCCTATATTCCTGGCTCTTACCTTCGGCCGGGATTAATTCGATCTCGGACGGTGCAGCCGCCCCCAAACCAAGTTCGACTGCCCTGGCAATCTGCTCCTGTTCGAATATCTTCGGCTTCATGATGCTTTCATTGCTCCCCAGTAGTTTCAGGATCGCCACCCCCACGGCATCAATGGCTACCCGATCATTAGCAGCCAGGAAAACCTCTCCCCGGGTGCGTTTTCCCGTTGCCGGTCCGCCATCAACGAAAGCTTCGATCCCATCAAGGACAATAATTTGGGGTCGAAAGGGCTCATTGATCTCCGCAATCATCTTCCGCTGGTGGGGTGAACTGTGAAGCTGGCGCATGTACTCATAACCATGGCGGGATGTAGGGACTACACCCACATGGAGTTTCAAAGACATGGTAAAAACCCCCCCAAACTGGTGAGTTTTCAGACAACAAGTGGATATCAGGCAATCGGTTTCCAGGATGGGCCGGGCTATCCGAAATCCATTGACCCAGTGGCTCTTCGCCGGCCTGAACTCCACCCAATCGCGCTCTTTTAGCTCATCAAAATTTACCACCCGGACATCCAATTCCTCTAAAATTGGTAAAATTCCCTTTTGCTCCATGACTTCATGAGTGAGCGGGTAGCTTCGCTCCCCCAGACTGATCGATTTAGCCCCCATTTTCCACAATTCTTCCGCTAAGGCCGCAAGAGTATCATTGTGCGTGGACCCCGGGACCGGGTCAGCAGTATTGAAATTGGGCTTGATGAGGACATTCTTTCCTTTCACCGGATTGATTGCCAATGCTCTTATCGAGTCTCTTACCCCTTGCTGGCGATTCTCAGTTTTAACTAACGTCACCCGACTTTTTGCTTTCCTCACGATTAAACCTCCATTGCCTATTCTCTGGTTTTCATCTAATTGGTCATTTTGGCTTTTAAAAAACCAATTTTATTATTATACCTAAAACCCGTTTCTTTCCAATAAAAAGAGGTGAATCGAATATCAATCTATGAAACTCTGGAAAGATCCCTGGATCTCTTCTGGCGTGAAGAAGGTAATCCTTCTGCCCTCCTGGGGAAAGGTTGCAATAACCCAGGAATTTTGGAATAATAGAATTATGGAATAAGGTGATCTTTGCGCACCCAATATTCCATCTCTGTAACTTTCCATTTTTCCGAGGTTTTAAAAGATATGGAATACGAAGGAATTGTCATCCGTCCTCCGAGCGAGGCGGAAAGTTTTATTCTGCAGGTTACCCTGGGTTGCTCGCATAACCGGTGTACCTTCTGTCCTACTTACAAAGGGCGCAGGTTCCGCATCAAAGACCTGGATACCATTAAATCGGAAATCGATGAAGTCGCCCCTTACGGCCCATTTCGGAAAGTTTTTTTAGCCGATGGCGACGCCTTGATCATTCCTCAGCCTAAACTCCTGGCCATCTTGGAGTACCTGCAGGAAAAAATCCGCGGCCTGCGCCGAGTAGGTATTTACGGGAATGCCAAGAGCATTCTGCGCAAGAGCGTGGACGAACTCAAGGTTCTGAAAAACCGTAAGTTGGGAATTATTTATCTCGGAGTAGAAACTGGGAATCCCGCCTTACTGGAAAAAATACGCAAGGGAGCCTCTTACGAGCAGATGGTCGAGGCTGGAAGAAGGGTGCAAGAGGCGGGAATTACTCTTTCGGTCACCGTTCTTTTGGGTTTGGGCGGGATAGAACACGGGCATCAACATGCTCTGGCCACGGCAAAAATTCTTTCGGACATTGACCCGGATTTTGCCAGTGCCTTGACTTTGATGGTTGTGCCCGGAACGCCCCTTTACGCGGATATGGAAGCAGGGCGTTTTCAGCTTCCAACACCTTTCCAGGTGCTTGAGGAATTAGGCGTGATTGTCGCTCATTCCCACCTTAGCCAGTGCTATTTTACTTCCAACCACGCTTCCAATTATCTGCCCATCAAAGCCCGCCTGCCTAGAGATAAGGAAGCTGTCGTGAATTTAATTCACCAAGTGGTAAGCTCCGAAGATGCTTCCCGCCTGCGCCCGGAATTCCTGCGGGGATTGTAAGGATTATTTTTCCACTAGTTTTCGGACAAGCTCCGGCAGCCGGTCCAATATCTCTTCTTCCTTTCCCTGCTGGCACTTGAGGGAGGCAAGGGCCAGGGTACCCTGGGTTTCTACGTCGATGCGTTTGGCCTGAAGGACAGAAGTGCTACCCAGCACTCCGAAATTCCCCATGATGATCTGGCGGGCCGCCATTCCCTTTCCTGCCTGCACAGCATGCTTTTCATCCACCAGTCCGGATTGCTGCAGTCCCATCTCATTCATCACCTGGACAATATTTTCTCGATTGACAAGAGTAAAATTTCCCAATCGAAAAAGTTCCTCCCGCAACGCCTCCGAAAGAATCAGGGCTACGGTTTTAAAAGGTTCGGGTGCTTCGAAATCATAAATGGCCAGTCGCGTCCGACCCTCGGCCATGGTTTCGCCGCCTAGCTCTTTTTCTAAATCCAATTCCCTGACCTTTTGTGGGGCTGAAGGAATTGGTGCGGTCGTTATATCTATTGCAGGAGTCTTGGGTGTTGGCAGTCCAGCCATCCGCCGGCCTTTACGAATGGCCGTGGTTATCATGTCATTCTTGGCGTCATTAAATATTGCCCGGTAGGAAACTCTTATAATTTCTCTAATTTTTTCTGCATCTCCTACTGGCATTTGAACAGAAATCTTAAACTTTTTTCCCGTCTCGATATTGATCAACATCATATCTAAGTAAAAAATTCTTTCCTTACCGAATCGCTCTACGATCATCGCATATTCGGCATGTACCGCCTTACCAACCTGCCTGGCCAATTGCCAATCCCTTCTTGCCCATCTTGCCGCCAAATCCTTTTCAGAATACCAATGTTTTCCCAATACAGCTTTGACCTCTTCCTCTGGAACTACTTCATACATTCCCCTCCGTTCTAAAAATCTTTGCATAAACCTAAACTGTCGTTCCACAAATTCCTGGTGGGAAGGGTGGGAAGTTTTCATTTGGACGTCGAGTGAAGAGATTGGCTGGATGAAGACGCGCAGCTTGGCAGTCGGTGGAGGTGTAGGAAGCGTGTTCAAACGTATTTCCGCGCATGCGGTTATAAACATAGGCAAAAGTACCGCTGCCAAAATAAAAATTTTCCTGAAAAATATTTCATCTTTGCCCATTATTCCCGCCTCCTTGGTAAACTGAAATGAAATACCCCCGTAAAATTAAATTTAATAGGACGCAGATTTGCGCAGATAACGACGGATCATTTTTTTCTTTTTAGTCCGCCATAATTAATGACCATCCTGGCTGAAAAACCCCTATTCTTTATACCATAAATAAATGGGTAGGAAAAGGATGTTTAAATTTCCATAGCCTCCCTTTAAATCAATTTGCCCGGGCTCCCGTTCCTCCTACCCGCGAACAAGAAAAGCAGGCCCGCTTGACCTTCCAGCAGCATATGGAAGAAGCTGTAGGCAGGATTTCGGGAACGACAACCTGCTGATCGCTTTTCCTTTCTCTGATTGAAAAAAGAAATAAATTCCTTTATCCTAAAGATAAAGATTTCCATCCTGCCCAATGCAGGTTGAAATGACCGATTTTAAATGCCACGGCGCCCCCTTAGAAAAAAAAGTCAACCTCGTCCTGCAGCACTTTAATTCCATTGCCGGCAAGTATGACTTGATGAACTCCCTTCTGAGTTTCGGCCTTCATCATTACTGGAAAAGAAAAGCTGTCGGGGAATTAGCATTAAAAACCGGAAATCGAGTCATCGACGTATGCGGCGGGACCGCTGACCTCTCTATTTTGGCTGCCAAAGCCGTTGGCCCGGCGGGGCAGGTTATCCTGTACGATAACAACCGGGCGATGATGGAGGCTGGGAAACCTAAAATAATCAAAGCATCTCTGGAGAAAAAGATTCTTTTTGTCCAGGGAGATGCCGCGCAGATTTCTTTTCCCGGCGGAATATTCGACGCAGCTATCGTTGGCTTCGGCATTCGGAATCTTACTTGTATGGAAAAAGGCCTCGAGGAAATGCACCGGATTTTGCAGCCCGGCGGAAAACTGGTATGCTTGGAATTTTCCAGGCCTACTTCAACCTGGTTCGGGCGGTTTTACGATCTATATTCTTTCCAAGTCATGCCTTTGGTTGGAAAAATCATTGCCGGCTCCAGGAAGGCCTACACCTACCTTCCCGAGTCCATCCGCCTCTTTCCATCCCCGGACCAATTATCCGCCATCCTGGAAAAAATTGGTTTTTCCCATGTGGATTACCACAGGCTTACCAACGGTATCGCTGTGGTGCATACAGGAGTGAAAACACCATGAAAAGATATGCCTTGGGAATAAAGGCCAACTCTTTTTTAAAAAGGCACATCCACCTCCTTCCCCAAGGGAAGGCTCTAGATATTGCCACCGGTGAAGGAAGGAATGCCGTCTTTCTTGCCGAGCATGGTTTTGACGTTGTTAAAACGCCTTTTATTCCTTGGAAAACGCCTTGCGGTATAACTCTACAATTTCTTCTTTGGTTGCTTTTCTCGGGTTGTTCCCCGGGCTTCCGCTGGCGATCGCATCCGCGGCCATCTGCTCCACCACCGAGTTGAACTTTTTCTCCTCCACTCCCAGTTCCCTCAGGGTAGGAACTTTCAAGTCTACATTCAATCTCTCTACTGCATCGGCCGCGAAATAAGCCGCATCGAGAACAGAAAGGCCCTCCGTGATTTCACCCATGGCCTCGGCAATTGCGGCATAACGTTCCGGGTTTCCTGGAATGCTGAATTCGATAACCGTGGGAAGGAGGGCGGCATTCGAGACTCCGTGAGAAACATGGAAATAGGCCCCGATAGGACGGGCCATCCCGTGCACCAAAGCAACGGAGGAATTGGAAAAGGCCATCCCAGCTTGCAGAGCGCCGATCATCATGCTCGTCCGGGCTTCGATATTATCCCCATTGGACCAGGCCTGCCGAATATTTCCAGCGATGATCCGGATCGCTTGCAAGGCGAGGGTATCGGTTATTGGTTGAGCCTTCACCGAAACAAAAGCCTCAATAGAGTGGGTGAGGGCATCAAGACCGGTGGCCGCTGTAATTCCTTGGGGCATCTGCAGGGTCATCAAAGGATCAACCAATGCCACCTTCGGCATGATATTGGGGCTGGCAATGAGCATTTTTACATCCCGGGTGGTGTCGGTGATGATGGTAAATTGGGTTACTTCGCTGCCCGTCCCGGCCGTAGTCGGGATCGCAATCAGGGGGGCCCCCGGCCGAGGAATTTTATTTGCTCCGGCAAAGTCACTCATCTTTCCCGGGTTTGTGGCCAGGGCCGCAATGCCTTTGGCCGCATCTATAGGGCTGCCCCCTCCCACGGCAATCAAAATTTCTGCCTGGACTTCCTTGAAAATCTTCAGCCCCTCTTCCGCAAAATCCATCGTTGGCTCGGTAACTACCTTGTCGTAAATGGCAAAAGAAATCCCCGCCACTTCCAGCGAGTTTTTGATATCATTGAGAAGACCGATTTTCTCCAGGGCAGTGTCCGTGACGATCAAAGCCTTCTTCCCCAGCCCTTTGGCAAAAGATCCCACTTCTTTGGCAGCCCCGGGTCCGTTCACGATTACAGATGGAGTTTTAAATTGATAGGTCGACATCATTCCAATCTCCTCCTTTCCTTTCGAATTTTAAATATATCCACGATCCCATTTTTTGTACTGAAGTCTCTCACTTATCCGATCGATTCGTCAAGATCTGCTTTTATCAATCAATGCCGGCTTACTTGATTCCCGGGTATAGCTGTTTCGGCAGCCAGAGGGAAATTTCTGGAATGTAGGTGATAATCATCAAGCTGGTGATGGCAATCAGGATCCAGGGCACCACCGCCCGAACCACTTCCATGTAGCTCTTGCGAAAAGCTCCACTGGCCACAAAGAGGTTCAGACCAAAGGGTGGGGTTATGTTTCCCATATCGGAATTGACTGTGGCCACAATTCCGAAATGGAGTTCGCTGATCCCGACGGGATCGGCCAAACGCAGGAGGAGCGGGGAAAGAATCAGGATGTTAGAGAAAACATCTACAAACATTCCAGCCACCAGCATGCTCACGTTGGCAAAGGCCAGTACCGCCCAGTAGGGGGGTTTCATGGCAATGACCGGCTCAACGAGGCTCTGGGTGACGCCTTGGACGGTAAGCAGCCAGGAAAAAAGAGTAGCCGCAGCGACCATGATCAGGATCCGAGCAGTAGCCATGGAGGAGTCCAGGCTAATCTGCCAAATGTCCCTGAAGGAGAGTTCTTTATAGACGAAAAGCGTAATAAACATGGCATAGGCTACCGCAATGGCTGCTGACTCTGTGGGGGTGAAGACGCCGGAGTAGATTCCTCCCAAGATGATGACCGGAATCCCTAACCCCCAGAGGGCTTCCTTGCCAGCTTGCATCACTTCCCTCAAAGTGGCCCGAGGTTGGAGAGCCATTTTCCTCTTCTTGGCGTAGGCGTAACAATAAATGGCATAATTGAGGGCGAAGACGAGCCCTGCTCCGAACCCCGCCATGAAGAGCGCGCCCACCGAGACCTTGGAGACCGACCCGTAAATGATCATGGCATTGCTGGGGGGGATGATCATCCCCAAGAGGGCCGAGCAGGTGACAACACCCAGGGAGAAGCGAGGGTCATACCCTGATTTGATTAGGGCCGGATAAAGAATGCCTCCCACGGCCACGACGGTGGAAGCGCTGGAACCTGTAATCGCCCCGAAAAGGAGGCAGGTCATAACCGTACAGATTCCCAGGCCACCGGGGAAGTGGCCTACCAGCGTGTTGACAAAGCGGACTAGGCGGGAAGTCACACCCCCCTTACCCATGATGTTGGCGGCCAGGATGAAGAAGGGGATGGCCATAAGGGCGAACCCCTCCACTCCGGCGAACATGCGCTGAGCCAGGATCTCCAGGGGAATGGAGCTGTAAAAGAAAAAAATGATGAAGGCCACCATGGCCAAGGACATGAAGATAGGCATGCTCGCTGCAAGGAAGACAGCCAGCAGGACGAAAACAAGCGCGGTCATATTCTCCTCAACGACCAATAAGGGGCTGAGCCCCAGACTCTGGGGGCCTCAGGAGGGCGAGCGATCTTCAATCCCGGGCCTCCTGCATCTCAAATGGTCTTGCCCCGGAGGCGCAGGATCACCTGCTGAATATAGCGAATCAGCATCAGCACCGCTCCCAAGGGGATGGCGAGATAGGCAATCCACATGGGTAACTCCATAGCCGGGGAAATCTGGTGGGCGCCCTTCACCCGCATCATCTGCTTATAGCTGAAGTAGGCCAACACGATGGAAAAAAGAATACAAATAAGGTTGATGACCAAAGCCAAAGTCAAATTGGCCCGCTTGGAAAGAAGGCGGGGGACAATGTCTACCGCGATATGCCCTCCCTGCAAGGTCACCTGACTGGCCCCGATAAAGATCATCCAAACCATCAGGTAGCGGGAAAGTTCCTCTGCCCAATAAATCGGGAGAAGAAAGATGTAGCGCATGACCACGTTGACAAAGAGAAGCAAACTGGAAAAAATAATGGTCCCAGCCAGAAAGTTTCTTTCCAGAATGCGGGAAAAATTATCCAGCCAGCGGAGAAAACGCATAAACCCCTCGGAATTCTTACTTAAAAACTCGGATGCTTATAGCTGCCGGGACTCTATTTCTTTTTTTCGACCGCCTTGATCATATCGAAATAGCGCTTCCCATCGGCAATGTTCTTGTTAAACCAGTCATACACCGGCTCCACGGCTTTTTGAAACGCCTGTTGTTCTTCGGGCTTGAGTTCAATGACCGTCACGCCGCCCTTTTTAATCGTTTCCAGGAAGCCCTTTTCTCTCTCCCGGACAAGATTGCGCTGATAAGGCCCCGCCTTCCTGGCTGCATCCCGCAACAGCTTTTGATACTTCGCCGGCAGATAGTTATAGAAGGTTTTGCTGGTCACAAAAACATAGGCGATCAAAGCGTGATTGCTCAAGGTCATATATTTTTGGACTTCGAAAAATTTCATGGTCACGATGGTGGTTAGGGGATTTTCTTGCCCGTCCACGACCCCTTGTTGCAGGGCGTTGTAAAGCTCATGGAAATCGATCGGAACCGGAGAAGCTCCCAGGGCCTTGAATTGTTCGCGGATGACGGGAGCAGGCATGACGCGGATCTTGTGTCCTTTAAAATCTTCGGGCTTGCGAATGGGAAAGCTGCCCGTGAACTGTTTGAACCCGCTGTAAAACCAACTAAGCCCTACAACGTTCTTGCTTAGAAGAGGTTTATAAATGGCATCACTAACCTCGCCATCCAGCACCTGGTCGAGGATCTTTTGGTTGGGAAATAAGAAGGGCAAATCGAGGACCTGCAGGGCGGGATGAAGAACCTGCATGTTAGAGGTGGGAATGGCCAAAATTTCCAAAGCCCCGGCTTGAACCATTTCCGACATCTGCAGGCCCGTGCCCAGGAGCTGGCTGGGATAAAGCTTCACTTCAATCTCACCTTTGCTCCCTTCTTCTACCAGCTTCTTGAAGTACAGGGCTCCATCATGGTGAGGGCTCTTCTCCGGCTGATCGTGGCCGAATTTGGCAGTCCACTTCGGGGCTGCCAGGGCAGTCCCAGTAACCGTCAGCGCCAAAGACATCACCAAAATCAAACTAAGGGTAGCAATACGTTTCATCTCTTCCTCCTTTTGATGGAATAATGGAATGTTGATGGCTTCGTAAAAAGTCCCGTTTTCGTCATTGCGGCGGTTTAGTAGGGGCACGATGCTTCGTGCCCCTACAGGATTTGCGTGCCTTGCTCTATATACCAGGCGGTGCAGGGCCTTGCATCTGATGTAGGGGCACGGTCACCCTTCCCCTACTTGGCCATCCATCTTGATGACTTTTTACGGGTTCATCATTATTCCATCGTTCCAGTTTTTATAATTCCTTCAATACGCCAGTTTGCTCATTGAAAGCCACGATGAGTTGATCGATTTCATCGGCTTGTTGATGGATCCGGTCCCAGAAATCCGGGTAGTCTTCCCATTGGGCATTCAATTCCGCAAGAGACTTCATCTGTTGCTCGATCCAAGTGAAATATTTCAGGTTATGGATCCGCTTCCGGTCCGGATGGCGGAGTTCAAGCATATGGTCCGTTGATTCACCCATCAGATAACGGTGATAATCGGCCGCCGCATCCTGCCGGGTGTAAGGGCCGCGCGTTCGGCGCATTTCCTTCAGGCGCGTGCCGTAAAGCTCCATGGAATCCGTCAGAACGGTGACGACCATGTCTCGCTTCTTTAATTCCATGTATTTGGCGAACTTGATCACCGTAAGAAGATTCCCAATTCCCGAGATTCCGAGCAGATTCAGATTCCGGAGGAAGCTCTCGGATAAGCCTTGCTGGAGGAGGTAGCTCTTTCCTTCCGGCTCGTTGAACAGCCGAACGAGGTTCAAGCAAGCTCCATCATCGACAGCCGCAACCACATCTGTGTTCCGTACATTATGAATCCACGGGACATGTTTGTCCCCGATGCCCTCAATCCGGTGGTCGCCGTAACCATTCAAGAGCAGCGTAGGGCATTGGAGCGCCTCGCTGGCCACGATCCTGCTTCCGGGAAAACGCTCTTTCAGATAATCCCCAGCGCCCAGCGTCCCGGCCGAACCGGTCTGCGAAACAAACCCTGCTAAACGGTCATTCTCCCCCTTCTCCGCCTTAAGTACTTCTTCTATGGCCCGACCCGTTACCTGATAATGCCAGAGGTGGTTGCCGTACTCATCAAATTGGTTGAAAATTACCACGTTGCCCCGCGTTCGGCGCAACTCCCAACACTTATCGAAAATCTCCTTGACGTTGCTTTCACAACCAGGGGTGGCCATCACTTCCCCGGCCACGGTAGCCAGCCATTCAAAGCGCTCCCGGCTCATTCCTTCCGGCAGTATGGCGATTGACTCGCAGCCCAGAAGGGTAGAGTTATAAGCACCGCCACGACAGAAGTTTCCTGTGGACGGCCAGGCAGCTTTTTGGGAAGTCGGGTCAAACTGCCCGGTCACCAGCCTGGGTACCAGGCAGCCGAAAGTGGCTCCAACTTTGTGGGATCCGGTAGGGAACCATTTGCCCACCAAGCCAATGATCCGGGCATCCACGCCGGTAAGGGCCTGCGGAAATTCTAAGTAATTCACTTTTCCGAATTGACCTCCCGCCGGAACAGGGTCGTTCTTCCAGTTAATACGGAAAAGGTTCAGGGGGTTTACCTCCCAGAGACCGACATCCTTGAGCCTGCTTTTAATCTTTTCCGGGATCAACTCCGGCTGGATTTGTTCTTTAAAGGTGGGAATCAGAATCTTCCGTTCCCGCACCCGGCGGATAGCCCCTTCCAGTTTTTCTCCGTTAATTCTGAGGTCAATCATTCACCCATCCCTCAAAGCCCATAGCAGATAGAGAAAGCTTACAAAATAAAGAGCTACGAGCTATATTCACACCAATCAAGTATGGTTACAGCCAGAATTTTAGTTGCCTGGATAAGATCTTCGATGGCCACCCATTCATTATTGGCATGCATCTGTTCAGTCATGCCGGGGCCGAAGATCACGGTGGGGGTGTACCCGTAACGATTCATAAAACGAATATCCGCAGCCCCCTCGCGCCCGCTGATGATAGGCTCCTTTCTGGTCATCTCCCGGAAATTCTTACAGAGGGTTTGGACGATGGGACTTTTAACCGGGATCTCCGAGGGCTCGGCGAAGTAGCCTCGGAAAACAACCTCTGGAGGATGCTCTTTCAGCCAAGGATCATCGGCAACCTTTTCATGGATAAAATGAACGAACTCCGCTTTGACCGCTGCCGAGTCCTCCCCTGGAACAGTAGCCATGCTTCCTTTCAAAAGGCAGGTATCCGGAAAGGCGCTGTGATAGGAACCGCTCTCAAAGACGCCGACCATGCAAGGGATAGCGCCGCGAATTTCGGGGTAAAGGGGATGGCTTAGGCGCCCGACGCGCATTCGCTCGAAATCGGAAACGGCTTGGGTAACTTTGTAACCTTGGTCAATGGCGTTCACGCCTTCCCAGCGGCGCTGGATCCCCGCGGCCTTGCCTTTGACTTTGATCTCAAACCAGATGCGTCCGATCGACCCGGGCTGTACCCGCATACTGCTCGTTTCGCAGCAGATTCCCCCGTCAGCCCGGTATCCTTTCATCACACAGGCCAGCGTGCCGTTGCCGCTTAATTCCTCGTCCACCGTGTATTCGAGGGTGACATTCCCCTTCAGTTTTATCCCTGTTTCCAGGATCGACTGCACAGCCATGGTCATGGCCGCCAGTCCGGCTTTCATATCCGAGGCCCCGCGGCCATAAACCCGGCCGTCGTCTACATCCCCTGACCATGGCCCATGTTTCCAGCTTTCTGGCGCACCTGCAGGGATCACGTCGACATGGCCGTTGAAAAGCAGAGACCTCCCTCCCCCACTTCCCCGGAGAATTCCAACAGCATTCGGCCGTCCCTGATAATCACGATTAACCTCTATGTAAGCGGAATGACTCTTCAACGCTTCCAAGTCCGGCTCCCAAAGATCTACGATAAGCCCCATCTTCTCGAGTTTTTGGGAAATAAATTGCTGAATTTCTCCTTCCTCACCGGTTACGCTCGGGAATTTTATAAGATCTCTCAAAAAATCAACGATTTGATCTCGCTCCCGATCAATCCACTCGGTCAGCCAATTCTTTAATTCCATTTTACCTTTCTTGTTTTCCCCGGTGCTATCTTTCAGGCGCGGCAAGGCGGAGCGCACCCACCGGGCAAATCTCCACACAGAGGTTGCACCCATCACAATGTTCCGGTTTCAGCCTGAGCCGGGGAGAGAATTCGATCGCCCCATAAAAGCAGACTTTTCCGCAAACTTCGCAGCCGCCTTTTTTAAGATTGGTGCAGCGCTCCGGGGCAACCTGTGAGACCAGCGCGGGCCGCTGGGAGGCCTCCTCGATGGTAGTAATGTAGGGAAGGGTTTTCCCGCGAATGGCATCGAGGGATTCAAGCTTTTCCCGCTCCAGGTATTCTTCCAGTCCTTTAAGAATGGTCTTAAAATGGCCGTATCCTTGCCACATGATGCTCGTACAGATTTGGACCGTCGTGGCTCCGAGCATGATGTATTCGATTACATCCTCCCAGGTAGTGACACCACCGCAAGCCGATATAGGTACTTTCACCGCCTTGGCAACTTCCGCAACGTGCCTCTGGGTTATCGGCTTGATGGCTGGGCCACTGTACCCGCCATAAGCCGGTAGCTTCGGCAGGCCGGTGGCAATATCCACTCCGGCAAAGGAGCGTATAGAGTTGCCAATGGTCAGAAAGTCAGCTCCCGCTGATTCGGCCGCCTGGGCCATGGGCACCATGTTGTGGGTGGTAGGAGTCAACTTAATCCCGACCGGAAGCGATACACCTCCTTTTACGGCTTTTACCTGGCGATAGCAGGTCTCCGGATCATTGCCCATCTGGAATCCCACGCGGGACTGGTCCGCGGGCATGGGGCAGGAAACATTGATCTCGAACATGGCCACCCTGCCGGAATCTTGAACTTTACGGGCGTTAATACCGGTATCTTCCGGGTTGGGGTGGGCCACAATGGAGGCAATGATGCAGTTCCCTCCCTGGTAAGCCTTTTCCAGGTCCGTTTTTAACCAGTCCTCGAGGGTCATGGTGGTATATAACTCGATATTGACCATACCAATCCGGTTCTTACCGTGGCGGATAATTTTCATCCGGCCGCAACGGGGATGCTGGGCAAACTTGTCGGGAGGAGCAAAACTCTTTGGCACAACGGCCCCTACTTCATTCAGCCAGGCTTGGTGGCACCGTTCCCCATCCCAACCGGTTGTGGCCGAAGCTAAAATCAGAGGATTGCGCATTATTACCCCTGCGAAATTTGTCTTCAGTTTTTGCACTTATATTCACTCCTGTTGAAAAATTTTTACTGCCTTTACGTTCAAATTTTATTCTTTCAACCGCTTCGCCTGGGCCAACTGTCTCTTCACCTCGTCCAACCCCAGTCTATCGAGGCATCCGGAGGTCTGCCAGCTTGTAACCGGGTCCCAGCCATGGGTACGGTAATAGTCATCCAGCATACGGTTATAGCCTTCCGGTTCGAGTCTTGCCCCCGCATAGGGCCCGCCTGATATGGGCATTTCCATGAATCGTTTAGGGGGAAGATCGTCCTTTCTGGTAAAACCTGCATGCAGGGTATTGAAGGCCTTTTCAATATTGTAGATCCGTTCGCCAACCCAGAAAAGCTCTTGCGCGCTGGTTTTTTGGCCGGTAACCAATTGGAATAAATTCGCCATCTCATCCAGACCCAGCAGATCCATATCAATCCAGGTTGTGCAGTAATAACATACGCCCATCGAATCCACCACAGCCTTGAAATTCTCAAACCAAGCGGTGACCACCCCTTTTCCCTCGTAGGCTTCCGGCCGGCTCACCGCCTCGCTTCCGAATAAAGACTTGGCTTTCTCCTTATCCATTCCCAGGCGCTCGATCAAGCTGGCGCCATTCAGGTGACCGGATCCGCGGGTCGAGGTAAAAATTCCCAGTGCCCACCCCTTATGCGATCGGACAGATTGTTCGTTCATTTCCTGACCCTTGACGTGCATGGCGAATTCCTCGCTGCCTTGGCCCAGGGTTCTCGCCGCCTCTTTGACTCCCTTAGCCAGCAGATCTCCGATGCCGCGCCGGTAAGCAATCTGCTCCAGCAGCTTGACCATCGCTTCCCCGTTGCCCCAAGTTAGCTCCAGACCACCCGTGTCTTCCTTTGTCAGCAGCCCACGTTCATAGGCCTCAAAAGCCCATCCCATGACCGATCCCACCCCATCCGTGTTCAGCCCCATTTGGTTGATGAGTGCCTGTCCTCTGAGCACAGCTTCGGCATCCGTTATGTCCAGGTTGGAGCCGAGGGCGCGCACCGTATTCGTGTGCACTCCCTCAAGGGTGAGGGGTCCATATTTTCCGCCCGGAAGGTGGTAGAGGTGCGTGCAGGCAGAGGGACATGCAAAACAGGCTGCCCGGCCTGTTTCCCACTTTTCCCGGAAGACGACCTCCCGCAGGTACATCCCTTTGTCGGCCGGCCAGTACTCGTCGCGGTGGTTGCGCACCCCCTGGGGTGTCCTGCCGTCCGGGCCGCCCACGCCATATGCCCCATGCGTACCATAACGCGTAAGGATTCCGCTGGCCCGGGAACGGTTGACGCGGTTGAGCAATTCTAAATTATATGCCCAGAATCCATCGGGATCGGCGATCCTGACGGGCATGTTCCCCCGAACCGCGATGGCCTTAAGGTTTTTGGAGCCAAAGACAGCCCCACAGCCGCCCCATCCGGCCGCCCGGCCCCGATCAACGATCACGCAAGCTTCGGCGCAAAGGTGCTCACCGGCAGGACCGATACAGGCCACCCGGATCCCGTCGTCGTGTAATTCGCCCCTGATAATTTCCTCGGTCTTCCAGGTTGTCTGGCCCCACAAGTCCCGCCCATCCCTTATTTCCGCGCGGCCATTCTGGATCAGGAGGTAAACAGGTTCCGCAGCCTTCCCCTGAATGACGATCTGGTCAAAGCCGGCGAATTTCATCTCTGCCGCCAGGTGCCCGCCGACATTGGATGTGGAGATGCCTCCCGTGACCACACTCTTCGACGAGATATTCGTCCGGCAGCCGCCGGGTACAAGGGTTCCGGCTAACGGACCGGTTCCGATGGCGATCACACTTGGCGGATCCAGAGCTTTAACGTCAGAACTTTGCTCATTGAAATTGAAGACGATCCAATCCGAAATTCCTCTTCCACCTATGAAAGGAAGGTACGGATCGATTGCTTCTATTTTGCACGTCCGTTCACTCAAGTTGACCCTTAGAAGTTTTCCCGCCCATCCATAATGATATTGGTCTTTCATTTTTAAGATTCCTCGCCAGAGCTTTTATCCGCTTGGGTCAGGGTTTGCACCAGCTTCCGCCCCAAGCTTAAGGCCCGCGGGTTGCATACTTGTATGCACATGGGTATCTCCCTTTCCTGGCAAACGTCACAACTGGCGTGGATTTTCACTTCTATCTGACCGGTATGATCATCCCTGCGCACGACGATCGAGGCCTGGGACGGATTCATTTGTTTTGTCCATCGAAACCCACAGGCAAGTTCACAGGCCCGGCAACCAGTGCAGAGCTGAGAGTGGACCAGGATCGTTTCGATTATGGCCATCTTTTAACCTACCTCGTTGGTTCTGATTGATTGGTCACTTGGCCCCATAGAAGAAAATCATTATTTCTGAATATTTTATACAAGGAATACGACCCGTCGTCAAGTTTTTAGAATATTTCGGCTTGGAATAATACTCCCGGCCGGAAGCTGGCGGGGTGTTTATGCGCAGTGAAATCTTTTATTGTTTCTTTCGGGATTTTCCTTTAGAATTACACCGTTGATTCATAATTGCTACCATCTCTTCTATGTTTTGTTTTAACCAGGAAGGAGATTTTTCCATGACCATTCCCACTGCTGAACGGATGAGCCGGATTGGAACGGAGACCGCTTTTGCGGTTTCACTGGAGGCCAGCCAGCTGGCCCGACAGGGCAAGAAAATTTATCCCTTTCACCTCGGCGATATGAACATCATCACGCCCCCGAATGTGATGGCCGCCGCCATCGAGGCCATGAAGAAAGGAAAGACGGGTTATGCCCCCACCGCCGGAATCCCCGAGCTGCGCGAAGCCCTGGCCAAAGATGTGGGTGTAACCCGCGGGCTGAATCTCACGTCCGACAATGTATCCATCCAGCCCGGCGGCAAACCGACCATCGGAAAATTCATTATGGTGGCGATGAACCCAGGCGACAAAGTGCTCTACCCGAACCCGGGCTACCCGATCTATGAATCACAGATCGAATTCCACGGCGGCGTGGGTATTCCTTACGGTTACAAGGAAGGCAAGGATGGTTTTATGCTCGACATGGAGGCGATCCGCAACGGCATCCGGGCGGGGGGCAAAATCCTCATTTACAACAATTACCAGAATCCCACCGGAGCCTCTTCGCCAAAAGGAGAAATGGAGGAACTGGCCCGACTCGTTGTGAAGAACGATCTCTCCGTCCTATCGGATGAGGCGTACTTCGACATTCGTTACAGCGGTGAACCGATGAGCATCGCCAGCCTGCCCGACATGGCCGAACGGACGGTCATCCTTTACACGTTCAGCAAGAAATTTGCCATGACCGGGTGGCGATTGGGAGCGGCCATCGGTCCGGCCAGGTTTATCGACCACATTTCTAAAATTAACGTGAATGATGAATCTTGCGCCAACCACTTTGTTCAGTATGGGGCTCTGGCCGGCCTCCAGGGCGACAATGAAGGGCCGAATTTTATCATCGCTACCCTCCGAGAGCGGCGCGATGTGCTGGTCGACCTGCTGAATGCCATCCCGGGCATTAAGTGCTTCAAGCCAAAAGCGACCTTCTACGTTTTCCCCAACGTTACGGGGGCGATGCGGCGCAAAGGGGTCGGGGATGTGGAAGAATTTCGCAAGCTCTGCCTGCACGAGACCGGCGTGAGTTTCTGTACGCGGCGGCATTTCGGGCGTCCGCTGCCCGGCGAGACGGAAGAGTACGTGAGGTTCGCCTATTCGGGGATCGATGTGCCCCTAATTAAAGAAGGGCTGGCCAAATTCGCAGAATTCCTCTAATGCATTGTCGCAAAAATTAGCGTAATATTGGCAGCTTTCCCCAGTCCCGGGAGGCAGAGCAGGGCGAAATTATCACGAAAAATACAATGCGAATTTTTGCAATTAAGTGCTATCGCTTTACCTCCACGTAATGGATAATCGTTTTGAACTGGCTCTCCCCGTCCAGACCCGCCTCCGTCAGAACCTTGTCGGCCTGTCCGCTGCCGAGATAATGGCCCTGCTGGAAAGGGTGGAGGGTCATCTGCCGGCCCCAGGCCGAACGGATCCAGCGATCCATCGTGGGTAGAGTAAAGCCGGTGATCCCCATCGCCTCTTGGGCACACGCTTCCGGAAATATCCGCTCCCGCTCTGCAGGCGGTAAAAGGTCGAAGAGTTCCGCACTGGCCACGTAATAGACATTCAGATCCATCCCTTTGGCCTTCAGCATGGGCAGCGTATGCTCCACAAACGCATAGGCAACCTCGCTACCCTGGAGCACTAAAGTCCCGTCGCTCTTAGCCTCGGCCCGGCGGAGAAGGTAGACACCAGAGGCAGCCTCGGTGGCCGTCGCGAGGCCTAAGGCCTCACGGTTGACGACCCTTTCATTCGGCCTGGTGACAAATGGCGCAATCACCGCCGGACGTTTGTTCAATGCAGCTGATACCAGGGTCCAAATCTCCTGAGGATCCCAGGGAGTGAGGGTGATCATCGTGCCCAGGGGAAAATTTCCCTGGAGAAGCTGCAAGGCCTGAGGGTCGGCGTGGGTTGGTCCATCCTCCCCCGTTTTGACGCCGGCGTGGGCGCAGATAAGGAAAAAAGGCCGATAGGGCTCTTTGGCAATGGCCTGCCGTGCCTGATTGCCGATAGCATGCAGGCGGGCGGCGATATGACCCAACGGAGCGATGAACGCTCCGTAGGACGAGACGACCCCCACATGGCGTCCATAGGTAGAAAGGCCGGCAAGGATGCCCGCCATGGCGTCCTCGCAAATGCCTCCGGTTGATAGGAGCCGCGCCCCCCGGTTGGTAACAGCGTTGTAGTATCCTTCGGGAAAACCTAGGGCGATGGTGTTTACGCTCGTTGATCCCAGCAGGTCGGCCGCTGCCGTAATGATTGCCCCCTGGCTGGCTTTATTATAATGCCGCAGCACTCGACCCAATTCCCCGCGCAGGGTTGTTGCTTTACCGGGTGATAGGATCAGTTCTTCGGGAATGATACCTTCGCCCCTCTTGGCCATATCGAAAATTGCTTCAATGGTCGGAGCTTGCTGGCGCGGCTTACGGCTTTGCCTATTGAGGCGGCGACGGGCTTCCAAGAGTTTTCGCGCCAAGGCATCCACAACCGGACGGCTCCTCTCCAGGGCCGCGCGAATCGTCATCAATGACTCCCAGAAGCACTCTTCAAGGGTCACCGTCTCTTTGCCGCCCTGGCAACGTTGATTGCTACCCGCACACCTGGGAAACTCTCCCCCCACCTTCTCGAGAAGCGGTTGGAGGGCCTGGTAGAAACCATCCGCACAGAGGCTATGCCCTGCACCGTGGGATGCTCGCCCCTCAATGCCATACTGCCACCCCTTTTTTGTTCGATAAACGATCGTCGTAGGCTGGTTGTTTTTGATGGTCCTGGCCACTCGTTGGGCGGTGACGATCTGTTCAATATCCAGGCCGTCCGGCACCAGAATAACGTTCCAATCATGCAGGTAAGCGAATTCCAGCGGATTCCATTGGACATAATCGCCGGGTACATCCCCCTCGCGACAGACGCGGTTGGAGTCGATTGAGGCTTGATTCCAGTCAACATGGAGAATGATGTTTTTCAATGAGGCCGTACCGGCTGCAGCCATGGCCTCGCTGACCCGTCCCGGGGTCATACCTCCTTCTCCTTCTACGATATGGACGCGCGGGGCGTCCTGGCCATAATAGTCCATCGCGCCGAGGGCAAGCCCAATCGAGGTCCCCAAACCCACACCCGAAGCACCAGTTGAGAGGCGGATAAACGGCGTGGCCGGCGTTGGGTGGCCGTCAAGGGGTTTCGCGTTGAATCGCAGGAAAAGCGGGGTCTGGGTAATGGGATTGCGCCGGAAGCCCAGAAGATCCTCCAGACGAAACTGGTACCGTTCCTCGTCAGGAAGAAGTTTGGGTGCGCCGATGCGCATCACTTCGTTGCGCAGGGCCCACATGGCATAGAGGCCCAAAGCCTTGTGGCCTGCGGCATAGGAGAGGATATCCGCGTCTTCTCGGTCAGGGTGAGACACGTCATAATCCATGGCATTAAAAACGATGCCGGCGACAAAGCGCCCGGAGGATATCGATCCGCCAGGATGGCCGGAGGTTGGGACATAATTGTAAAGCAATGCGCATAAGGAACGGTAGATCAGGTCAAAAGCCTCAAAATTCTTTTTTTCATCATCGGCGAGCCGCTTCCCTCTCATCTTTTTGATGACGTCAATATAGATTCCTCTTCTCGGTCCAAATTTGAAAGGCATGGTTCCCTCCTAATTTAGATTCGCTGGGGGACGGGTGAAATACTACGATAGGATTGATTGGGGTGTCAAGAAATTGTTGAAGGCACAGTGATAGACGAAGCCCGGACGGGAGGGGGATGAAAGCGGAAGTATTCTTATGCTATATTTAGGGAGCTTTTAAATAGGAAGATTAAGTGTATGGGATAGTAAATACAGATGCAGAGGATATAGAAATATGAACCATTTACCAAACTTATTTTCACCCCTCAAGATAAAAACCATGGAGCTTTCGAATCGAGCTGTGATGCCACCCATGGGAACCAACCTGGGCAATGCCGATGGTACAGTCAGCGAGGCCAACCTGGCCTATTTAAAACGCAGGGCCAGGGGAGGGCCAGGATTGATTATCACCGAAATCTCCGCCGTCCACCCCAGCGGCGTGGCCATAAATAGCGAACTGGGCGCTTATGACGACCGCTTCATCCCTGGTTTAAAAAAACTTGCGGACGTAGCGCAGACGGCAGGCTGTAAAGTCGCTCTGCAATTGCACCATGCCGGAAGAGAGAGTCTTTATCTTCTGAAAGAAGGAAAAGCCATTGCTCCCTCTCCGATCCGCAGCCTGGTCTTTGGCCTCACCCCGCGGGAAATCACCCGGGATGAGATTCAAGAGATCATCGCCGCCTTTGGCGCCGCCGCCTTACGGGCCCGGGAGGCAGGATTTGATGCCGTGGAGGTGCATGGCGCGCATGGGTACCTGCTAACTCAGTTCCTATCCATCCTCTGCAACCAGCGCGAGGACGAATATAGCGGCAATCTAAGCAACCGCAGTCGCTTTATGGTAGAAGTTTTGCAGGAGGTTCGCAGGCGCGTGGGTAGAGACTTCCCGGTATCCCTTCGTCTTTCTGTTGAGGAGTGCATCAAGGAGGGATACAGCGTTGAGGATATGCAGTCGATCCTGCCGAATTTGGTGAAAGCCGGCGCCGACCTGATTCATGCTTCTCTCGGAACCCACGGGAGCCCGGGTGGCATCACCAGCGCTCCAGGGGAATACGAACCCGGGTTCAATGCCTGGCGGGCAAAAAAGGTAAAGGAGGTTGTGGATGTACCGGTGATTGCCGTAGGGCGATTTTCGGATCCGGTCCTGGCCGATGAAGTGATCAGTCGCGGAGAGGCCGACCTTGTAGCCTTTGGAAGGCAATTCTTGGCTGACCCTGATTTTTTAATCAAAATGCGAGAAGGTCGACCCCAAGAAATCCGCAAATGTATTGCCTGCAATCAAGGGTGCATAGAACGGTTGATTTTGGGAGAGGGAAAGATTCGCTGCGCTATCAATCCCGAAACCGGCCAGGAAACCGTTTACCCGCAAGGCCCGGCGGCAGTGCTCCGAAAAGTTTGGATCGTGGGAGCGGGCCCCGCCGGATTGACCGCAGCCTACGAGGCGGCCAGGCTCGGGCATGAAGTCACCCTTTTCGAAAAGGAAGAGAAATCAGGCGGCCAGCTTCGTTTTGCCTGCCAGCCACCCTTTAAAACTTCTTATGGAGAATGGGGCAACTGGCTTACTTTCCAGGTTAAAAAAATGGGGGTCACCATTCATACGAACAAAGCGGTAACTGACGGCCTGATCGAAGGGGGCAATCCGGAGGCCGTAATCCTGGCCATGGGAGGAGAAAAAATCATACCTGAGATTGAGGGGATTGGCCTCCCCCTGGTATGCGATGCCTGGCAAATTCTCTCGGGAGAGGTCGTTCCCCAAGCAAACGCCGTCGTGGTCGGAGGGGGACTGATCGGCATGGAGACAGCGGATTTTCTAAGTCAAAAGGGTACGCAGGTCACCCTGGTGGAGACATTGAAACGCTCGCCCGTTCTCAAGATCACCTCCCACGGCTACATGCTGCACACCCGTCTGCGGGATAAAAATTGTAAACTTCTTTTCAACACGGTTGTAAAAAGGATTGCCGAGAGCTCCGTAACCATCCTTAGCGGTGGAGAAGAACAAACTTTGTCTCCGGTGGACCAAGTAGTTATCGCCGTTGGCTTGAAACCTCGTGATGATTGGCAGCATATCTTGCAGACCAAGGGAATCCGCTGCATAATAATCGGTGATGCCCGCCAACCCAGGCGGATCATAGAGGCAACGGAAGAAGGAGCCCAAGCAGCCTGGAGTTTATAAAAATAATATGAGCCACGGAGATTACCGAGAAATTACTTAAATCCTTAAGCTCTTTTTGCTCTCTTAGTGCTCTGTGGCTAAAGGGATGAAAAAATGGATATGAAACCGATTGGATTTGTTAAATCGCCGGTTTCCGAACAAAGCGACGAAAATTGGGGGAGGGTTGTTTCGGAGATCCATCTGGATGAGCCGTTTGAGCCGGGTTTACAGGGTCTGGGGAAATTTTCTCACATCACCGTCGTTTTCTTCATGCACCAAGCTACCTTCAATCCTTCTACTGACCTCATCCGCCGTCCGCAGGGCCGTGCCGACATGCCTGCCTTGGGAATCTTTGCCCAGCGAGCCAAGCATCGGCCTAACCCCATCGGGCTTACAGCTGTGGAATTGATCGGGATAAAAAAAATGTATTGATCGTAAGGGGCCTCGATGCCATCAACGGCACCCCTGTGCTGGACATCAAACCCTATGTTTCCGCTTTCGACCGGGTTGATCAACCTGTCATTCCTGAATGGATGGAACGGCTGATGGAAAGATATTTCTGAATTGGACATCGCCTGTTAAATATAGGAAATTAGTGTCAGGGTTTGTGTCTGTGAAAAGGTCGCCACTCGCACTGGCACTGACACTGACACTTTTTTTAAAGCATCTCCAAGGCGGCTGCCATCGACACGCCGCCACCACCGCAAAGCGTGGCTAATCCCAGGGTCTGGCCCCTTTTTTTCATCGCATACATCAAAGTCACCATGATCCGGCACCCTGTAGACCCGACCGGATGCCCCAAGCCAACCCCTCCACCATTTACATTGGTTATTTGCCGATTTAATCCCAATTCCCGTTCGACCCCTATATATTGAGCTGCAAACGCTTCATTCACCTCAATCAACTCAAAATCAGCAAGTTTCAAACCAGACCTGGCCATCAGGTCATTCACTGCCGGCACCGGACTTAACCCCATCACCGAGGGATGGCACCCACCCCGTCCAAAAGCTTTAAAACGAGCTATCGGTTTTAACCCCAACTCTTGCGCTTTTTCCGCGGAAGTGATCAGCACCGCACTTGCCCCATCGTTTATTCCTGAGGAATTCCCCGCTGTCACCTTGCCGATGTTGGCAACAAAAGCGGGTGGCAACTTGGCCAAATCCTGCCCGGTTAAACCCGGACGAAAATGTTCATCTTTATCATAAAAAATAGGCGGCTTCCCCTTTTTTTGTGGAATCTCCACCGGAACGATCTCTTCCTGGAAGTCCCCTTCTTTGGTGGCCCGCTCGGCATTATTATGACTCCGCAAAGCGACCTCGTCCATCTCCTCTCGACTGATATTCAACATCTGCGCTATAAACTCTGCCGTCAAACCCATAATGTATGGTTTGCCCTTATATAATTCCAGGGGCAGGCCTTCCTTCACCGGCCCTTTTTCCGGGCCAGGCAAAAGATGCGACCCGGCATGGAGGCCATGAATGATATCGTCCACAAATACCTGATCCTGTAGGCGGCATCCCCACCGGGCATTGGGAACCGAATAGGATACTCCAGACATATGTTCCACGCCCCCGGCGAGAATAACATCGGCCATCCCACCCCGGATCAAGCCCATACCCGAAAGTACCGCTTCCATCCCCGATATGCAGACCCTATTTACTGTGACCGCAGTCACTGTGTCCGGAATCCCCGCCAGGAGGGCGGCTACCCGGGTGACGTTCAAGGCATCCACGGGCTCCATGCAGCAGCCGAAACGGACATCATCGATAATGCCGGGGTTAATACCCGCCCGCTTGATTGCTTCCTTCATGACCCCACTCGCTATCACTGCCGCATTCAGATCTTTCAAACTACCTCCAAACGCTCCAATGGCCGTTCGACAGGCCGAAACTACAACAACGTCTTTCATATCCAACCTCCAGAATGCAAAGTTTTCCCCTCCGCCAAGCAACCTGTATTTCCTTTAAAGTAGCCCCAATATAGAACAAAAAGACTGGCCCGTCAACGCAACACTAATTTTGTTTCCCTTCGCTTTTCAATAAATTGATGAATTCACAGTGATAGACGAAGCCCGGACGGGAGAAGGATGTATGTTTTTTGCGCTCTTATTCGCCATTCTCATTTATATCTGCTATGGTATAAGGGATCTAAAGTACCTAAATTTCTGAGAAGAAACTCTAATAATGAATAATTATTCTGCAATTGACCAATCCCCCCTCTTAGGATTTCTTTTTTATCCCCGGAGGGATTTTACTCCAAGTCCTAAAGGAACCTTTGACCTTTTTATCCGCGTGGACGAAGGCATCTCTGTCCACTGCCGATTTTATCTTCAGGATAAAATCAACCCCTGGATTTTATTTTTTCACGGCAATGGAGAAGTGGTCAGTGATTACGATGATATCGCCCCCCTTTATCATCAGATCGGGGTCAACCTCGCGGTTGCCGATTATCGGGGGTATGGTGCCAGCGGCGGACAGCCAACGTTTACCGCCCTGGTAAATGATGCTCATCTTCTCTTCGGAGCCGTAAAAAAGGAGCTTTTCCAAAAGAGTTTTCCAGGGGATTTATGGATCATGGGAAGGTCCATGGGCAGTATCTCCGCTCTTGAACTCGGATACCACTATTCAGATCAAATACGCGGATTGATCATTGAAAGTGGCTTCGCCAGCGTGACTCGGTTGATCAAGCATCTGGGTCTTCCCTCCCGGGGAATCCCCCTGGAACCAATTGAAAACGAACGACTAACCATGATCCATAAAATCTCTCTGCCATCCCTTATCATTCATGGAGAGTTTGATAATCTTGTGCCCCTGCAGGAAGCCAAGGACCTATTGGCCTATCTGGGTGCCGCCCAAAAAGAACTGATCATCATCCCCAGAGCGGACCATAACAGCGTGATGTTTTTGGGCGCAAACCATTACTTCGGAGCGATGCAAAAATTTATCAAAACCACTGGGTCAATAGCCCCATGAGAAATTCGAGCTTCTGAGTTTTTATACCCAGCACCATTAATCACAAAAACGCATGTCATTCCGCAAAAACGGGAATCCAGAAAAAAACTGGATTCCGGGTCAAGCCCGGAATGACAAGCCACCAAACATCAAATACCCTTTTATGGTAATTGGGATGAATTTTATGTTATCTTAAGAGAATCTTTCAGAACTCAGAGGAGGATTGTTCAATGGTAACGGAAATAACTAAGGGCGTTTATTGGGTAGGGGTGGTGGATTGGGGCCTAAGGCTTTTTCATGGCCATGAACTCTCCACCCATCGAGGGTCAACGTACAATTCTTACTTGATTGTCGACGATAAGATCGTCCTTGTTGACACGGTTTGGGGACCTTTCCGGGACCGGCTTATGGAAAACATCCGGGAAGTCGTTGATCCAACCAAGATTGATATTGTGGTTGCCAACCACTCCGAAACGGACCATTCCGGCGGCCTTCCGGCGGTCATGCGCCATATTCCCAATGCCCCAGTCGTTGTTTCCAGCCATGGTGAAGAAAGTGTTGAAGGCCACTACCACCAGCCCTGGAAATTTAGAAAGGTGAAAACCGGGGAAAAGATCAACATTGGTAAAAATGACTTGGTCTTCGTCGAAGCCCCAATGCTTCACTGGCCGGATAGCATGTTCACCTATCTCACCGGGGAAAATATACTCATGCCCAATGACGCCTTTGGACAGCACTACGCCACCGCTTTTCGCTTTAACGATGAAGTCAATCCGGAAGAGTTATACGAGGAGGCCATTAAGTACTATGCCAACATCTTGACGCCTTTCAGCAACCTGGTCTTGAAAAAGATCGAAGAGGTTCTGGCCTTGAACCTTCCGGTGCAGATCATCGCCCCCAGCCATGGAGTCATCTGGCGCAAAGATCCGCTCCAGATCGTAAAAAAGTACCAGGAATGGGCGGCTCAGGTTCCGGAAAAATCTGCCGTGATCCTCTTCGATACCATGTGGCACGGCACCCAGCGCATGGCTGAGGCGATTGGCGACGGTCTGGGCGCTGAAGGAGTCTCCTATAAATTGTTCCATATGGCGGTATCAGACCGGAATGACGTTGTCACTGAAATTTTCAAGGCCAAAGCCATCATTATCGGTTCCCCAACGTTAAACCAGGGTATTTTGCCCACCCTTGCTCCTATTTTGGATGATATCAGGGGTTTAAAGTTCCAGAACAAGGTCGGTGCGGCTTTCGGGACATACGGCTGGAGCGGGGAGGCGGTAAAATTAATTGAAGAACAATTCCAACGCTGTAAAATTCCAGTAGTTGCGCAGGGAGTGCGTGCGAAGTGGCAGCCGAAGACGGCGGCCCTCGCTGAATGTGCCCAACTCGGTCGCATCGTTGCTGGGGCCGTGAAGTCGGCATAATATTATTTCATTCGGGACGCAGATTTAAGCCGATAAACGCGGATTATACTTAAATTGCTAACGATTTTGAATATCTATGAATTTCAGGCCGGAAATATCTTATCTCGTTTTGCCGGGAATCAGCGCAGCAGGGCGATGAGCGGAGAAAGGTCCTTTAATTCCTCAAGGCCTTGGTAGAGCTTCAGGATTGATAAAATGGTATCTTTATCTTTTACGGTCCGAGCCAGGGTTTTAAATTTACCCTCGACTTCATCCGTAGTCATTGGATTTTCCGGCGAGCCTTTGGGATAATCTACGCGCCGCCAGAGGCTCTGCCCATTCTTAAGCACGATCTCTACCTTGCTGGCGAACCTTTCAGGATAGATGGCATCAATCTCTGGATCGAGCACGAATTCCACGCAGCGGGCCAGGTCAAAGACCCGGGGGTCGGAAAAACGCCCTTCTTCGAATTGATCCACGAGAACATGACCGTCAAGCAGACTGATCGCCGTGCAGTATTGCAGGCTCATTTGTGCTTGCAGGGGACCCAAAGGTTTATACTCGAACCCGCACTGTAGTTTGACCACCTGACTATTGTGCACGCGAATTCGCTCGACGTCTTGGGGATCAATGCGGTGCATCTGGGTCAGTTCCCGGGTGGCGTCGATGGTTGAGTGGAGGCTTCCGCAGCAAGAATAGGGCTTTAGGACTACTTCCGCGGTTTCGAATTTCTTTCCCAGGCCGGCCGTCAACCGACCGAGGTCGAATGAAGCGGATGTGGCCTGGCAGAAGCCGCCGTCTTTTGCTTCGAGAATTTGCGTTGGCCCCCGATATCCATTCCTGGCCAGGAGGGCCGCGATCACCCCGCTCTGCGCCGCCCTTCCGGGGTGAAATCGTTTACTCTCTGACCCGTCGGCAGTAAAAGCCCACAGCCCGGCGGATTGGGTCCCGGCCATTCCCAGAGCGGAAGCCATGTTCTGGGAGTCAAAGTGCAGAATCTTTCCGGCTGCCGCTGCCGCCCCGAAGGTACCGCAGGTTCCCGTAAGATGCCAGCCCTGCTGTCGCGAAGAAGCTGGTCCCGTTGCCAGGCTAACCCGGATCATGGTCTCGTAACCCGCAACCATGGACGTAAGAAAATCCTTTCCCGAGCTTCCGGACCTTTCCGCCATGGTCAGGGCCGCCGGCAGGACAGCGGCGCCGGGGTGAAGCTTGGCGTTATGGTAGTCGTCGAAGTCAAAGCTGTGGATCATCGTGCCCAGTCCCAGAGCCACATTGGCTGCGGGCCCGCGAAAATCATTGGCCCATAACGTGGCTTCTTCCTTCCCTTCCATCTCTTTGACTAAGGAATTAACTTTCTGAGACCACTCCAGGGTTGAGCCGAAGAGCCCGCAGCCTAAAGAGTCTAAAAAAGCGGCCTTAATTTGTTCCAGGCACCTTGAGGGAATATCTTCATACTTCAACTCCACCAGAAATTTCGCCAGGGCCATCGTCGGTCCCATATTAACCCCCCTTAAGAAAGTGGCGAACCCTTCCGCAAGTATTTTTTCTCCAGCTCGCGGTAGTAGGCGAGGCCGGTAATTTGGTTCCTTTCTTCAAAGCTGATGATTCGGTCTAAATATTTTTCCGTCGTTCCGTCGCGCTTCAAAACAGCCATCAGCTCTTGGATGGCTTTGGCTGCGGCGCCAGCTGCCGACCTCGGATAAATGACCAGTTTGTAACCCATATCCTGAAGCTCCTTGGCGCTGAGCAAGGGCGTCTTTCCCCCCTCGCTCAGGTTGGCCATCAGCGGCGCTGGGATGGAGCGGGCGATCAAACCCAGCTCCTCGGCTGATTCCGGCGCATCCACGAAGATCATGTCCGCCCCGGCTTCGGCATAGGCCCCTCCCCGTTCAATGGCTTCCTGCAGGCCTATTACGGCGCGGGCATCCGTGCGGGCAATGACCACTAAGTCTTGATCTCTTCGGGAATCCAGGGCTGCTTTGATTTTACCGATCATCTCTTCCTGGGAGATGACTTCTTTCCCGGAAAAATGCCCGCACCGTTTCGGGGCAACTTGGTCTTCAATATGCAGACCGGCCACACCCACTCCCTCGTATTCCCTCACCGTGCGCATAACGTTCAGGGCGTTACCGTACCCAGTATCGGCATCCGCGATCACCGGGAGGGTGGTGGCCTGGACAATATTTCTGGCATGCGCCACCATCTCGCTCATGGTAAGGAATCCCAAATCGGGCAAACCCAGGATGTCCATGGCCGCCCCTGAACCGGTCATGTAAACTGCCTTAAACCCGGCCTGTTCGATTATTTTAGCGGTGAAGGCATTGTGAGCTCCCGGAGCGATTAATATCTCTGGATCTTGAAGAATTTTTCGCAGAACTGCCCCCGGGGGGGGCGATGATGTCATGAAATTCCTCCTACCGGCTTCCGGGTACCGCAACCTCGCCGCTTCTCCTTGGCTGGCGCTCTTTCCGGTATCGCGCTATATGGACACCGGCAATGGTTACCCCGATCGCGATCCCGGCTAAATCGGTCATCCAACCAGCCTTGATCAGGAGGAGGGCAGCGATGAAAAGGAAAATCCGCTCGGCCGGGACGAGTCTCGTGAGGGTAAACCCCTGGATGGAAGCGGCTAAGAAGGCAACCCCGATCAGGGCGGTGACCGAGGCCTGGATGATTTCCAAGACCGTCCCGACCATGATCAGGGGAGGCCCGTAAATAAACATAAAAGGGACGATGAAGGCCGCCAGCCCTAAGCGCCAGGCTGTATACCCCGTCCGCATGGGGTCCGATCCGGCTATGGCGGCTCCGGCATAAGCCGCCACCGCCACGGGCGGGGTGATGGCGGAGATACAGCCAAAATAAAAAACAAAGAGATGAGCCGCCAGAGGTGAAATTTTCATTTCCACGATGGCCGGCGCGGCCAGCACGGCCAGGATGATATAGCAGGGAGTAGCGGGAAGGCCCATGCCCAGAATCAGCGAAGCGATCATGGACAGAACCAGAAGCAGGAAAAGATCCCCATGGGCCAATTGAATCAAAATGGAAGAGAAAGTAAGGCCGAGTCCAGTAATGGAGACAATGCTGATCACAATCCCGGCGCAGGCACAAACCGCCGCTACCTGCAGGGCCCCGGTTGCTCCCTTGCGTAAAGCCGATACCAGTTTCCGGCGATTAAGGCGTGTGTTCTTGCGCATCATGGCCATGACTACCGTGGCTAAAATGGTGTAGAACCCGGCCTTCATCGGAGACCATTGTACAATTGCCAGTAAATAAACTAGTAGAGACTGTTACGAAAAAAATTATAACTATTGGAAATAAAAGATTCAAATCGTTTAGTCCCTCTTGTAAGTTTCATGGAACCAGCAAATGTTTTTGAAGGGTATTTTCTCAAACCCATGATTCAAAAAAGCCAAGATGAATTCGCTCTTTCTATTGACATCGTCGTGGCAGACATGGGCTACCTCGGCAGTAACCAGAAGAAAGAATTACGAGAGAAATGCCATACGGCGGTCCTAACCAAGGTTCGGGATAATATGTTTCCCCCAGGACCATACGCGGATTCTGGTTGCCCCGAATGCCCAGAGGGCATCCCGTTATCTTGGGATGGCTACGATCCAGATTTAAAAGTCCATTGTTACATTGGTCCAACCGATCGGGTGGCTTGTCGGTTTTGCCCGTTTACTGCCTCCTGTTATCAGGAAGTGTCGATCAATCCTTTGGTGGATGAACACCGTTTTGGGATCATTCCTCTTCATGCCCAGGTCGCTCAAAAATTGCTGCAACAGATTCGCCCCCAGGTGGAAAGGGGTTTCGAGAATGATAAAAACAAACTCTATCTGAATCGGTTCTTTATCAACAGTTTAAAAATCGCCAGGATTCTTGGACATCTATCAGACGCAAGCCAGGTACTCCTTTTATTTGCCGGTATGAAAACTAACACAAAAGCTAAAGCCCAAAGGTTAATGAAAAGTCTCTATACTCAGCTGACTTTTGATTTCTAAAAACCATGTTTTAATTTTTTTCGTAACAGTCTCTAATAACTTTTAAGTAATATTCAATCTGCAAGACTTGGACCTGTGGCGGAGCTATCAAAGAAATGCCGTGTTTTTCTCCCGCCGCCTGGAGAAGGACAGGACTTGCGAGAATGAGAATAATTCCCCCTATGGCCAAAACATAAAAAAGCCTTTTCATGATTCACCTCCTATATAATTTTTTTATCCCGAAGCCGCTGAATTTCCGCTGCTGGGAAATTCAGGAGTTCTCTGAGAATTTGGTCCGTGTGCTCCCCCAAAGCCGGAGGGGGGCTAAAAATCCCCTTTCCTGCCTGGGACATTTTAATGGGGTTTCCTAAAAGCTTCATCTTTTCCCCCGAACGATGGGTGGTTTCCACAACCATATCCCGGGAAAGAATCTGCGGATCGCTCAGGGCCTTATCTACTGAATTGATCGGTCCAACGGGAACACGGCCTTCCATCCGCTCCAGCCACTCTTCTCCGCTTCTCTGTAAAAAAACTTCTTCCAGGATAGCGTAGAGTGCTTCTTTGTTTTTCAGGCGGTCGGCTCGGGTTAAAAAACGGGGATCGGATGATAGCTCCTTCCGGTCCACCCCGTCGCACAGCTCCTGAAAAAACTTATCCGTGTTGGCATCGATGACGATGGAAAAAGTTTTTGTCCTGAAGGCCCTGATGGGAATGGCGGAGACATGCCCGGACCCAACGGGTTCAGCAATCTCGCCGGCGTACAGGTTATAAAGACCCCGGTAGATTAAAAGAGCGATCTGACAATCGAGGAGGCTGAGGTCGATCCGTTGCCCCGTGCCTGTTTTCTCCCGCTGATAGAGCGCCGCCAGGACTCCATGAACGGAAAATAGGCCCCCGGCCAGGTCCCCCATGGGAGCCCCCATGCGGACAGGCATTTTTCCAGGCTCCCCCGTGTAGCTCATAATCCCGCCGCGAGCCTGAACGATCAGGTCGAAAGCCGGCCGGTCTTTGAATGGCCCGGTCTGCCCATATCCAGATACGGAACAGCAAATGATCCGGGGGTTGATCCCTTTCAAGGTCTCGTAATCGATCCTCAGTTTTTCCAAAACCCCCGGTCGAAAATTGTCAAAGACAACATCAGACTCGCTGACCAAGCGATAGAAGATCTCCAGGCCTTCTTTGACTTTCAAGTCCAAGGTCATGGATTTCTTGTTGCGGTTGATGCTGATGAAATAAACGCTTTCCCCCTGGAAGAAATGGGGTGGCATTCCCCGTCCAATGTCCCCCGCGCCTGGTTTTTCAATCTTGATCACCTCAGCGCCGAGATCGGCCATTATCATCGTTCCATACGGTCCAGCTAAAAGCTGGGATAAATCCAGTATGCGGATGCCTGAAAGTGGTTTACTCATTCTGATCTTTCTTCCTTGGTCAATGTTTCCTCCCTCTTGCCGGAGACTTGCTCACCAATGAATTGCTCAATTTCCTCCAGCGTAGAGTGCACCGGGAAAACGCCATCGATTCCTTGGGCCTTTAACAATGGGATATCCTCTCTAGGAATGATCCCCCCGACCAAGACCAGGATGTCCTCTATCCCTTTGGCTCTCAACAGGGCCATCAATTCCTGGCCCAATTCCAGATGGGACCCGGAGAGGATGCTTAACCCGAGGACATCGACGTCCTCCTGCATTGCCGCCGAGACGATCTGCTCCATGTTCTGCCTTAGGCCGGTATAAAGGACCTCCATCCCGGCGTTGCGCAGCCTCTGGATCACTACCTTAGCGCCGACATCATGCCCGTCCAAACCCGCCTTGGCTATCAAAACCCTTATCGGCCTTCCCTTTTCCATGCCTGACTCCTTGATTAAACTGTTCTTGGCTCCTGGTATTCCCCGAATACCTGCTTCAAGGTGGCCGTGATTTCTCCGATAGTGGCCCGCGCTTCCACGGCCGGGAAAAGCGCCGGAAAGATATTTTCATCGTTCTGGGCTGCCCGGCCGAGTCTGGAAAGCGTTTCCTGCACCTTCTTAGAATCTCGACGGGCTTTCACCGCTTGCAGCCTGGCGATCTGAGCCTCCCGGATTTTCGCGTCTGCCCGGTAGATCTCAAGTGGTTTTTCCTCTTCCTGAGAGGTGAAACGATTGACACCCACCAACACTTTTTCTCCCCGGGAGATCCTCTCCTGAAGTTCGTAGCTTTGCTTGGCCAAATCTCTTTGTAATGTGCCCTCCTCTATGGCTTTGACGATTCCCCCCCGGTTCTCGATCTCACCCATGGTCTTGCGCATCTGCTCTTCCATTTGATTGGTCAAGGACTCTACGTAATATGATCCAGCAAGGGGGTCCACGGTATCCGTTACCCCGGTTTCATAGGCTAAAATTTGCTGTACCCGTAAAGAAGTACGAATGGCCAGGTCTGTGGGGATGGCATAGGCCTCATCAAAACAGGCCATGTTCAGGGAGCGCGTCCCGGCCAATACTGCAGCCAGGCCAAAATAAGCCGCCCGGGCAATGTTGTTCAATGGTTCGGCCGCAGTCATTCCTCCGCCCAGTGCCCCGGTGGAGAACTTCAGGCGCATGGATTCGGGGTTCTGCGCTCCATACCGCTCCTTCATGATCCTGGCCCAGAGCCGCCGGCCCGCCCGCAGCTTGGCCACGTCTTCGAAGAGATGAAAGTTTCTCCCACCCACGGCCATGTGGAATACAACCAGGGGAGCTACTTGGTCGATGGAATAGCCCCGTTTCAGTACCCCGTCAATGTAGGCTAAGGCGTTGAGAAACGGCAGGGAAACAGACTGCTCAGCCTTGGCTCCGTACTCGCATAGGTGGGTGGCTGAGACGCTAATGGGGTTAAAACGGGTGATATTGTTGATGCAATACTCGATCGTATCGGCGATTAAACGCATCGCCGGCTTGGGCGGAAAGATCCAGGTTCCCCTGGCCACATATTCTTTCAGGATGTCATTCTGGACCGTCCCGCGCAGTTGATCTGGAGCCGCCCCTTGTTTCTTGGCCACCAGGACATACATGGCGAGGATGACCGCCGCCGTGGAGTTGATTGTGAAAGAGGTGCTCATTCGGTCTAAAGGAATGCCCTCAAAAATCCGCTCCATGTCATCAAGAGTATCAACGGCAACCCCGAGCTTTCCTACATCATACTTGCCTTGAGGATCATCCGAGTCCATTCCCAACTGGGTTGGAAGATCGAAGGCCAGGCTCAATCCGGTTTGCCCGCTCTTGAGCAGGAACTTGAACCGCTTATTGGTCTCCTCACCAGTGGCCATCCCAGCATAAGGCCGCATGGTCCAGAGCTGGTTGCGGTACATGGTGGGGTAGATCCCCCGGGCGAAGGGATAGGTTCCTGGATCGCCCAGATCGCGCTGGGGATCGAACCCTGGCAGGTCCCCGGGTCCATAAAAGACTTTCACTTCCTTACCAAAACTCGTGTATGCTTCCCGCACGCCCTGCCTCTTTTCCCCGCCTTCTGCGGAGGCCTTCCCCTTTTTTATCCCAACCTCTGATGTTCTCATCCCCTTTTCTCCTTCTGCATAACAGGCTAAGCAGGTTTCCCCTCCTGCTGAATCAAGGATATCCTGTCCAAAATCACCTGAGGTAACTTATTCCTTTAAGAGGGATCAATTATTTAATTCATTTCTTGGCATGACTTTATTATTATGCTGCTGGAAAGTCAATGCCATCTTACATCTGCCACCCAATTTTTTTACCTAATTTTCCTTCTTCTCCCGCATTCTTCCTACCGTAGGCAGGATATTTCCGTAATCAAGCGCTTCGAAGGATTTTCATTCATCCTGATCTTGCCCAAGTGAATTCTGAAGGTACGCTTCCCATTCCATGGGAAGAAGGTATTTCTTTTTGTTGTTGCACACTTTGCAAACCGTGACTACGTTTCCCCTGGTGGTCTTGCCGCCACGTATAATCGGAACGATATGGTCCATGGACAATTCCGCAGGCGGGAGATGGCGCCGGCAATAATGGCATAGACCCCGGGCCAGATGCTGTTTCCACCAGCGGGTCTGGCGCAGGGCCCTGGCTTTTTCCCTCTCTTTTTTTATTTCCTTTTCGCTAACCTGGATAATGAACGGGTCGGCCATTCTTTTTCAGCGAGTCTCCATTCTTATTTCTTAATAGCCCAGGGGAAAAAAATTTAGAGAAAAGAACTGCGAGCTTTGGCGATGGCCAAGGAGAAAAATGATTCTGTTGAGCCTCTATTATCTTCACCTTCATCTCAATCCTATCATTGGGGTTGTCGCGTTTATCCCTTGGCTGGCTGACGATCTTGTCGGCCACCTCCATCCCGGCCACAACTTCCCCGAAAGCCGTGTATTGCTTATTCAGAAATGGAGCATCGGCAACGCAAATGAAAAACTGGGAACCGGCGCTATCTGGATTTGCCGCCCGGGCCATGGAAAGGGTCCCCCGCCTATGGGGTTTTTCATTAAACTCCGCTTTGACCGCGTACCCGGGGCCGCCCATTCCATGTTGGGAGCGATCGGGATTTTTGGTATTGGGGTCCCCCCCTTGAATCATAAACCCTGGGATCACCCGGTGAAAAATCGTCCCATCATAAAAGCCCTTTTTGCCCAGCTCGATAAAATTGTTCACATGATTCGGCGCCACATCGGGGAAAATTTTTAACTCGATGTTTCCAAATTTGGTTTAAATTAATTTGGACACAGATTTCCACAGATATTCACAAATATTTATTTTTTTGCATTTAATATCCTGAAAATCTGTGTTCATCTGTGTCCAATAAGGAAATTCCTATACAATTCAATTACCGCGTTTGTTTCAGACATTTTCCTAATCTCCTTTGGAGTAAACTTTTTATCTTTCATCTCTGCCGTGGTAGAAGTTATAAACAATAGGGATAAAACCAAAACGAACGTAATTTTAAATAATTTCATCAAACCCTCCCTTAAAATTTCTTCCATTTTGGCGCAGTTTCCCTAAAAAAGAAAGAGAAACATGACTGCGGGATTTACTTTTCCCCCAAAATATCCTATTTTAAAGCCCGATTTAATAGCTCCTAAACTGAGCAATATTTTTAAATCGCCTTTTTTAGATAGCTATCAGCTGGTCGCTTATCGCCGGTAGGCAAATAATATGATTTTGGATTCATCTCCAAATTAGTTGATCCCATTTTTAATGAAAGCCTGCCCAGGGCCCGGAAGGAAAGTTAGATTGCGCCGCAAGCATCGGCGGGATATCCGCTTTCTATAAACCCCCTGCTTGACTTCCGCAATCCGCAGCGGGGGCGTGATAAGAAAGCTTCGGAGAAATAGCAGAACCCCTCCGTCACAGGGAGGGAGAGATATGTGCCTCATGATTGCAAGCAAGATGACTTTTCTTCCGGGACCCTGAAATTACTTGCCATTTTAAATAGGCCAACTCTTTGGCTCTCAACTAATTTGGAGATGATCCTGTTTTTTATACTATATTCTTTACCAAAGGAGAAGATGAGATGAATTCTGACAAATTAGCCATTGCTAAATCCGTGGAGGGACGGCAGGAAAAAATCTGGAGAATTTCGGATGCCATATGGAGTTATGCCGAATTAGGGCTGGAAGAATACCGATCAGCCAAACTTCTGGCGGACATACTTGAGACTGCCGGTTTCCGAGTGGACCGGGGGGTAGCCGGGATGCCCACGGCTTTTATAGCGACCTGGAGCCATGGAAGCGGCCAACCGACTATTGGCTTCCTCGGAGAATTTGATGCTCTGCCCATGCTTTCGCAAAAGGCCGGCGTTCCTAAAAAAGAACCACTTGTTCCGGGCGCGCCCGGCCACGGGTGCAGCCACAATACGATGTGTACTGCCCAGGCTTTAGCCGTCATTACGCTCAAAGAGGTCATGGAAAAGAAAGGGTTGAGCGGGACCTTAAAGCTCTTTGGCTCGCCGGCGGAAGAAATTCTAACCCCCCGCCCCTTCATGGTTCAGGCAGGTTTGTTCCAGGGAGTAGATGTGGTTTTGGACTGCCATGGCGACAGTGCCTTCCAGGTGACCTATGGAATGGAAGGCACCGCCATGTATTCTTTTATTGTGACTTTCAAGGGAAAAACCGCTCATGCGGGTTCCTTCCCCTGGATGGGCAGGAGTGCGGCTGATGCCGTTGAACTCATGCACGCGGGAACGGAGCGGATGCGGGAACATTTGCCCACGACTCAGAGGACTCACTGGGTCACCCTGGAGGGAGGAGAAGCACCCAACGTGGTCCCGGACCGGGCTTCAACCTGGTATTACATCCGGGACCTGGACGAGAATGTGGAGAATAACTTTAAGTGGGCCCTGGACTGCGCGCAAGGGGCAGCCTTGATGACCCAAACCACCTACGAGGTTAAGACCATCGGCGCCATCCACCAGCGGTTTCCGAATAAACACCTGGCCGAACTCGTTTTTGAAAATATCAAAGCCGTAGGGAAACCCGCTTACACGGAAGAAGAGGAGGCTTTTGCCAGGGCGATACAGACCGAGGCTGGCTATTCAGTTATTGGAATGGACTATCCCCTCAAGTTGACTTCTCCAGAATCCGAACCCTTAAGGGGCGGCTCCAGTGATGTGGGGGACGTTACTCTAATTGCTCCCACGGTTGGCATGCGATTCCCGGTGCGAGTCCCTGGCTCTCCTTCTCATCACTGGACAGTGGTAGCCGCGGCCAACTCTTCGATCGCTCATAAAGGGTTGACAGCAGGGGCAAAAGTCCTCGCCCTTTCTGCCTTTGATCTCCTCATGAATCCGGAGGTGCTGGCAAAAATTCAGGGGGAGTTTGCCGAACTGAGGGCGAAAAGGCCTTACAAGACACTTCTTCCCGTTGACGCCCAACCGCCATTAGGTTTAAACACCGAGCTCATGGATAAATACCGGGGAGCAATGGAGAAATATTATATTAATCCCTAACACCAGGGTTTCGTGTCCAACTGACGATTGAAGGGTGCTCGTTAGCACCGTATAACCGGGCTCAAAAGCGATTTTATTCGGGAAAAAATCAAAACGTATATCCCATCGAAAAAAAAGCGATCTGATAAGTAACTTCATTTTCAATCGCGCCGGCATCAAACTTAGTACTATAAAATCGATAGCCCCCGCCAACATCCCAATGCCGATTGAGTTGATATCGAAGCGAAATTCCTCCGTCGAAATGCCGGTTCGCGGCCATCCTGATCCAGTTCGCGTCCGCAGTTATAAGCAGCTTGGGGGTCAGTTGGTACCCGCCCAGAAGATGGAGAAGTGGGAGGACAACCCACTTCTGAACTTCGGCTGCCAGGGGCCCATTTTTCATCTCCAGTTTGACCTTTGCCCATTTGCCAGAAAGCGCACCCCCAACCTTCCCAATCCAAGGCCCTGAAGGGTTCAGGTTGTAATCGTATTGGATTCGGGTCTCATACAACCGGTAAGAAGAACGAATTTCCGTATTGGTAGGAAAAACCGTGCTTTGAAATAAAACGGGGGTGTTGAAATACCCGTGGTCCTGGGACTCGAAGGGGGCAAACCATAAATTCACCTCATGGCGATCATCCAAAGAAATACCTAATCCTACGGCTGCCGTTGTGGTAGGGTCATCAATCTTATCAAAATGATCCAGACTGAACTGGGTGCCGGTATCGGATGGGGCAGTCACTTTGTTTTCGCTTAAATAAGCCCTTCTCAAGGAAAATTCGAAGCGCCAGCGAGGGTAAGAAACAACCTCCGGTTCGCTGCGGGCCGCTGGATTCGTCAAGGGGGTGTCCAAGACATTTAACTGGACCCCATATCCGTCTTTAACGGCCATGGGAGTCAGCGCGACTTGGGGAGAATAGGGCGTGGCCCAATACCAGTTGCTGAGCATGGCAATGCTTGCCCCGGCAATCACATCATCCAGGAAATGAGCATCGGCTTGGACGCGACTATATACCACAAAAGCAGCGGCGAGGTAAGCGGGAATTCCCCATAGGTACCCATAACGCGTATGGATAAAGGAAGCCCCCGAAAAGGCACTCGTCGTATGTCCTGAGGGGAAGGAGTATTTGTCCGATTCCCCGGGCCCCAATTTTCTGAAGGTTACCTTCATCGCGTGAGTTGTGGCCAAGGCAGTGCCCAAAGATTTAGTAAACTGTTTGGTCCCCTCCCAGTCTTTTTCGAACAGGGTCGCTACCCCTGCCGTGGCCGGAAGGACGATCTGCAAGATGTCACCGGCTTCGGTGATATCTGGATTCTCAGCCCATGCCCGTTGGGGGGCATAGCTGACAAAAACCCATAGAACCAATCCCAATAGACTTATGACGCCAAAAGACCGATTGTTGTTTCGCCCCATAATTTCTCCCTAAATTTTATCTCTCCGGAATAAATAGAAATTAATATTTATCCCACCTATTATAATTCTTAGTGTCAAATTTCAAATTTTCAGGCCTGATATTGACGGGCAATCCCTTTGTCCAATAGCTCCTGAATCTCCTGCTGGCTGTATCCTAACTCTTTGAGAATTTCAGAAGTATGCTCGCCGAGCAGCG
>JAHJQK010000171.1 GCA_018819135.1 Pseudomonadota bacterium | reverse complement strand
TTCCCCCTCTTCTCCTTCAAATCCCCTGAGAAAAACGAACGGGTATTCCTTTTTCCATAAGAAGCACGCCGCTGTTTTTCAAAACTTTTAAAACCCCCTCCCCTCATCCCTCCTGTCGTCCTTATGGCGGAATTTCAGGGGCGAGACCGTAGGCCTTGACTTTAAATCGCTAAAAAGGTATTTTGGCCCAGGGTTACAGAAAAAAACCCCTGTTTTTTATTTATCCACTTGTTATTCACTTCTTGAAAATTTTGGAAACAATATCCAAGAAAGGAGAATTCTTATGTCCCACGCAAAATTGGATTATGAGGCTCCTGCGCACCTGAAGCGGGAGTTTGTCTTCCAGACCACCGGTATTCTGCCGCCCAACGGCATCCTCTTCGGATTTAATACGATTCAAAAAGTCGGGGAGCAGGCCAAAAAACTCGGGGGCACTCAGGTGATTTTGGTTACGGATGAAGTTATGGTCCAGTTAGGTTATGCGGATTTGGTTAAAGGGGATCTGGAAAAGGAAGGCCTGAAGGTCGAAATTTTCGGGAAGGTAGACCCTGAACCGCATATGGAGACGGCCGATGCCCTTTATGACATGGTCCGAAAGAAAAAATTCGACCTGGTGATCGGCCTGGGCGGGGGAAGCTCCATGGACATGGCCAAGCTGACCTCCCTCGTGGCTACCAACGAACAGGCCCCCTTCGAGATGATGAGTAAGAAAGTTGTCACCAAGCCAGCGTTGAAAAAGATCCTCATCCCGACTACCTCAGGAACCGGAAGCGAAGTCTCCATGTTCTTCGTGGCCTCGGCGGGTAAGGATAAGTATTTCATGGGTTCCCCTTATGCCTACGCGGAATTTGCCATCGTGGACCCGGGGCTCACTCTATCCATGCCCCCCAAAATTACAGCTTCCACCGGCATTGATGCTCTCTCCCATGCTGCTGAAAGCCTGATGAACAAATTGGCCAATCCGTTCTATGACTGTTTAGCTATCGGCGGCATTGAGCTCATTGCCCAATACCTCCGCCGGGCCACCTTTAATGGTCAGGACCTGGAAGCCCGCTATTACATGTCCATGGCTTCCACCCTTTCCATGATCTCTATGACGGGCACGGGGGGATTGTATTCTCACAGCATCTCTTATGTCCTGGCCCAGTTTCAACCCGTAGCCCATGGAATTGGCTGCGGCGTCAGCTTGCCTTATACTATGGCTTTCAACCTTCCAGTGATCGAGAACAAACTGGCCCTTATTGCCCGGGCCATGGGTGAGCACACAGAATCCCTCGCCCCGCGGGCGGCCGGGCAACGAGCAGTGGAGACGGTTTATGATTTGATTGCCGATGTGAAAATGCCGGTGAGCCTGAAAGAGATGGGCTTCCAGCACGAGGATGTGTACAAGATGGCCGAAATCTGCATCACCAAATACCCGAGGGCCAATAATCCCCGGCCCATGTCCAAGGAGGAATGTCTGGCTCTCTTCGAGGCCATGTGGGAGGGTAAGATCAGCCGCCTATAAAATAGGGAATAGGAGGTGGGCGCGGGACAATCGGCCAGAGGCGGAAGGCTACAGGCGAGAAATATCATTACGCTGTTTTTTTTGAATTTCTTTCAGAATCTTTTTATAAAATTCAGAAAAGACGACGCAGCCTGTCTGTACCTGGGAACGGAGTTGGATGGAGCAGCCGCCGCAGGTCAGGCAGTAATTGATCTCCGAGGTTTTTCCTAAAAGAATTTTTTTAGCAAAAAGAGGGTCAGCCAGAGACTGCCGACCGAGGCCGACAAAGTCGCAAACACCCTGACCAATGTTTTTTTCCGCCCAATAGGTAAAACTGCGTCTTTTAGGATCGAGGTCCTTTAAATCATTGTCTCCATCCCTGAGATAGCTATACCCCGATCCAATTACAGGAATGTTTACGGCTTTTTTAATCTCTCTGGCCCACCCGAAATGGCGGTAAACGCCCTCAGGATAATTCTTCGAGGGGCGGACAATTTCAGGGGTAATGGCGGGAATACCGGCGGAAACGTTGAGGTAGTCGAACCCAGCCTTCTCCACGAGCCGGGCGAAGGCCAGAGGTTCAGATAAATCCTCCATAACTTCTTGCGGGCCGGATGTACCAAAGCCCCCGGGAATCCCTTCGTATACGGAGAAACGCACGCCCAGGAGAAAAGAGTTATTGCCCACGGCGCTTATCATCTTCTTGGCGGTCTCCGTAAAAAAATGGGTTCGATTTTCAAAGCTGCCGCCGAACCGATCCTTGCGGGTGTTGGCCGGACGCAACATTTCAGCGCACAAATATCCGTGGCACTGTTTGAAGTCAATCCCATCTGCTCCTACCTGTTGAGCAATCACCGCAGCTTTTACGAACGCATCACTGATTTTTTCTATCTCTTCCGTAGAAAGAACATGAACATGGGGATCTTCTGAAGGATAGACAGTTACCACCCTGGAAAAGTCCGCCACGCTCAGTCTCCCGGAATGAGTAATCTGCAAGAGGATCAAAGACTCAGGGTTAATTCCTTTCATCTCCTGGATGAGTTTTTCCAGGCGGGGGGCGGTCTTTTCGTAAATTCCTAATTGATTTTTCCTGGCCCGGCTTTCCTGGGTTATAGTCAGGGCTTCGAGGAAGATGATTCCCGCTCCGCCTTCGGCCAGGTTCCGATATCGTTCGCAGGTTAACTCCGTGGGATTCCCGACCTCATCCGCATCGTTGCCTTCCATGGGTTGATTGACGATCCGATTGGGAGCTACCTTTTTTCCAATTTTTAGCGGTGACAACAAAAATTCCATTGCATCCCTCATCATCCTATATTTTTCCCCTGGCCTTGCACCTTGGGACGTATGCCCGGAGGTGAGGTAAGGGAATCGTGAGATCAGGCGGTTAAAGGCGGTCTCTTTTCAAGCATAACCCGCTTACCTTTTTCTGCTGACAGGTAGGCGGCATAAATGGCCTCTACGGTCTGGCAAGCCAGGTCTAATCCGGAATCGGGTTCCCGGCCGGTGAGGAGGCATTCCACAAAATCCTCCAACTCTTGCGGATACCCGCGCACCCAGTCTTCATCCGGGCTGGCAAAATTCCATCCGGCTTTGGTCTCTAATTTTTCGGCGATATACTCTTCACCGAAGATATGCGGGGATGGAGCGTAGGCCATGACCGTATCATTCGGATTGATATTCACCTGAACCACGGCGTTGGACAGATAAACGGTCATAGTATTGCGTACTCCTCCCAGGACTCCATCCGAGGCGGTGATCACTGCCTGGGAGCCGTCCTTAAAATTCATGATCATGGTCGCCCAGTCCTCTACATCGTCCCAGGAGCTGACGATCCATTTTTGTCGTTCTTTTTTGAAAGATTCGACCTTGGTATGCTGGCCCACTTCGGCGGTGACGGATTGGAGTTGAACCCCGCGCCCCGTCTTCAACATTCCCTCAAAATGTTTAAGATGCAAAACCGCCGATACGGGATGCGCTCCCAGTCTCAACAGGGCGCCACCGCCTGAAGTCTTCCATTGGCGGGAGTAAGCCGCATGCGAACCGGAGTGGCTCTCTTCGGCCCGGATGTCCAAGATCGTCCCCTGACTGACCTGGATCAATTTTTTCAGTTTGGCCACAGGGGGAGCATAAACCCAGTTTTCAGCGTAGCAAAATCTAACTTTGCTCCCCTTAAGCGCTGCCGCCACCGCCTCACAGTTCGCCAGGGCTTCTTGCAACATGGTCGTCCGATCCACGGAGAACCCGATTCGTTCTTCAGGTCGGTCTTGGCCGAAATAACCGGTCAAAGGTTTTTCGCAGATTACGTGTTTCCCGGCCTGGGCCGCTTGAATAATAAACTCATGGTGCAGGTCGGTAGGCACGCAAAGGTCTACCACATCAATGTCCTTCCGATCCAGAAGGCGGCGGAAGTCATCGGCAACTTCGGGAATGCGGTATTTTTTAGCCAATTCATCCGCCCGGGCCCGGGTCCGGGAAGCCACCGCCGGGATGGCGATCTTCCATCCGCGTAAGCGAGCGTAATTTTGCATATGAAGGTGAGCGACGAATTGAGCTCCAACGATTCCGATGCGCAGGGGGTCCATCAATGTCTCCTCTTAAGGACGCAGATAATAAATTCCTTCTCTCGTATTTTTATAAGATTTTCATGGGTCTTTTACAAAATTATAATAAGTAGCCGGTTTGTCAAGCCCAAAATTAACCTTTGTGCCCCAGGAAAATGACCCCCTCCTTTAAAAAAAACATTTCCTTTTCATTCAATTCTTTTTTCTGATCTCTACGAAAAGCTGGCGCCAAATTGAAAAGGTCCGCCAAAGGTTCAAAACCCGCCAAGGTCAACTCAAGCACTGGAAACTCTTCCAGATTGCCCAATATCTTAAAACACCTATTTAACTCTCCATTGCAACAACAAATTTAGGAAAGACCCAAAAAATTTTCTTGACAGCTTTTTGAAATTATGATTTATATGTTTCAATTAAAAAATAATCATGAAATAAAAATTTCATTTTGCCAATCACCGGGCTTTCCTAAAATTCCCCAAGGGAAGGAACTCAGTGCTAGCGGAGAGACTGCAGAAAAGCTATCAGTTCCTAACCAAGCAGCAAAAAAAGGTTGCCGACTTCCTTCTCTCCCAAGGCCCCGAAGCCGCATTCCTATCTGCAGCCCAATTAGCCAACCAGGTTAAAGCAAGCCAAGCGACCATTGTCCGATTTTCGCGTTCCATAGGCTATGGGGGTTATGTGGATTTGCAAAAAGACTTACAGAGCTGGATTAAAAAAGAGATATCACCTCCGCAAGCTTTGCAAAAGGCAATCGCCAAAGACCGAGGGTGGGATATTTACTCTGAAATCTTCGCCATGGACATCCAAAACCTCAGCGAAACTCAAAAGGCCAACAGCAAAGAAATCTTAAACCGAGCAGTCGAGGAAATCATCAGGGCTAAAAGGATTGGCTTTACGGGTTTTCGCAGTTCTCATTCTCTCGCTTATCTGCTTTGCTTTTTCATTGGGCAGGTGCGAAAAAACTGTGATCTTTTAGAGATAAGTTTGGGAAATCTACCCAACCAGCTCATAAACTATGGAAGCAGAGATCTCCTCATTGGGATTAGTTTCCCCAGATATTCTTCGTCGACACTGGATATTTTGAGGCATGGCAAAAAGGTTGGATGCAAAATTATGGCAATTACGGATAATCCGGTTTCGCCAATCGGACAAATATCCGATCTCGTGTTAATCGCGGGGCATAAATCCTCAACCTATTTCAATTCTTTTTCTAGCACTGTCACGTTGATCAATTGCTTAGTAGCCGGTGTATCTTTAAGGAACAGGAATTCAGTAAAAGTGTTGAAATCGGTCGATCAGATTGTGAATGATTGGAGATTTCTTTTGATTTAGTATGAAAAGAATAATCTGTAATTTCCGGAGGAGGTCATGGAAAAAAATAAAAAGGAAGGAGAGAGAGAGGGGGTTGCTCAGGCCTGTGAGCTGGTTTGGCAGCTGCGCGGAGAAGCAGGGCTTAGGCAAGTGCAAGGGGCGAAAGCCGGCTTAGCTCACTGTTCTGGAGGATTCGTGGCCCAAGATACAGGGGCATCCACAGTCATTATTTTAAAACGTTAAAAGCGAATAACTTTGAAAAATCTTCTTACGGAGGAGGAATGAGGTGGAAGAGAAAATTAGACCTCTTACAGGAGTTCGAATTTTAGGCTTAGAGCAGTATATTACAGGCCCCTATTGCACCATGCTCTTGGCCGATGCCGGGGCGGAAGTTATCAAGATCGAACCTCCCGGGACGGGGGATCCCCGACGATCTCTTGCCCCTTTTGCCGTCAACCAGAAAGGAGAAAAGTCAAGCGGCGGATTCATGCGTTTTAATCGAAATAAAAAAAGCCTAACTTTGGATCTCAAGCAGGAGCAGGGGAAAGAAATCTTCCACGCCCTCATCCAGAAGTCCGATGTTATCGTGGAGAATCTTCGACCGGGGACCCTGGAGAGGCTGGGATTTCCCTACCAGGTCCTACAGGAGATCAATCCGGGGATCATTTACGCTACCCTGAGCGGTTTCGGAAGGATGGAAACCTTAAGGGGTCCTTATTGGGATCGCCCCGGTTTCGACATCGTGTTTCAGGCCATGGGGGGATTGATGCACAATGTGGGGGAAAAAGAGGGTCCTCCTTTATTTTTGGGCGTTCCCTTGGCTGATATTTATACCCCTATGGTAGCGGCCTATGGGATTGTTATGGCTTTGAGGATGAGAGACAAGACGGGGTTGGGTCAATACGTGGATATCGCCATGTATGATTGCATGACCGCCCTCAATGAAGGGGCGGTTTTAATTCATTCTTACAACGGAGAGATTCCCGGCAGGGATCAGCCGCGCCTGCAAGCTCCTCAATGCGCTTTTAAGACTAAGGACGGTTACGTCGCTCTTATCGTGCCGACGGAAGACATGTGGGTCCGATTTTGTAAGGCCCTCGCAAGGGAGGACTTGATCAAGCATCCCTTGTGCTCTTCCGGGGTTCTTCGGGGGAAAAATTTCGATAGTTTTTTGAAGCCCATACTGGATGAATGGTTTGGCCAGAGGACGAACGATGAAGCCATGCAACATCTTCTGAAACAGGGAGTTCCGGTGGGGCCTTCCCAGACGGCCAAGGAATTAGTGGAGTGCCCTCAACTTAAGGCCCGGAAGATGATTCTCGATATAGAAGACCCGGGGGGGGGAAAAAGAAAATCGTGGGATCTCCGGTTAAGCTTTCTGCCGCCCCGGAGACCAGCCCCCAAACGGCCCCTCGTCTGGGCGAGCATACCGAAGAAATATTAGAAAATCTTCTGGGCTTTGGCCAAGAGCAAATCAGTGAACTGCGGGAAGGAAGGGTAATTTGATGAACTCAGACATGGCCATTCTTCAGAAAGCTCGGGAAGAGCTGCAGCAAGTCCTCGTCCAGGAAGTTCTTCAAGCCCTCAAAAAGAATCAGATCGACGCTTTTTACGTATCCAATCGGGAAGAGGCTTTAAAGAAAGTCTTGTCGATGATCCCTGCCGGCTCCAGCGTTGGTTATGGTGGATCTCTAACTTTGGATGAGTTGAAGATCAAAGAGGTTTTGAAGGAAGGGCATTACCAGTTCCTCGACCGGGGCCGGTCGGGAGTCTCCGCGGAGGAAATGTTCCGACTGCGGCGGGAAAGCCTTCTCTCTGATGTCTTCCTGTGCAGCACCAATGCCCTCACCAGGGATGGAAAATTAGTCAACATCGATGGGATCGGCAATCGCTTGGCTGCCCTGACCTTCGGACCAAAGAAAGTGATTGTCGTGGCCGGCATTAATAAAATTGTGGACGATTTAGAACAAGGGGTAAAGCGAATTCGAAACCAAGTCGCTCCCCTCCACGCAAGGCGTCGGGGATGGAAGGTGCCCTGTGCCAATACAGGTACCTGTATGGATTGCCGATCTGTGGATCGCATTTGCGGCACCATCACCATAACCGAATTTCCAAGAGAAAAAGGCCGCATCACGGTTATTCTGGTGGGAGAATCACTGGGTATATAAAAAGGAGTTTCTGAAATGGCCGCGGGAAAAACTGTTACCACCACATCGGAGATTCTCGTGAAAAGGGTTTACACCCCGAAGGACTTAGAAGAAATAGGATTTCAGTACGACCGAGATCTTGGAGAACCCGGTCAGTATCCATATACCCGCGGAATTGATCCGGAAATGTACCGCCAAGATCTCTGGGTCATGGGGCAATATGCTGGATTCGGTTCAGCAGAGGAGGCCAATGAAAGGTATAAATTCATCCTCGCCCAAGGAGGCACGGGGTTTTCGATAGCCCTTGATCTGCCCACCCAGATCGGCCTGGATTCTGACCATCCTTTGGCCCGAGGAGAAGTGGGCAAAATTGGAGTAGCCATCGACTCTCTCCGGGATATGGAGATTATTTTTGATGGAATCCCCTTAGACCGGGTTCGACATATCCGGACGAGTGCCTGTTCGATCGGGCCCTTGGCTCTAGCTTGGTTTCTGGCGGTCATGGAACAACAAGGAGTCTCCCCCCAGCGATGTAGCATTATTCTCCAGAACGATGTATTGAAAGAATACCCGGTGCGAGGAACCCAGATTTTTTCTCCCCAGCCGGCTCTCAAATTCGCCGTGGATACCATCGAATACTGTGCCCGGGAATTGCCCGGCTGGCAGCCTTTAATGGTTTCCGGGTACCATTTTCGGGACGCAGGGGCGAACGCCGTTCAAGAGATCGCTTTTACCTATGCCAATGCCATTGCTTACATAGAGGAAACTCTAAAGAGGGGCGTGCCGATTGATCAAATTGCCCCAACGATTCGGCTTCATTTCTGTGCCAGCATGGAACTTTTTGAGGAAATTGCCAAACTTAGAGCCGGGCGGAGGATGTGGGCCAACCTGGTGAAAGAGAGATTTAAAGCCCAAGATCCGCGTTCTTGGATTTTCCGGCATCATAGCGGGACATTAGGTGGAAATCTGACTGCCCAGCAACCTTTCAATAATATCGTGCGAGTTACCATAGAGGCCCTCTCGGCCATCTTAGGGGGTTCTCAGTCTCTACGGACTTCCTCCATGGATGAAGCCTATGCCATTCCCACCGAGGAAGCAGAGAAGTTAGCCATTCGAACGCAACAAATCATCGCTTATGAGAGCGGGATTACGAAAACCGTGGACCCGTTGGGCGGATCCTATTTTATAGAAAGCCTTACCTCAAAAATTGAAGAGGAAGCCAACCGTTATTTGCAGAGAATCGAAAATATGGGGGGGGCCATCCCAGCTATAGAGAGCGGATTCATTCAGCACGAGATTGATGAGAATGCCTACCGGGTACAGAAAGAGATTGAGAAGGGGAAACGCATCATCGTAGGCTTGAACAAGTTCGAGACGCAAGAAAAAGTTGCCATCAAAACTTTCCGCTCAAACCCTCAAACAGCCATCCGCCAGGTAGAAAGGCTTAATAAAATCAAAGCGGAGAGAGATGCAGCCAAAGTTCATTCCGCCTTGGCAGAGGTTAAAAGAGCAGCCGCAAGCGATGAGAACTTAGTTCTTCCCATCCTAAAGGCGGTAAAGACCTATGCTACGATCGGAGAAATTTGCGATCAATTAAGGGAAGTCTGGGGTGAATACCGCCCCGAAGCCATTCGATTTTGAGAGTATAAAAAGAAAGAAGGGGCTCTTCAGAATAAGAGGGGGAGCATCAGGGGACGCTTTCCCCATCCTTACCGCCCCAGGAAGGGGGCTAATAATACAGGTTGGACTTTGAACTGCCTTCAGGAATGATTTTCCCATTTCCTCCAAAGATCGTGAGCGATATTGGGGGGACAGTGTAAAGGGGGTCTAATGGTGCGAGAGGAGACGAGTGGAGCGTTTAAAGGGCCCGGGAATATTTTCCTTACCCTGACGGGGATAGCCCTGGCCTCTTTCCAAATTTTTATCCTGGGCTTCTACATGATCGACCCCTGGAAGCAGCAGAGCATCTTTATGATCGTCATTTTTATCCTGGGTTTTTGGGTTTATCGGGGGGCAAAAAAAACGCGCCGGGCCGGAGGAATCGATATTCTGCTCATGGCCTGCGGCGTAGCCCCGTGCATCTATATTCTTCTGTTCCATGACGACCTCCTGGTGACCCTCGGTTCCACCCCCGAAACCATAGACTTAATTTTTGGCGTGGGCATTTTAGCGGCGGTGCTGGAGCTTACCCGAAGGAGCATCGGGCTGCCCATGTTTGTGATTGCCATTATCTTTATCGCCTATGGCTATTTTGGCAATTACCTTCCGGGTTTGCTGGGGCATTCGGGTTTTTCGTGGAAGAGGTTGGTCGGGTTTTTTTACAGCACCGATGGCATCTTTACCACCCCCCTGATGGTGATGACTATCTATATCTACCTCTTCCTGCTTTTCGGGGCCTTCTTCCAAAGTAGTGGCGTCGGGAAATTTATCATTGATCTGGCGAACGCCGTTGCCGGGGGCACCCGAGGCGGGCCGGCCAAGGTCGCCACGTGGGCCAGCTGCCTTTTCGGAATGATCTCCGGAAGCGCCATTGCCAACGTGATGACCACCGGGTCCTTTACGATTCCCATGATGCGCCGGCTGGGGTATTCCCCCACCTTTGCGGGGGCGGTAGAGGCCACGGCTTCCACCGGGGGGCAGATTATGCCGCCCATCATGGGGGCAGCGGCCTTTATCCTGGCCGAATTTGTGAACCTTCCCTATTACCAAGTCATGATCGCCGCTTTTATTCCCGGGTTCCTTTATTACGCCTGCCTCTTTTGTCAAATAGACTTGAGGGCCGTATCCCAGGGCCTGCAAGGATTACCCAAAAAGGACTTACCCAAATTGTGGCCCACGGTAAAAGAGAGGGGGCATCTGTTCTTACCCATTATTATTCTGGTCTTGGCCCTGGTTGTTATTCGTACCTCTACGATCCGCGCGGTGCTCTATGCCTTGGCGTCCACCCTGATCGTCTCTTTTTTCCGAAGGGATACGCGGATGGGGCCGGAGAAAATCTTCAAGGCCATGGGCCAGGCGGCCAAATCGTCGATAAGCATCGCCGCGCCGTGCGCCGCCGCCGGGATTATCATCGGGGTCTTCGGCCTCACGGGGCTGGGCTTACGGTTGACCTCTCTCTTGGTTTATTTGGCGGGAGACCAACACTTTGTCCTCATGGTCTTCTCCGCTCTCGTCGCCCTCATCCTGGGGATGGGCCTTCCTACCAGCCCGGCTTACATCATCTGTGCCGTCATCGCCGCCCCGGCGCTCATTAATTTGGGTTTCAATCCCTTGGCCGTCCACCTGTTCATCTTTTATTTCGCGGTGATCAATTGTATTACTCCACCGGTAGCCCTGGCTGCTTTCGCCGCCGCCGGTCTGGCCGGCTCAGACCCGATGCGCACGGGGCTCGCGGCCACTCGTCTGGGCATCGTGTCTTATTTTGTTCCCTTTATGTTTGTTTACAACCCGGTTCTTCTGATGAACGGGCCAGCCTGGCAGATTCTCCACGCTTTCTTGACCGCTTTCCTTGGAGTAGCTGTATTGGCCATGGGTATCGAAGGAAGATTTTATGCCTGGAAGATAAAATGGAACCTCTTCCAGAGGGCCCTTTTTATGAGTACGTTTCCCTTATTATTGCATCCCGGACTGTGGACCGATCTCATTGGCTTAGCAATAGTGGCCGCAACCGTTTTTTCCCATGGTGGATTTCGGCAAAAGATTTTGAACCGGTTTTCAAGAACGACTTCCCCTTCGATCGATATGCCGGAGGGATAAGAAAGGAGAGGAAAGATGAAAAAAGAGAAGAACTATTGGGTGAAAGTGTTGGGAACCTTGGTTATCGCGATTTCTTTCATCATTTTAACCTATTCCCCCGGGTGGGCGGAAGCCACACGTTTGCGGATGGGAGGAGGTCCATTGGGCACTGCCATTCACTCTATGTGCGCGGCTTGGGCCGAGGTAATGAACAAACATTTAAGGGATAAAGTAGAGATTTCGGTTCAAGTTACCCCGGGCACTCGTCAAAATCCGATCATGATCCGGGATGGACAGCTGGACCTCGCCGGGGCATCCAGTTCTGGAGATTTTCCTGCGTGGAAGGGTGAGGAATTAGCGAAAGGGAAGCCCTGTAGAAACATCCGTCTGATGTTCGCTTATTCCCAGACAACCTATATCTCTTTCTGCCTGGAGAAGACGGGGATCCAGTCCTTTGATGATTTTGCGGGCAAAAAAATTGGCCTGGGCTCTAAAGGGTCCCCTACCTCCAAAACCTCCGAAGAGTTCTTTAAAGTCAACGGCGTGCAGGCCAGGTTTTTCTACATGAGCCCCAACGAAATGATCGAGAGACTAAAGGATGGGCTTTTGGATGGTTCCATCTATGGAGTTTCTCATCCTTGGGCGCCCCTTTTGGATTTGACCAGCGTGGCCAAGGTCAGATTCTTAACCTATCCCGATAAGTACATCGAAAATTTTCTGGAAAAACATTCCATTTATGTTCCCGCCAGCATGGCAGCAAATACCTACTCCAATCAACCTCAGGAAATAAAGACCTTTGGCAGCATCATGGCTATCAACGCTGCTGCGTCGGTTCCTGAGGACCTTGTTCACCTGCTCGTTAAGACAACCTGGGCCCATGCGGATGAAATAAAGAAAGCGGCTCCTTACGCCAACGCAATGACTGTTGAGAATACGATGAGTTTCATTACTCCCTTGCACCCTGGGGCCCTGAAATATTATCAGGAGAAAGGGGTGAAAATTCCCCAGAAGCTTCTCCCACCGAAATAAGCGGAAGTCTTTATACAATCTCGCCCGAAAATAAGGAGGGGACTATATGGGAAGCGTGAGTGACAAAATTATCGAAACAATGATCGAAGCAGGGATTGACCATGTTTTTACCATGCCGGGAGGAGGAATGCAGCGCATCTTCTCCGCCCTTTATGATCACCGCGATCAAATCAAGGTCGTCTTAGTGCGCAATGAGCAGACGGCTTCCTGCATGGCGGAGATGTACGGACGCCTGACGGGAAAACCGGGGGTGCTCATCGGGCAAGGCGCGTTTGTGGCCTCGGCGGGCCTTTTTGGAATGATGGAGGGGTATTTGACCTCCACGCCTATGTTAGCGCTGACGGACGTAACCGAATATGGAGATTTCGCCCTGCATGCCCCTTTTCAATGCGGTACGGGAGATTACGGCACCTTGGACCTGAAGGAAATTTTCAAAGGAACGACCAAATTCGTCACATTGGCAACTTCCCCCTTGGAGGCGATCCAGGGAGTTCAATTGGCGATTAAACATGCCATTTCCGGAAGACCTGGCCCCACGGCTTGTCTTTATCGAATCCCAGCCTTGCGGGGGGAATTAACAGAAGGGGCCCTGGCTAGAATTTTCCCTCTTTCCCAATACTTGCGAGTCGAGAAACCCGCAGCTTTTCCAGGGGACGTGGAAAAGGCCGTAAAGGCCCTCGCGCAAGCCAAGAGACCGGTGATCATTGCCGGAAATGGGGTCCATGCCGCCAAAGCCTATGATGAGTTAGTTCAGCTGGCGGAGTTAGGGGAATTCCCTGTGGCGACGAGCTATCAAGGGAAAAGCGCCATTCCCGAAACCCATCCTCTGGCCGTTGGGGTGATGAACATGTATGGAGAAAAGATCGCCCTGAAGGCCATTAGCCAAGCTGACCTCTTGTTGGTCATCGGCTGCCGGTTGAAGGCCCAGGATACGTGCTTCGAAAGTCCGGAGTTGATCGATCCGAGCAAACAAAAGATTATTCAGGTGGATATCGACCCGCGGAATTCGGGCTGGGTGTTCCCCGTTGAGATGGGCCTGACCGGTGATGCTCGACTGGTGATGCGGCAATTCATCGAGGCGCTCCGAGAGAGGAAGAAGGGAAAACAAAAGCCGGATCAAAAGAATTGGATTAAAAAGATCCAGGAGTGGAAGAAGACGGAAGGATATTTTGATGATCCTAGCCTTCACTCATCCCAAGTGCCCATCCAGACGACGCGGGTGGTAAAAGAGCTTCGGGATCATCTCCCATCAGATTCTATCATAACCCTGGATGGGGGGAACAACCGCGTGTCCATGCTTCGCTATTTTCTCACCAAACAAGCGGGAACCTACTACGCGGCTGCCGGAATTGGGGCCATGAGCCTATCTGTTCCCTCGGCCATCGCAGCCAAGCTTCTTTACCCGAAAAAGCCATGCGTAGCCGTTTGCGGGGACGGAGGCATGGCCATGCAAATCCACGCCCTGTCAACAGCCAAGCAGTATGGTGCAGCAGCCATTTTCGTGGTCATGAACGACTCCGTTCTGGGAGCCGTGCGGGACGGACAAAGGGCCGGTCAATCGCTTCGGAGTTCATCGATACCGATTTCGCCAAGATCGCCCAAGCCTTTGATTGCCAGGGTGTGCGCGTAAGACGCCCCGATGAGATCCGTCCGGCATTGCAGGAAGCCTTAAAGTCGAAAGATCCTTTTGTGATCGATATTTTGACTGATCCAGATGAAAGGGTTCGGGATAAGACTCGGTCACCCTGGGCTCAAAAAGCGTTGGCCAATCTTTAGTGAGGATGAGAGTTTGAACGGACAGCTTAAAAAATTGATTTAGAGCTTTAAGAATAGAAGATTTTAAGGGGGCAAAAATGAAAGGTCCGTGGGAAACAGAAAAATGGCACATCAGTCATCTTAATTTTCTTCCCGAAGTTCAGGCGCAACTTCAAGTTTCCCAAAACGTGATCGTCAGCGATTGCACACTGCGGGAGGGCGAACAACAGCCGGGAGTGGTTCTATCACCGGATGATAAGCTGCGGCTGGCTAGAAAGCTGGATGAAGCAGGGATTCACCAGCTGGAGGTAGGGATGCCCGCGGTATCCCAAGAAGAAAAAGAAAATATTCGGGCCGTTGCCAATGCCGGTTTGAAAGCTAAGACCATTGCCCTTTGTCGGACAGTGAAATCCGATATTGATCTGGCCAAAGAGTGCGGGGTTTGGGGAATCAGCTGCAGCACGCCCATTGGCTATTTGCAGCTGAAGTATAAGATGAAATGGTCCGAAGAGAAAGCGATGCAGACCGTCGCCGAGGTTACCCGCTATGCCCACGATCAGGGGTTCTATGTGGTGATGAGTCCGGTAGACGGAACCCGGGCGGATCTAAGCTTCTTGGAAAAGTTCTTTCACTACGTCCTGAAGAATGGCCACTTGGATCGCGTGCGGGTCGTGGATACGGTTGGATCGTGCCTCCCCCAGGCGATCCAGTACATGGTCCGCTGGGTGACCAAAACCACGGGACTCCCCGTCGAGGTTCACTGCCATGATGATTTCGGAATGGCCACGGCCAATACCATGGCCGGCGTGGCGGCGGGCGCCCAAGTCGTATCCACAGTGGTCAACGGCATGGGGGAGCGGGCCGGAGGTGCTCCGACCGAGGAAGTAGCCCTGGGATTGAAGGTCCTCTACGGCCTGGAGACCGGAGTGAAGTTAGAAAAACTCTACGCGCTCTCTGCCCTTCTGCGGGAGATGACCAACGTAAATCCGCCTCCCAACAAGGCCGTAGTGGGGGAGAATGCCTTTGCCCAGGAAGCGGGCCTGGCGGTTTCCGGATGGAAGGAAATGCCCCTGACCGCAGAACCTTATCTGCCCGAGCTTGTCGGCCAAACGCACAAACTGATCTTGGGGAAAAAGAGCGGGAGGCATTCCATCGAATTGAAACTCAAGGATCTGGGACGAAAGGCCAGCGAGGACCAGATGGAAAAGCTTCTGCTGAAGGTCAAGCTCCAGGCGGAAAGAACCAAGACCCCGGTATCGGATGGCGACTTCAAAAAGATGGTCGAGGAAGTTTTGGGGAGGTGAATAGGATGCTGGCCGAAGGAGAAGAAATGGAAAATTCAAAGATCCGATCCCACTACGGGGAAAAAATATTGGAATGTAAGCTTCCTTCTGGCTGGAACCTCTTGGGGAATCTCCAAACCAAGGATCTTCCTGCGATCGGGCGGGAGGGCTTGGTTCGGGCTTTGGAGAACCCCCTGGGCACACCCCGGTTGGAGGAATTGGCCAAAGGGAAGAAGAGAGCAGTCATCATCGCCGGGGATGTTACCCGTCCGGCCCAGGGAGAGGTTGCCCTCCCCCTGATTTTGAACACCATTAATAAAGCCGGGATTGCGGACCAAAATATCCTCTTGATCATGGGGGGAGGAACTCATCAGGCGCCCCAAAATCTCCCTGAGGCGTATCGAAAAAAATATGGCCAGGAAGTGGTCGATCGGGTGAAGATTTCTTATCACCACCCCGATCAAGACCTGACTTTTTTGGGCCAAACGAAGAGAGGGGTTCCCATCGAGATTAATAAATGGGTCGCTGAAGCAGACCTGAGGGTCAGTTTCAGCGGAATTATTCCCCATGGCTTGGCGGGCTATTCCGGGGGTGCCAAATCCGTTCTCCCCGGAGTGGCCGGTCGGGAAACAATCATCCAGAATCATCTTCTGGTGGCCGGACCCGGAGTGGGGATGGGAATGGTGGAAAGGAACCCGATGAGGGCCGAAATGGAGGAAGTGGCAGAAAAAGTGGGGTTACATTTCATTTTTAACCTGGTCCTCAATGCGGAGGGGGACCCCATAGGTGCGGTGTGCGGGGATTTCCGAAAAGCCCATCGCCAGGGGGTGGCCATGGCCCAAGATATTTTTCAGGCCTTTTTGCCCAAACCCGCTCAAGTTGTCTTTACCTCGGGTCACCCCTTTGACATTCATTTCTACCAGTCTTTGAAAGGCCCGATTTCTGTGCTCAGTGCTTGTGAAGATGGGGGGACGATCGTTCATTTAACTCCCTCATTCGAAGGGGTCCGGGCGGGCACGCGGAAGCTCTTTGCGACGGTTAAAGCCATGGGATACGAGACGCTTTTTGATCGTTTAAAAAGTGGAGAGCGCAAAGATGAGTCGGTTCGCAATTTCTTCTATCCGGAAGTCAATATCGGGGGGGGAATGACCATCTTTCGGGCCATGATCAAGCGGAAAATTCGTATGATGGTCGTTACCGATGGAATCCCTGCTCAAGACCTCGTGGACATGGGGTTTGAATACGCGCCCAATCTGGAAGAAGCCGTTTCTCTTCTTCAGCGAAGATTACCCCAAGCAGATGTGGCTTCTGCTTTGAATTCGAAAGTCATTGTCTCCATCAAGGGAGGACCGTAGGGCCCCTGGAACCCACAGCCCCATTGGCTGAATTCGTGGCGGGGTTGAAATTCGAAGATATTCCTCTCTCTACCCTTCGTGCGGCCAAGAGAGAGATCTTGGATATTGATGAATGGTGCTGGTCATGCCGCCAGGCCACTGCAAGAGGATGATGCGAATCGGCTTATTCAAATGGCCTATCATTTGGAAAAGCCGGACGACCTATCCAAAATGATTCAAATACTCGGGGTAGGATCAGAAAATTCGGAGGAAAGAGATGAAAAGACCACTTGAAAATATCCGGATTCTCGATTTTACAATTTTTCTTTCCGGGCCTTATGCGACGATGATTTTAGCTTATCTAGGAGCAGAGGTCATCAAGGTCGAAAGGCCTGGGACCGGTGATCCCGTTCGAGAGAATCCCCCTTATTCTGGGCCGCAGGGCATTGTTTTCGATCGCCAAGACCGGAGGGATCTATCCTTCTCCATGCTCAAGCGGGGACGCGGCAAAAAGAGCATCACCCTTAATCTTCAAAGCCCCAAAGGGAAAGAAATTTGCAAAGAGTTGGCCAAGAAAGTTGATATTGTTGCCGAGAACTTTGCTCCCGGAGTTATGGAGCGATTGGGCGTTGGTTACCAGGAATTACGGAAGATCAAGCCGGATCTAATCTATTTTTCCATTTCCGGTTTTGGCCAGGAGGGACCTTATCGAAATCTGCGTCGGCAGGAAGCTTCGATCGTCCAGGACCCTATTTGGGTGCCCATAATGAAGAGATCTACGGCGGCTGGCTGGGTTATTCCCAAGAGGATTTGAATCAATTGCAGAAAGAAGGAGTTATTTAGCGACCTAAAGCACGATAAGAATGGCAGGAGGAGAACAAATGGAAGGAACACCCTTTAAAGAGGGCCTTTTTACCTGGCCGCTGGCTGCGGGAGATCAGCCCTATATTTTAGGCAATCAATGTCGATCTTGCAGGAAGATTTTTTTCCCTAAGGCGGCCATCTGCCCCGATTGCTTGGTGGAAGACAAGCTTCAGGAATTGAAGCTGAGTCCTCGGGGAAAGCTTTACACGTTTACCATTGTGAGAGTTCCTTCTCCGGGGTTTAAGGTCCCTTATGCCTTCGGCTACATCGATCTGCCCGAGGGCCTCCGGGTTTGCTCACAGATCAGCGCCCCTGAGCCCCTGGAGAAAAATTTGGAGTTAGGGCTGGATATGGAGTTGACCATCGGTCAAGTGAGAGAAGAAGCAGGAAAGCCGATCATCGGTTATCTCTTTCGCCCAGTTAAGAAATGAAAGAGTACAAGGAGGATGATTATGAGAGAAGTGGCGGTAATCGGCGTAGGCATGACCAAATTTGGGAAGTTTATCGGGACCAGCTTGAAAGACCTGGGACGAGCGGCTTGTTTAGCGGCGATCAAGGACGCGGGAATATCTGCCCGGGAGATTCAAGTAGGTTATTGCGGGAATGCCGTTGGCGGGGTCATGACCGGACAGACCATGGTCCTGGGTCAGTTAGTCATGAGAGAGTTGGGAATCACCGGAATCCCCATCACGAACATTGAAAACGCCTGCTCCAGCGGAAGCACGGCCTTTCGGGAAGGCTGGATCGCGGTCGCCTCGGGAATGTACGACGTAGCCTTAGTGGTGGGGGTGGAAAAACTCTACGCCAGCGATACAGGAAAAACCGTCCAGGCGCTGGCCGGGGCAAGCGATGTGGAAGTGGAAGGAAGTTTAGGGCTGATCATGCCCGGGGTCTGGGCCATGCGGGCCAAAAAGCATATGGAGAAGTATGGGACGACCCTTGAACAGCTGGCCAAGGTCTCGGTGAAAAACCACAAGAATGGCTGCCTGAATCCCAATTCTCAATACCAAAAGGAGTGCACCATAGAAGAAGTCCACAAAGCCCGCATGATCTGCGACCCCCTAACCGTACTCCATTGCTCTCCCATCGGGGATGGAGCTGCGGCAGCGGTTCTGTGCAGCAAGGATAAGGCTCTTCGCTACACGAGCAAACCCGTTTATGTGGCGGCCTCGGTTCTAACCACTGGAACCTATGACCTTCTGCGGGATATAACCGAGAACGGACTCGAGACCAGCGCTGCGAAACAGGCTTACGAGTTCGCCGGAATCGCCCCGGAAGATATTAGCTTGGCGGAAGTACACGACTGCTTCACCATTGCGGAATTCTTACGGTGCGAGAGTTTGGGCCTTGTTCCCAAGGGCGAATATGGCCGCTGGATCGATGAGGGTTGGACAGAGATCGACGGCAAGCTTCCCGTGAACCCCAGCGGCGGGCTTTTAGCCAAGGGGCATCCCGTGGGGGCGACGGGAGTGGCTCAAGTGGCAGAAGTGGTTTGGCATCTGAGGGGAGAGGCGGGGAAGCGCCAGGTGAAAAATGCCCAAACCGGCCTCACCCATTGTTCGGGAGGGGCGATTATGGGCGATACCGCTGCCTGTACGGTGAATATCTTGATTGTATAGGAAATTCCTTTTTGGACACGGATATACATAGATTATCAGGATAAACTAAAAAGAAAATAATTATCTGCGGTTATCTGCGTAAATCTGCGTCCTATTAAATTTAAAAGATAAACAGGAGGCCGAGAGAGGGAGGACAGCGAAGAATGTCATGGTGGCTACTCAACCCTTGGCGAGGGAACCGGATCGAGCGCAGCCTCCATTCCTAACACCGTCAATTATCAGGTCGTATTCATGCAGTTCATCGCGACCCAATTTACAAGGGCTTTGTAGGGGCTGCAGATCCGAGGGACGAGGGGATGGCCCTTTACGTTTGATTTTTTCCGCCGCTTTCAGGACCTTACGCTTTTTAGTTTTGATAAAAGAGGCGATTTTTTTTAAAATGCAGGTTCTATTTCGGATAATTCATAAGGGAAGGGAAATCCAATGCCTGAAGAGAATCGGCTGAACGACAAGGTTCCGATCATCGAAACTGAAACGAAACGAACCTTCACCGGCCCCATGAAGGTTTTCATCACCGCATTGGCCGTAGGATTTACGATTTATGAGGTCGCCTTCCTGGTTTTCTTCGTGACCGACTTGTGGATCTTTATGACCGGCGCCATGATGTTTATCGTGGTGTTAGGTTTCCTGACGATTCCGTCGAGCAAGAAAAAGGTCGGGCGCGTCACCTTTTGGGACTTCTTTTTCATTTTCCTCGGCCTGGCCCCTTGTCTTTTCATCCTCTACGACTACGATCGGCTGCAATGGGTGTACGGGTCTACCGTCGATACGTCCGATGTTATCTTCGGTTTATGCCTGATTGTTGCGGTGCTCGAACTTGCCAGGAGGGCCTTCGGCCTGGCCATGCCGATTTTGTCCGGTGTTTTCCTTCTGTATGCTTTTTTGGGCCAACATTTGCCCGCCAATTTATTAGGGCATATGGGCATCGAGCCGGAGAAGGTCATCGGATTTCAGATCGGGGAAATGGCCATTTTTGGCATTGTCATGAGTGTGATGGTGCGGATTATCTTCTTGTTCATGCTTTTCAGCGCCTTTTTTCAGATCTCCGGGGCGGGGGAATTCTTCATTCAATTTGCCAATTCCCTGGCCGGTCGCTGGCGGGGAGGACCGGCGAAAGTGTCGGTGATCGCCAGTTCTTTATTTGGGACCATCAGCGGCAATTCAATTGCCAACGTGGTTACGACGGGGTCTTTCACCATCCCGATGATGAAGAAGACCGGCTACCGCCCTTACTTTGCGGGCGCAGTCGAAGCAACCGCCTCAACGGGGGGGCAGATCATGCCCCCCATCATGGGAGCCGCAGCCTTCATCATGGCCGAGCTGCTGGGTATTACCTATGGCGCGGTGATCATTGCGGCCATCATTCCTGCCATCCTTTATTACTGCGGCGTTTTTTGCATGGTTGATTTGGAAGCTGCAAGGTTGAATTTAAGAGGTTTAACCCGCGATCAGATTCCAAGAACGATAAAGGTCCTGAAAGAGGGGGGCCATCTTCTGATTCCCATCGGGGTTCTCATCCACCAGCTGCTGATCGCTCAAGTTTCCCTGTCCCGGGCAGGTATGGTGAGCATTGTAGCCGTCATTTTCTCCTCTCTTTTGAGAAAGAGGACGCGCATGGGATTCCTCCAAATCATCGAGGGGATGAATCAGGGGGCCCAGAGTTCGGTGAGTATCGCGGCCATATGTGCCTGCGCGGGGATCATTGTGGGCGTGGTTTCCATCACCGGCTTGGGAATTAAATTCAGCTCCGTGGTGATAAGTCTTTCCCATGGATCCTTATTCCTCTGCCTGCTTTTTACGGCCGTCATTTGCTTGTTTCTAGGAATGGGCCTTCCCACTACCGCTGCCTATATTGTGGGGGCGGCGGTGGCTGCGCCGGCCTTGATTCGACTCGAGGTTTATCCGCTGGCCGCTCATCTATTCGTCTTCTATTTCGCCTGTATATCCGCCATCACCCCTCCAGTTTGCGGTGCCGCTTATGCCGCAGCGGCTATTGCCGGATCCCCCATTTTCAAAACAGGATTTACCGCGACGAAACTGGGTATCGCCGCCTATATCGTTCCTTTCCTTTTTGTCTATTATCCCGTCCTGCTCATGCACGGGTCGGCGAAGGCGATCCTTTGGTCCTCCGCAACCGCGCTGATTGCCGTAATGGCGGTGAGCATGGCCGCAGAGGGCTGCTTTTATGCGGGGAAGGTCCAATTCAATTTTTTCCAAAGAGTCCTTTTTGTGGGAGCCTTCGCCGGCCTGATCGTACCGGGCGGGCACTCCGATCTCTTTGGTTTCTTCGCTTTAGTGGTGGGCACGGTTCTGAATTCGGATTTCCGCAAATTGATGAAAAGGATAGTGATTAGCCTTTTTTCTACCAAAGAAAATAGAGGAGAGGTAGTTCGGGAATTCGAAAAACTGAAATAGAATGGCTGAGAAAGGAGGTAAGGGCTTATGATTGTCTGAGATTTTCACCAAATTAAAATATCAGATTTGAAAGGAGAAATTATTATGGGAACAAAGGTATCTTTTCGGAAATGGAGAATGGTTTTTTCAATGGGGTTGGTGGCCACGGTTTTGTTCTTCTTCCTCTGTCTTCCTTGGGGGCTCAGCAAAGCTGAGGCGGCTCCGGAGAAAGTTCGTCTTTCCTTCGGGGGTGCCTCCAGCGGAACCTGGATTTACATGTTCTGTGCCACTTTAAGCGAGGTATGGAAAAGGTATGTCCCCGAGGTAGATGTAACCGTCCAGGCGACCGCGGGAACAACGGCAAATTACATTCCGATGAATGAAGGGAAGCTTGATTTGGCCGGTGCTTCCACGACGGGGGACTATTGGGCGATGAATGGAATGTACTTTGCCCGCGGCAAGCCAATTACGAATTTCTGCTCCATGTTGCCCGCAACGACGGGGTTTACCCAATTTTTTACCTACGTTGATTCTCCGATTAAGAGTTACAAAGACCTGGATGGAAAAAATCTCCAGGTAGGGGCTAGAGCTTCACCCACCAGCGGCATTTCCGAGGAGATTTGCAAGGCGCTCGGGGTGAAGCCCAAATTCATATTTTCCACCCCCGCCGAAGCGATTGAAATGGTGAAGGATCGTCGAGTGGATGCCATGATGTATAACGTGGGGGCTCCCTGGGGTGGGCTGATGGATGCCGGCTCCGCTCGGGAACTTCGACTGATTACGATGACGAATGAAGAATTGAAAACGGTTTTAGCCGGAATGCCCTGGGGCTTCGGAGCTACCATTCCGGCTAAAACCTATCCCTGGCAGAACGAGGATGTACTGACGCTTGCGTTCCTCCAGACGGTGAATGCCCGGCCCGGGCTCTCGGCGGATGTTGTCTACAAACTGACCAAGGCAGCCTGGGAGCATTGGGATGAGGTGGTAAAAGCGACTAAGGCGGCGGAATGGGTCAAGCCCAAAGACATCGTTAATATGGTTGCTCCGGTCCACCCCGGGGCGGCGAAATACTACCAGGAGAAGGGAATTAAGATTCCCGATCACCTGATCTGGAAAAAGAAGTAAGGAGATAGAAGGAGGTGCAGCCGTGGTGGGGGTGACCTGGCAAGAGGGGTTCATCACCGGCCTATTTCGCTCAGCAGAGATTCGGGTCACCCCCTTATTTCGGCCTCATATTGGTCCCCAGGATTCGTTCACCTTGAATCCATGATTCTTACCAGCCAAGTATTTTGGCCAGAGTCTCGCACAAGGGGGGTAGAAGAAGAATGGAGCGGAAAATAAAATCGAAGCGCCAGAAAAAGCAGACCAGGGCAGAAGGAAGAAAAAGGACCCCTGCGGCCAATTTTGCCAAGGCGTATCAAAAATGGAAAGAAGGGCCGCTCCAGAGTCGATTAGCTCCGGGGGAGATTCCGCCAGAGTTTCGGGTCTACAGCGGAATTCAGAAAGGAGAGACCCAAAAAGAGTTTCTGACCGGCGGGGGAGAAATAGGGGTAAAACGCCTTTATACCCCCCTGGACCTGGAAAGCACGGATCCCCTCCAGGATATTGGCTTTCCCGGCCAGTTTCCTTACACCCGGGGGCGGGACCCGGTAGGGTTCCGGGCCTTCCAGTGGCCTTTGAGCTTTTATTCCGGCTATGGGTCGAGCGAGAGCGCCAACGAGCGTTACCGGGACCTTTGCGCCGCCGGTTCGAATAACATCAGCCTCGCAATCGACCTTCCCACGCAGAACGGGTATGACTCGGATCATCCCATGGCCCGAGGGGAGGTGGGGAAAGTAGGAGTCGCGCTTTGTACCTTGCCGGATATGGAGAGAGTCTTTAGCGGGATGCCCCTGGACCGAATTCACACCGGGACGGTGGGCAACTGTATCGGCCCCTGGGTGGTGGCCATGTTCTATGCGCTGGGGGAGAGGTTTGAATTGGACCCGGCCAAGATGAAGCTCATGATCCAGAATGACCCCATCAAGGAGTATACAGGCAGGGGCACCTACATTTTCCCGCCCCGCGCGGCCATCGACCTGGCCTCGGATGTGGTAGAGTACATTCGGAAATATCTCCCCGCCTGGGAACCCCAGTACAACTGCACGACCACCATGCGCTGGGGAGGATGCACCACCAGCCAGGAAGTGGGGTTCGGCGTGGCCAACTTGATGGCCTACGCGGAAGCTGCCCAGAGAAAGGGGATTCCTCCGGCGGACTTCGTCCCCTGGATCAATCTTCATATGACCGCGGACAATGACCTCTTTGAGGAGGTGGCCAAATTCCGGGCGGTGCGGCGTCTATGGGCCCGGGTCGCCAAGGAGAGGTTCAAAACCGACGACCCCCGGGTGCTGGCGTTGCGGCTGACGGTTTTTACCGGGGCGCACCGCTTAACGGCCCAGGAGCCCTTAAACAATATTGTGCGGACCACCGTGCATGTTCTGGCCTCCATCCTGGGGGGGGTGGAGCATGTGGTCACCCCGGCCCATGATGAAGCTCTGGCCCTTCCCACCTTCGAGTCCACGCGCCTGAGCCAGATTACGAAGATCATCCTCAGCGAAGAAAATCTAGTGGGCCAGACCGTGGACCCTCTGGGCGGGTCTTACTTTGTGGAGAGCCTCACCAACCAGTTGGAAGAGAAGGCGCGGGAAGTTTACCAGAAGATAGAGGACCTGGGGGGTGCCATCTCGGCTCTGGAGAAGGGCTATTATCTGCGGGAGATGGCCGAGGGGATGTATCGCTACCAGCGGGAGGTCGAGAGCGGGCAGAGGAGCGTCATTGGCGTGAACAAGCACGTCGTGGAAAAAGAGGTTCCCATCAAACTCTTCACGGGAGACCAGGAGGCGGAACGGCGCCAGGTCGAGCGCCTGAACAAAGCCAGAAGGGAAAGGGACCGGTCACGGGTGGAGAAGAGTCTGGCAGAGATTCGGAAGGTTGCTGAATCCAAGGCCGCGGGTCGGAATGGGAATATCGTCCCCGCCATGATCGAGGCGGTGAAGGCCCATGCCTCCGTGGGAGAGATTTTTGGAATCCTGCGGGAGATCTTCGGCGAGTATAAACCCCCAACCATCATTTAGGAGCGGTTATGGCCAAAAAAATTCGAATCCTGATTGCCAAGCCCGGACTGGACGGTCATGAGACCGGGGCGAAATTGGTTGCCCGCGTTCTCCGGGACGCGGGAATGGAGGTCATTTACACCGGTCCTCGTCAGACCCCGGAGATGATCGTCCAGGCGGCGATTCAAGAAGATGTGGATATGATCGGCCTGAGCATCCTTTCCGGTGCCCACAAGGAGTTTGCTTCCCGGGTGATCGATCTGATGAAAGAAAAGGGGCTTGAAAATACCCCACTTGTCATGGGAGGAATTATCCCCCAGGAAGATATCCCGGCATTGAAGGAAATGGGGGTGAAGGGGGTGTTTGGCCCTGGGACCAGTACCCGGAGTATTGTGGAGTTCCTTCAGAAAGAGCATGAGAGAACGATGCATTAATCCTTTTCCTTTTTCCTTTTGCCGATTTCCTTTTTAACAAATTCGACGATCTGCGAAGTCGTCGTTCCCGCGGTAAATAATTCTCTTACTCCCAGGCGTTTCAATTCTCTAATCTCGCTGACCGGGATCACGCCTCCCCCAAAGAGCATGATGTCAGAGGCGTTTTTCTCCGCGAGGAGTTTCATAATGAGGGAGAAAAAGGTCATATGGGCACCAGAAAGAAGGCTGATGCCGATGGCATCCACATCTTCCTGGATAGCGATGTTGACCACCTCTTCGGGAGTACGGCGCAGACCGGCATAAACGACTTCCATTCCCGCATCCCTGAGGGCCCTGGCCACAAGTTTCGCGCCTACGTCGTGCCCGTCCAACCCCACCTTCGATATAAGGATACGAATTTTACCTTCCATGGGACTCCCTCACAGGTAGGAAATGGCCTCTTTGTATTCCCCGAAGACCTCTCTCAGAACATCGCTGATCTCACCCACTGTGGCATAAGCCTTAACGGCAGAGAAAATAGCTGGGACCAGATTGTCTTCTCCTTTGGCCACCCGCTTTACGTCTGATAGGGCCGACTGGACTTCCCGAGAGTTTCGCTCGCGGCGCAAGGTCTGCAAATTCTTGACCTGCTCTTCCTCGCACTGCTGATTCATCCGGAAAAGGGGTTCCGGGTCTTCCTCTTTCGTGCGGTAAACATTGACCCCTACGGAGACCATATCTCTTTCCTCAAACCGCCGCTGGCGCAGACTCGCTCCCTCCCCGATGACGCTCTGGTAATATCCTTTGCGGATAGCCTCCAGGGCTCCTCCTAAGGATTCCACTTTTTCTAATATCTCGTTCATCCGGTGCTCGATTTGGCTGGTTAAGGTCTCGATGTAGTAAGACCCGCCCAGAGGATCCACCGTATTGGTAATCCCCAATTCATGCGCCAAAATCTGCTGGGTCCGGACCGCTACCTTAACAGCTTCCTCCGAGGCTAAGGAGACCGCTTCATCGAAGGAGGCGGTATAAAGGAACTGTACGCCTCCCAGAACGTAGCCTAAGGCAGCATAGGCTAGGCGGACGATGTTGTTTAAGACTTCCCGGAGAGTTTCCCCCCCATGGCTGTACGCCGTGATTTTGAGCGCCAGGGAGTCGGAATTCTGGGCGCCGAACTTCTCCTTCAGAATTCGGGCCCAGAGCCGGCGAGTGGCGCGAAAATTGGCTACCGAGATAAAAATGTCCTCCCGTTCATCCAAAAACATACAGAGGAGCGGAGCAAATTGATCAATAGACATACTTTTCTTCAATATGTCCCGTATGTAGACCATGCCGTTGGCCATCGCAAAAGCAGTGGCTGCCGTAGAACCGGCTCCTGCTGCATTCAGATGATTCGAGCAAATGGTCGTGGGGTACCAGTTGCGAGCGTTCTCTGCGCAGAAACGGACGACATCGGTGCAAAGCCTGACGCCCGCTTCCATGGGAAATATGTAGGTTCCCCGGCAGACATATTCTTTGATCACGTCATTTTGCAGGTCCACTACATAATCTTTGATATCCAAACCCTGCTTTTCTCCAAGAGCCATGAAGAGGGAAAGCGCGATGGGCCCCAGAGAGTTGAAGAGGGTGCTTACCCGCTTAAAGGAATTTAAAGGAACCCCATCGAAAATCATCTCCATGTCTCTCAAGGAATCGATCGCCACCCCCACTTTGCCCACTTCCCCCCGGGCCATGATGTGATCTGAATCGTAGCCTACTTGGGTAGGAAGATCGGCGGCTAACTGTACGTCATTAACCCCTAATTTCAACAAGTATTTAACCCGCTGGTTGGTTTCTCTGGGAGTTCCGAAGCCTGTATAAATCCTGAACGTGAATGGCTCCCTCCGATACATATTCGGATGAATTCCTCGAGTAAAGGGATACTGCCCCGGGAATCCAATATCTCGGAGATAATCAATCTTTTCGTCTTCTAAGTCTAGGGGAGTGTAAAGACTTTTAGAAGGGATTCCGGAACTGGAGGAAAATTCTTTGCGGCGCTCTCCGTACCATTCGATGTCTTTTCCCAGATTTTTTCCCCATTCCGCCTGTTGCATTCTCAAATCCTCCAAAAATTTTTTATCAAACATCAAAAATGCCTCCTTTATGAATCTGCTTGGAAAGATCGAATGGGATCTGCGCCTGATCTTTAAAATACCAAAATCGGGGTTGACGATCAATGGTTGAATTCAAAGGGATCCATACCACTGGGCACAGCCATCCGTACGCATTCGCCCCATGATCATGACCCTTTTAGGGCTTAAGCCGTCCCGTTCTTTAAAGGAATTTTATATCTTTTGGATTATTGGGCAGCTTAATTACAAGTGCCGAAGTTCCTCCGGAACCCGCTAAGATTTCATGAGGTTCACCAGGATATAGCAAAACAATATCTCCTGGCGAAATTTTATGTATTTCTTCTCCGATCTTGATTTGAGAATCGTCCGCAAAAATCATAAACTCTATTAAACCTTCGTGGTAATGATTTCTTAATTTGCCCTGTGGTGGAATGCTGGGACGGAAGAAGCCTATACTGGATACTTCTTGTTGCAAAGCCACTTCTGCCAAGATGCCAAGTAAGTACCCTTCTCGCGATTCATATCTTGAGTCTTTGGCCTTAAAAATTTTCATCTGGGATTAACCTCCTTATATATCTGCTTTCTATTGGAGAAGAAATACGCCCGCAAGCAATAATATATCTATGATGGACCTTTAATTGGTTTTTCGTCATTTTTATCGATAATACATTTTTAGGTCTCGGCGTGCAATAATAATACATTGGCATTTCCCCTTATCGTTTTGAGGTTTGGAGGGCCTCTGCCCCTGTTGCCATGGGTCAACTCCTTGCCCCCCTCAACCAAACCCACCACCTGAATTCTCTACAATTGCCTTTGACTCCCAATTTATCTTTCTTTTCTCCTTTCATTGGGAGGGTATATTTTCTTGTCATTATTTGCCAAAAGAGGCCGCTTAGAGTATAATTTCAGTAATTTTATAAGTGGGGGAAATTTGAGCCTTTTCATCACCTTCGAAGGGATCGAAGGGTGCGGGAAAACTACCCAGATCGGCCACCTGTCCTCCTACCTGCAAAAGATCCATCGATCTTTTCTCCTTACCCGCGAACCCGGCGGGACCGAGCTGGGGGAACGGATCCGGCAGCTTTTGCTCTCTTCGGAAAGTGGGGGGATAGAGCCTATGGCCGAGCTTTTCCTGTATGCTGCCGCCAGGGTGCAGCATATCCGCCAGGTCATCCTCCCGGCTCTACAGGAAGGCAAAATCGTTCTCTGCGATCGATTCGCCGATGCCACTCTGGCCTACCAAGGTTATGGCCGAGGACTGGATAGGGCATGGATCGAAAAAATTCATTCCTGGACCATGGATAAGGCAACACCGGACCTGACGTTCCTTTTAGACCTGCCGGTGGAGGAAGGATTGCAGCGGGCGTTTAAGCGAATGGAGAAACAAACAAACAAAGAAGACCGGTTCGAAAAAGAAGCCCTGGATTTTCATCGCCGCGTGCGAGAAGGATATCTTGTTTTGGCCGGGCGTGAGCCCAAGCGGATCATCATTCTGGATGGGATGAAAGATGAACAAACCCTGCAGCGGGAAATTATCTCTCATCTCCCCAGCGGGCTGCGAGGTTGATTATGCCCTTTGACCAAATTGAGGGACAGGAAAGCGCCTTGACCATCTTGCGCAACGCTTTGCGGGGCGGGCGGCTGGCCCATGCCTATCTCTTCCTCGGCCCCGAAGGAGTTGGTAAACGCCTCACCGCCCTAACGCTGGCCAAATCCATGAACTGCCAATCTCCTCCTGCAGTGGGAGAATCCTGCGCAAGATGCTCATCCTGTATAAAAATTGATTCCTCCAACCACGCGGATGTGATTGTGGTGGAGCCCGCAGGCGAGGTCATCAAGATCGATCAAATCCGGGAACTGCAAAGACGCCTTCACTACCGCCCGTTGGAGGGAGGGAAGCGGGCTTGTATCATCGACTCGGCAGACAGCTTGAATGATGCCGCAGCCAATGCTTTACTGAAAACTCTGGAGGAACCTCCTGACGAGACCCACTTGTTTTTGATTACATCCCGCCCCCACCAACTTCTGCCGACGATCCTTTCGCGCTGCCAATGGGTGAAATTTAGGCCATTATCCGTCGGCCATATCGTGCAAATTCTGCAAAAGGCTCATTCGTGGCCTGAAGAAAGAGCCTATTTTTTCGCTTCGCTGGCGGGAGGAAGCGCGGGAAAAGCTCTGACCCTCAGCAACCGGGTGGATTTCCAAAAACGCTTGGACTGGTTGCGCACCTTCTCGGATGTATCCCGGAAGACCACGGAAGAGATCCTGGCAATTTGTGAGCGGGTGGCCAAAGAGGAAGAAGAGGTGAACGACCTTTTGGAACTCTGGAAACTCTGGGTCAGGGACTTGGTGGTATCCAAGGCCCAGGGGGAAGGGTCGGAGGGATCGGGGCTAAGGTTGATCAACCATGACTTGGCCCCGGAGGTTGCCGAGGAAGCCAAGAAGTATTCCTTCGACCGCCTGGATTCCCTTTTTACCCTTATCTCCGACATCCAAAAATCTATCGCCCAAAAAGCTAACCGGCAGTTAGCTCTGGAGACCTTGATGCTGGAGATGAAAAAAAATTCGGGAGGAAAAGAAATTTATTTTGGACGCAGATAAACGCATCTGCGCCAATCTGCGTCCCATAATAAAATTATGAAAGTTATCGGCGTAAAATTCAGGGACCACGGAAGGATCTACGATTACGATTCTACGGAATTTACCATGAAGGAGCGGGATATCGTGATGGTGGAGACCGACCGCGGCCCGGAGCTTGGATTTGTCGCCCGCATGCCCATGGAAAGGGACGCGGCTTTTTTCTCCAAGCCTTTAAAAAAAATCATCCGCCTGGCCGACGAGAACGACATGGAAAGAGGACGACGCAATCTTTACCAGGAGCGGGAGGCCAAAAAGCTCTGTTTGGCAAAAATCCAGGAGCACAATCTCTCCATGAAATTGATCGGTGTGGACTCGTTCTTGGATGGCAGCAAAATCATTTTTTATTTTGTCTCGGAGGGGCGGGTGGATTTCCGGACCCTGGTGAAAGATTTGGCTGGCGTCTTCAAGACCCGCATCGAGATGCGCCAGGTTGGCGTGCGCAACGAGGCCAAGATGATCGGCGGCATGGGAACTTGCGGACGGGAGTTCTGCTGTTGCACCTTTTTAAAGGAATTCGAGCCAGTGTCGGTGAAGATGGCCAAGGAACAAAACCTGGCCCTTAATCCCCAGAAAATTTCAGGTGCCTGCGGTCGCTTGATGTGCTGCTTGGCCTTTGAAATCGATACCTACATCGAGTTGAAGAAAGATTTGCCCAAAGTAGGCAAGAGGGTGGTCACCCCTCAGGGGGTTGGGAAGATCATCCAGCAAAACGTCATCTACCAGAAAGTTCGGGTGGCTCTGGAAGATGGCAAAGAGGTGGAAGTGGGCCTCCATGAAATCAGGGAAGAAACTTTCTTTGAAAAATACAGGAAAGGGAAATGACCAAAATCTATTTCACCACGCCGATTTATTACGTGAACGCAGAGCCCCATATCGGCCATGCCTACACCACCATCGTGGCAGATGTTCTCAACCGCTTCTATAAACTGGCCGGTTACCAGACTTTTTTATTAACCGGCACGGATGAACACGGGGACAAAGTGGCCCAGGCCGCCCGGGCCGCCGGTGAAAGTCCCCAGTCTTACGCCGACCGCATCAGCGACCTTTTCCGGGCGCTCTGGCCCAAGTTGAATATCACCAACGACCGTTTCATCCGCACCACCGAAAATGCCCACCAGTGGGTGGTTCAGCTCATTTTGCAAAAAGTTTACGATGCCGGGGACATCTACTTTGGCGAGTACGGGGGGCATTACTGCCGGGGCTGTGAGCGTTTCCTTACGGAAAAAGAGCTGGCGGACGGAAAATGTCCGGACCATGGGACGGAGCCGGAGTTCATCAAGGAAAAGAATTATTTCTTCCGCATGAGCAAGTACCAGCAATGGCTGATTGAGCACATCCAGAACAACCCGGATTTCATCCGCCCGGAGCGCTACCGCAACGAGGTCCTGGCTTTCCTCCGCGACCCCCTCGAAGACCTTTGCATCTCTCGCCCGAAGAGCCGCCTGGAATGGGGTATTCCTTTGCCTTTCGACCGGGACTATGTTACCTACGTTTGGTTCGACGCCCTGATTAACTACCTCACGGGCGTTGATTACCCGGGCGGCGGACGCTTCACCCAGTTCTGGCCCGTCTGCCAGCATCTGATCGCCAAAGACATCCTCAAACCTCATGGCATCTATTGGCCGACCATGCTCAAGTCGGCTGGGATTCGTCCTTACCAGCACCTGAACGTGCACGGGTACTGGATCGTCTCTGAATCCAAGATGTCCAAAAGCCGGGGAAACATCGTCAAGCCCTTAGACCTGAAGGACAAATATGGCCTGGATGCCTTCCGCTACTTTCTCCTGCGGGAGATGCCCTTTGGCCTGGATTCCAATTTCAGTGAAACGGCCCTCATCGGCAGGATCAACGCCGACCTGGCCAACGACCTGGGGAATTTAGTAAGCCGGACCCTGGCTATGGCCGAGCGCTTCCGGCAGGGAGAGATTCCGCGGGCAGGAGACCTTGAAGAAAAAGATCGGGAGCTTGAAGCAGCCGCCTTGAAAGTGACCGGCGAGGCGGAGCGGCTCGTGGGGGAACTAAGTTTCCACCGGCTCTTGATCGCCGTCTGGGAATTGATCAACCTGGCCAATAAGTACATCGACACCATGGCTCCCTGGGCCCTGGCCAAGGATCCGGCCAAAGCCGAGCGCCTGAATACGGTCCTCTACCATGCCCTCGAGGTTCTTCGTTTTGTGGCCGTGCTTATTGCACCTTTCATGCCCCAGACCGCCGAAAAAATTCAAGACCAGCTGGGTATTCCCGACGCGAGCACCCAGACGCTGGCCAGCCTGCAACAATGGGGGGGGCTGGTGCCTGGCGGGCGGGTGCGCAAAGGAGAAGCTTTATTTCCCCGGGTGGAGGAAGATTTAAAAGGAGAGGAAAAAGAAAAGATGGAAGCAACTTCTTTGATCAGCATGGAAGAGTTCCAGAAAATGGACCTGCGGGTGGGAAAGATTCTGGCCGCAGAGAACATTAAAAAATCAGACAAGCTGCTGAAGCTGCGGGTGGACATCGGCGAAGAACGCACCGTGGTCGCCGGCATCGCCCGTTATTACAAGCCTGAAGAGCTGGTGGGTAAAACCATCATCCTGGTGGCCAACCTCCAGCCGACCAAACTCATGGGCGTTGAGTCTCAGGGAATGGTCCTGTCAGCCGATAGCGCCGAAGGATTCACTGTGGCAACCTTCGATAAAGAGGCCAAAATAGGCTCAAAGGTCCGGTGATATTTTTATACACCCACTTCTCCCTCTCCTTTGATGGGTGAGAGACGGGGTGGGGGTGAAAAGATGAAAGAAGCCCTGAAACAGGTTTCCAGCCTCATTGATCGCTTCCAGCAAAATATCGAAGCCTATCGCAGCCCTGCCTACAACGAAACCCAACTTCGCATAGAATTCATCGACCCTTTCTTTGAAGCCCTCGGCTGGGATGTAACCAATAAAGCCGGATACGCGGAACAATATAAAGACGTTATCCATGAGGATGCGATTAAGGTTGCCGGAGCTACGAAGGCACCGGACTATTGCTTTCGCATCGGGGGCGCCAGGAAATTTTTTCTGGAGACTAAAAAACCATCCATTGACATTAAAGAACAAACCAGCCCAGCCTACCAACTGAGACGATACGCCTGGAGCGCCAAACTCCCCCTTTCCATCCTGACAAATTTCGCAGAGTTGGCCATCTATGACTGCCGCCTTCGACCCAAACAAAGTGATAAACCCAGCATCGGACGAATCCGATATTACACTTTTCCCCAATATCTCGACTCTTTTGAGGAGATCTATAACCTTTTCTCAAAAGAATCCGTTCTCAAAGGTTCCTTCGATAAGTTTGTTGCCTCCGACCGACAAAAGCGAGGCACCACTGAGGTAGATGCCGAATTTTTAAAAGAAATAGAATCCTGGCGTGAAACCCTGGCCAAAAACATCGCCGCCAGAAATTCAAGACTTTCCGTGCGGGAACTCAACTTTGCCGTTCAACTCACCATCGACCGGATCATTTTTCTAAGGATGTGTGAGGATCGAGGGATTGAACCCTATGGCCAGATCCAATCCTTTCTCAATGGCACCAATACTTACCACCGCCTCCGCCAGCTTTTTTATCATTCCGATGATAAGTATAACTCCGGCCTCTTCGACTTCAGGACAGATCGGCTTACTCCTGAACTTAAGATAGATGATAATCCCCTGAAGGAAATCTTTAAGAACCTCTATTACCCGGAATCTCCCTATGAATTTTCGGTTCTAAGCGCGGATATTTTAGGCCATGTTTATGAACAGTTTCTGGGAAAGGTGATCCGGCTCACCGAAGCTCATCACGCCAAGGTTGAAGAAAAACCCGAGGTCAGAAAAGCAGGCGGAGTCTATTACACCCCTACCTATATCGTTGACTACATCGTAAAGAATACAGTGGGTAAAATTGTAGGGGCGGCCCTCTGTGGCCGCCCAGATGAGGGCACCCACAGCGGGGTGCCCCTACACCGTCAATTATCTCCACAACAGATATCCAAAATACGCATCCTCGATCCCGCCTGCGGTTCAGGTTCATTCCTCCTCGGTGCTTACCAGTATCTCTTAAATTACCATCGAGATTGGTATCAAAAGGATAGCCCACAAAAATACACCAAAGAGATTTATCAAGGCCATGGAGGCCAGTGGAACCTGACCACCCAGGAGAAGAAAAGGATTCTTTTGAACAATATCTACGGGGTGGATATTGATCCCCAGGCCGTGGAGGTGACAAAGCTCAGTTTGCTTCTCAAGGTGCTCGAAAGCGAAAACCAGGATACCCTGGAGAAGCAGATGAAATTATTCAAAGAGCGGGCCTTGCCTGACCTCGAAAGTAACATTAAATGCGGAAACTCCCTGATCGGCCCGGATTTCTACCAGGGCAAACAGATGAGCCTTCTTGAACCCGACGAGATTTATCGCATCAACCCCTTCGACTGGGAAAAAGAATTTCCGGAAATCATGAAACGAGGCGGTTTCGATGCCGTGATTGGCAATCCGCCATATGGGGCATTGATCAATGAGCCTGAAGCTCAATATCTTCGTGCAAAGTTTGAAACGTCAAACAAAGACTTAGACACATATTCGTTATTCGTGGAATTAGCGGTACGCCTTTCCAAGCCAAGCGGTAAGATTTCGATGATTGTCCCTACGGGCTGGTATAGCGGAGTTAAATTTAGTAATCTCCGCCGCTTTATCGCCTGCATGACTGACCCGCAATCCTTCGTGAACCTCCCGTATGACATTTTTGGAGCATGGGTGGATACCAGCGTTTTTGTTTTAATGAAGCGCCCATCTCCCACCATCTGGCCGAGGACAATCGCCTGTAAAGTAATTTTAAAAACTTTTCCAAAACGTCATCGTATCATCTCCGCAAGCGAGATTGAAGAAGGACTACGTTCAGCAAATTTTACTGAGTGGTTTGCAAATGACGGGGACGAATTCCTCACCTACGCAGACTCGATTGCAACTCGCCTCATTTACAAAATTCAGAGCAACAGCAAGCCGCTGAAAGAATTTGCTGATGTCCAACGTGGTGTGACGCCCTTCAATTTAACAGATTCACCAACACATGCAACAAGTCGACGTGCATTCAATGGAACAGTGCGCCGTTATTCGATAGAGCAAAAGAATGTTCGCTACATTCGATTTGACGATACACTTGCCGAACCAAAACCGGAGCGATATTTCAGCGGTCCGCGTCTCCTACTGCGCGAAATGATTAGCCGACAGTTTCGGTTACAGGCCGTAAAGGTGACTGAAAGCTTTGTCACCAATAAGTCCATGCAAAGTATCCTGGCACTCTCGCATTTCCCCGATATAAATTACTTACTGGGGTTGATTAACAGCAACTTGATTTCCTGGTACTTCCTGCACCGGTCCAATATTGCACAACGAGATGATTTTCCAAAGATTGTTTTAAAAGAGACTCGATCGCTCCCCATCCGCCCCATCGACATTTCTAATCCCGCCGATAAAAATCGCCATGATCAGATAGTAAATTTGGTTCAACAAATGCTGGACCTGCATAAGCGGTTGCCAAGGGCGAAGACCGCCCAGGATAAAACCATCCTCCAGCGTCAGATTGAGGCGACAGATAGGCAGATCGACCGGCTGGTATATGAGTTGTATGGTTTGACGGAGGAAGAAATCAAGATCGTCGAGGAGCAGACAAAATGAAGCCCATGAGAAAAGATGAATAATATGTCAAAATCGAAACTTGACCGGCCAGACAGTGTCAAATGCTGTATTAACTTCTTCCTGTACTCTTGATTTTCCGGTTCTGCCCTTCAATGCAAGATTTCGAATGGAAATCATCAAGATCAGCTGGGTTAGAGGGGAAATTTTCGAAGAAAACTTCCATCTTGACTACCCATTCACTTAGGAGTATTTTTGAGATATTTAGCCACCCAGATCTTATTAAGGTTCAAATTTTCTCTGTAATCCGGAAAGGATAGACAGCATGAAGAATCATCCTATTTCTGTATATTCTGTAAAATTGCATGATATACAAGAAGTAAAAATAAATGGTCAAAAATAAATTGTCAAGATAATATTTATCATTTATAACAAGTTACGAGGAATCTGAGGAGGTTTGTAGACCACGGGTCGTCAATCCAGAGACAAATGGTTTTCGTTTACATCCCCAGAATCCTTTGAGTTGGGGAATTATACAGAAACTTTAGAATAACTTGTTAAACACATAGGATAGAAGGAGGTATTGCGTGGGATCACTCTACTTGAATCGACTTTCGGAAGGGGATCGAGAATTACTGACCGAGAAACTCCACCAGTCACAGAATGGTTTCTGCTTCATCTGTGAGGAAGCAATAGACCTTATCTTGCACAAGGACGCCATTGACATTGACCATGTCGTTCCAATAACAGTTGGAGGAAAAGACGATCCTGTCAACTTTGCCTTGACCCACTCCAGCTGCAACCGGTCAAAGCAGGCTTCAAATCTCGAAGTGGCCCGAATTCTGCGCCGGTTTGGCAAGTTGAAGCAAAAAGACCGGACTGGAGAACCGCAACCCGAACTTGGATGATGTGCTACGCCTTTACGGTGGCTCCAAGTATGAATTGTCTCTAAGGGTGGAAGACGAATTAATAAAGGCGTCACTGCCTGAAATGAGTCGAAATACAGTCTTTACCCTCCCCTTGCATGCGGATGTTCTTAGCGGATTCACATACTTTTTTGCAAAGCTTCCGATTGAGTACTTACATCACGACGAAAAGATAAATCCCCGATCCATCGGTCAGAATATTTCCAAGCTGATTGAGGAATTTTATCAGAAGCGCCCGCAGCTTCATATATCGCTCGGTTGGATAACCGTGCCAGATAACGGCAAGTGTCTCGTACGCATTTTTGATGGACAACACAAAGCGGCTGCCCAAGTGCTTCTTGGTATCAGAGAATTGCCTGTCAGAATTTTCGTGAACCCAGATGCGGATACCCTTCTTACAGCGAATACAAACGCCGGAACCACCCTGCGGCAAGTGGCTTTCGACAAGTCTGTCCAGCGACGTCTTGGCAACGCCTTGTATGTTGACAGGGTGGACCGTTACAAGGAAGAATTGGGACTGGCGGAGGACGATTTCAGTTTCTCTGAAAGAGACCTGGTCAAGTTCTTCAAGGGTGAGTCCCGCGAGATGAAGAGGTACATCCTCGATGCCGTGAGGGACAGCGTAACTCACAATCCTGAAAACAAGCTAAAGGATTACATTGATTTTGGAGGAAGAGGGAAAGAGAAACCCTTGTCTTATTCATCGATCGAGAAAACCTTCTACTCGTTCTTCATATACCAGGAGGTACTTGATACGCCCATAAGTTACCAACTTGAGAGTGGTGAAAATCCGCGGGAGCTTGAGAAACAGCAAATCTTGGAACTCATAAACCTAATTGCTGAGGAAATCTATATCGGAAAGTTCGACAGCGACATAGGAACATACAGAATTGAGAATCGTCTACAGTCGGGGGAATTATTGCCACTGGATCATGTCCGAGCATTTCGCATTAGCAAAGAGGAAATTCTGTGGAACTGGCTGAAGTATATATCGCAAATCATCCGCAACTTTTTCATCATGCAGGGCATCCCAATAGATGAAAGCAAATTGTTCCAGTACAAATTCCCTGTGCCACTGTGGGAGCGACTACGCACGTTCGTTCGCAATTTTAGCAATCTTCCCCTGTGGTCCAACATTGCTCTTTCCTCCACTGTCTTTGGTGGAAAACAAAACTACGATTTTTGGCAGTACGTCTTTGAGAAGGGTAAGACACAACAGGGACAACAAGTTTTGCCGGAGCCGATTAACTTGATGAAGATGATCTGAGCCCCAGAAGAAAAAAAACAGCGGTGTGTGAAGTTATTTTGTCTAACAAATCGCTGGAGCTGGCTCGCTTCGCTCGCAGCTCAGCTCAATCGTTATGCCAAGGAAGAATTAGAGGAACCATTAGAACATACGTCCCACGTGTGCTAAAATACTATCAGATCACGAACATAAAGGAGGGGTGGTAACATATGCCAAAACATGCAAAACGCATTCTTGCTGACGCGCTGGAATTGCCACCGTTGGAGCGGGCCGAGCTGGTTGAGAATCTTCTGTCGAGCTTTGAATTTCAGTCCAGAAAGGCCATTGATGCCTTATGGGCTCAAGAAGCAGAAGACCGAATAGACGCGTTCGAGCGCGGTGAAATGGCTGGAATCCCGGCGAGAGATGTATTCGAGGAGATCGAGAAAACCGGATAACGATGGAAATCATATTTCTTCCTCCAGCCAAAGCCGAGCTTACCGACGCTACCTCCTATTACAACATGCAGAGCGAAGGTCTTGGTTATGAGTTTGCTGCGGAAGTGAAGAGGACGCTCGAACGAATAGTTCAGTACCCTGACGCCTGGTTCAAGCTGTCAAAACGTACCCGCCGTTGCAGGACCAATAGATTCCCCTACGGAGTTATTTATCAGGTTAGGAAAGAGACCCTACTTATTGTAGCAGTCATGCACCTGAGCAGAGAGCCGGAGACGTGGAAGTCACGGCTCAAAAAGAAGGAATTATAAACCGTGAAATTGGGGACGTTCGTGCTGAAATTGCCTGGCGATATCGGGAAGATTATTGTTTCAAAAATGCAAAGCACGTTCTGCACGAACGTCCCACTTTACCTCGTCCCACTTTACCTGATGACCAAACCTGGCTCACCAGAGTTCCAGGATTTTCGTGAGCACCTCTTAGCTCGTGTGGGTATACGTGACTGAAATCCGAAATTTGAAAGACCGTTTCTCCACCCTGATTGAGCGCTTCCAGCGCAATATCGAGGCCTACCGCAGCCCTGCCTACAACGAAACTCAACTCCGCATAGAATTCATCGACCCTTTCTTTGAAGCCCTTGGCTGGGATGTAACCAATAAAGCCGGATCGTCGAGGAGCAGACAAAGTGAAGTCCATGAGAAAGGATAGATAATATCCCAAAATCGAACCTTGACCTGACAGACAGTGTCAAATGATGTATTAACTTCTTCCTCATTATTTTCAAATTCTGCCCTTCAATGCAACATTTCAAAGGAGAGTCAGCGAAATGTGCTTGAAAAGAAGGAACCTTCTGCTCTTGACTGCCTGTAAATAAAGGTATATGGTTTCAGCAACGCCTCCGGTTTGCATAGTTTTTATCAAGTCTCGATAATACCAAAACAATTCGAGCACCGGAGTAAGGTTAAGTGAATGAAAATATTTAATATTCACGCGAAGAATTGGTAGCGAGTCAGTTGGGATATATAGACTCAAAACAGCTTTGCTAAAGGTCAAACATAGACCAGTCTAATTACTGTTAGCTTTAGAGGAGGAAATGCAGATGAATACACTAGATATTAAGAAAATGAGCACGATAGAACGTCTTCAAATTATGGAGGCCCTTTGGGATTCGCTTCTTTATGAAGACACCGAAATCGAGTCGCCGGAGTGGCATCGGGATATTCTTGACGAAAGAAAAGGGAAAATTGAAAGCGGTAATGCAAAGTTCATCTCTCTTGAAGAGTTGAAGGCGAGTCGAAAATCATGAAAGTCAAGGATGTCGTCATATTAAATGAGGTTGCTGATGATTTCAATGATGGAAGGAGTTTTTATGACCAAAAAGAAAGGGGAGTTGGTGAATATTTTTGGGATAGCTTAATAGCTGATATCGAATCCCTCTTTATTTATGCAGGGATACACAGCAAAAAGTTTGGCCTTTATCGAATGCCTGCCAAGCGATTCCCCTATGCCATTTATTACGAAGTCAATGATGAGATTGCTTACGTCATCGCAGTGTTACCTATGCGTCGTGATCCCGCATGGATTAAGAACAAACTGAAGGGAAGAAGCTAAGCGGCTGCACTGGACCTGCATAAGCGGTTGCCAAGGGCGAAGACCGCTCACGATAAAACCATCCTCGAACGCCAAATTGACGCAACAGATCGGCAAATCGACCGGCTGGTATATGATTTGTATGGTTTGACGGAGGAAGAAATCAAGATCGTCGAGGAGCAGACAAAATGAAGCCCATGAGAAAAGATGAATAATATGTCAAAATCGAAACTCGACCTGGCAGACAGTGTCAAATGCTGTATTAACTTCTTCCTGAACTCTTCAGTTGATAAATTTTGCGGATCGGTGTAGATTTCAATCGATATTCAATGATGTTTGGATATACTTTTCATTACATAAATTTCGGCGAAGTGCGGAGATTGGCACGATGTCTGCACCTTTATCCTGTGTCTTTTTTTGTCTTAAACGTCTCTCGGGATTATACCGCCAGGAGGTGACACCTGTTCTCTACTCTTTGATTTGACAAAAGCTCCAATGTCTTTCTCGCCTGATAGCAGAAAGTCCAGAAAATCAGCTTTTTTGTATTTGCATGTCTCACATATGCTAAGCATAACCAGATAGTCTCGAAGCCCCTTTTCTGAAGTAACGCCTTTGATTAAATGACGAAGCATCGCAAAAGCCTTGATGGCGTGCTCGGCATTGTTGTTGTTCCAAGGCACACCATCGTACTTTAGAAAAGTGAACAGTTTATCTTTATTCTTCTCGAACCGCTCCTTGAACTTTATCGCCGACTCGCTTTGAAACGCTGTTCCCGAGATTCGCCTGTAGAAACGACCAACGGCCACGAGATGCTTCCTCAGAAAATGGCTTTTCAGACCATGCCGATCAACGGTTTCCACCATTGGTCTTACCAAGTCGGCAAAGCCCTTCACGAGACTCTTCAATTCCCCATCAAAAGGATATTTCAAAACCGCATCATTAAGATCACGGATTAAATGAATCAAGCACTTCTGTTGAGGACACTGGATCCCATCGTAGGCCGCATAGAAGTCCGATACTAAAACGCCAGTAAAATCCTTTAACAAACTATGCAACGTATCGCCTTGGCGGGTCTCATTATAAATATAGGCTACTTCTTCCATATTCGCCAAGACCCACACAAATCCATCCATTCCTCCTACACTGATTTTCGTCTCATCAGCGTGGAGCAGTTGACCTTTACACAACCGTTTTATTATTCTATCGTAAGTCTCCATATATATATTAGCAGCTTTCGCTTTGATGCAACCTGTCGTCCCAATCGCCAGGTTGAAACCAAACAACCTATTTATGCTGCGGTCAACACTTTCTTGTGATAGACGTAGCCCAATGTTCTGATAAAGCGAATAAGCCACTATCCCGGGGCCAAGTTTGCTACGTGTCCAGGATCTCTCTTCGGGTAAGAAGGTGGCTCCACACCTCTGACATTTATACCGGTGAAAACGGTAGCAGATGATCCATCTCTTTATTCCGTGTTTCATGAACTTTAGGTCAGCAACTGTTTTAGTCTTTTTCACATGCCCAAAGAATCTTACGGAGTCGCAACGTGGGCAAGAACGGGGTCGAGGCCACTCGATCGTCTTGTTAGGCGATAGGAGCTTTCTAACGTCGGGGAAACAACTCAAGACACCCCTTAATCGTGCATTTGACTTTACGTAAACTCTTTCCCGCTGATAGTCCCAATATGCGGCCTTATTTATGGCGTCCAGTTCTGGGAGGCAAAATGAATTGCGCTTAAAACCGTATGGATGATCACGCTTTAGTCTCTCTGTGTGCACTGCATCCTTCAAAGATGAGCTTCCACTCTCAAGAAATGTTTGACACAAATTAACGATTTTATCTGTAACTAATTGGAGTGCCTCGCAATCCTGCGCGTTGTAGGAGAGAAGCGCCCCTTTCAATGTTGGTTCCTTGCTGGTTTCCCATTCATGACGCCAGGCAATCGTTTGCACCCCAGAAACTGTGGGAGCTGACCAACTAAATCCCAGATGCTCCGCAATTTCTTTCAAACCGTTCGAGAATGTGGGGAAATATATCTGAGCGAAAATGACAGATACAAGATTAACCATCGATCCGATGGCTTTGGCTATTCGTGAACCCTCTGGAGGGTTGCCGTATCGACTGCACATTCGCTTTATAAAGGTGGTTTCATATCTGCCATAATGTATCAGAGTGGGGTTGTCGATTGCTGATAATATTTTGAGAAAATCTGCCCATATTTTTTCCTCCTCATCCAGCCTGTCAGCCCATAGGCTGTGTTGAATCATTCCCGCATCGGTCTTTAGGCGAATCCCTATCAGATAGTATGAGTCGCGGTCCGGAAGCCCCTCAACATCCATAAAAACTTGTTTACCCTCTACCTTCAGTTCCGGCCTGCCGACAATGTGGATTTTTTTCTCTCGGATTGAGAGTGCTTTTAGAGAATGGTGATACTTTTCGCGCTTTTCAGGGCGCCGCTTTGTCCTCCGGCGGGGCCTGAAGCTATAGGAGAGTTGGGTGATGGTAAAAATCCCTGTGCTGTTGAACTTCTTTCGTTCCTGATCGGTCATACCACTCAACAAGCTAAGCTCGTCTTTCTCTATTGCCTTCAGTCTGCATCGGGCCTGAAACTCGCACTCGACACAATGCCGATTTAGAAAAAGATCAGGGGTAGAATGGCTGGATATCATCGTTTCGATCTTTTGGGTCACTTTCTGCACTTCCTTTGCCAGGGATGAGGTTCTAACCTTCAGCGTGGTATGGCTGTCCCCGTGGATTATCCTACTAAGGCTGATCTTACAGCCCAGCATTTTCGACAACACAAGTGCATCGAATGCCATTAATAATTTATCATCTTTGGTGATCCTGTTAGAGAAAATAAAACGGATCGGGATGAACTGCGTAGGCTTACCCCTCCCTTCGGAGTGAACCCGTTCCACTGCGTGTAACCTGGATTCCAGATTCTTTGTGCTGACCGCTAAATTAACGGCCAATTGCCATTTTGATACTTTCAGGTTATCCATCCCGGTGCAATCAATTGTGTAATCATCGTAAATGTTCCCCCCTGTAAAACATCTGATTCCTATTTTGCGATAAGACTCCGCCTGAGTCATAAGCCAATCGGCATAGGGATTTCCCGATCCCGTTTCGCCTTGTAATCGTAGGAAGCATTTGGTCATGCACTTAAGGCCAGCCTCAAAAAGAGAGGCGGATATTTTCTCTCGCGGGCAGTCTTGAGGACGAGGTTTACCGATGTGCATTGGGTACCTCCTGCTGAGCGGTGAAATGTTTTTCTTAGATAAGATAGCATTACTGCTGATCGCGATAAGCCACATTATTTACGAGTCTCGGGATCGTGCTATCCCTAAATGTAATCCTGGCCGATTCTTTCCCACTTTAGCCATGGATACCCTTCGGGATTTATCGATCATTCCACGCTATTGATTTATCTCTTAGCAAGTGTAAGCAAACGGCGAGGGGAACGGGGGGTTGGTCAATTCTACAGGGGATCAATTACAAAATTCCAGGAGTTTCTATATCTGCTATATCTCCTCTCTTTTTCGATCACCGAAAATGTTTCGATATGGTTTTTATATATTGAATCGGGGTGGATCATTTCTACCAGTAATCATCAGTCCCGAAAGCCTCCCTCGACTGATCATTAGTAGGTGAAGCTGGTGACCAAGGATTGGTCGCAGGCGTATACTATTTCTTTTATGATTGGCCTCATTCGCTAAGGAACTCGACCAAACTAACATTTTATTTTCAAACGGATTCTTCATCAACCTTCTGAGATTCTGCTTAAACAAAAGGCGGGAATGATCTTGCTCTTCATAGCGTCATTTCCTCCATGTTTTTCCCTCGCGAGATGATGGATTTTTCCACAGAATACTGGGAGAAATGGTTACTCTGATTTCAAGGCAAGTAGGCAAATAGGCTCACGGACCGGGCGGGAGAATGCGAGGATTCTTGGTTGAAATCTTCCGCCTGTCGCGCGGCAAGCTTGGGATGGAAATCGGATGGGTGCTTGACAAAGAGAGAGTATTTCAAGACTTTCATCCCGAAATATGCAGGTTGACAATCTTGGCACAATGGTGAAGGTTCCTCTTGCAAATCGTCATCAATATGCTAAATAGTCTATGTCACTCGGACAACACCCTACCGATGGAGGTAGAGCCGGAGGAGGTGGAAATGCCTAGAAAAGGATCCCATCCCGCATATAAACCAAAAAGAGAATATCGGTATACGGTAAAGGACATCGCCGAACTTGCTGGAACGACTAGAAATGCTTTGAACGTGGCAAAAGTCCGCGGGAAGATAGATCCTGGAGATTTTAAGAGCGTCGTAAGCTTCCTGACCAGGAGGATTATCGACAAACGTCTGAAGGGAGACCTTTTTGCCCCTGCAGCGAGGGTGGCAAAAAGAGGCGGAAAGACTGGGAGTCAAGTTTCTAGGAAGAGGCCTAAAAAGGCTGTTGGTCGCAGATAGAAACTACTTCCTGTAACTTTAACTTCCCTAATTTTTGAAAAAGATGTATATTACTACCGCAAATTGATAATGTGGATACACCCCGGGCCTATCTGAATAATTGATTATTAAATTATCCTGATTCTATATGATATTCTCAGGAACAATCTTTTATTTAAAAGAACCAAAAGATTTGGCTGTTTTGAAGCAGAAGAAAGCCTTTAACGACTTAAGTTTCCGGAGGATATAGAAAAAATAATCTTGGGCGGCCGGTAGCTGCCCGCGAATGGACAATCACGAGAGTTCAATGTGAAACGATTCCTTTTGGCTGCTATCGCGATTTCGTTATTGACCTCCATCGTGGGGGACCTCGTCTCGGACGAACTAAAGCACATCCTGCAATTCGTCCTGGGATCCTACTACCGCCCCATTTTATATATTCTGTTCGTCTCCCTGGTGCTGCTGACCCTTTATTTCGAATGGTGTGGCTCCCGCCCTGTTTGCCATACTCAACCACCGGAAGAACTGGACAAAACGCCAGAACCTTCGGGAGAATTGGGCAAGACGCCAGAACCTTACCAGCCGACCCAGGAGGAGCACCAACAGTTCAAAGCCTTTTGGCCGAAGCTCTCCGCGACACTCGCGCGCGATCTTCAAGAAAGCTTGCAATCCACAATCGTGGCCAGAAACGCCGCAACTGCCAACACACCTCCTCATCTTGTTGACACCCACAACCCTAAAGTGAGGCTAGAGCTTACCGACAATCACTGGAAGATCCTCTCCAAATGCCACCCGGATCTATTCCAAGCTCTCACCAAGTATCTGAAGGCTTCAGAATGCCTCGGATCCGCCGCTCACCGATACAGACAGTTCGGGTATCCTGGCGGCATCCAAAACGGCGACCTAGATTCTGCAAAGCGGGAGATGCACCGAGCCGCCAGGGAGCTGGAGGACGCTACAGACCACTTGGACAGCCAGGTCCGCTACTACAATAGTGTCTATGGCACATCCGAATAAAACCACCCCCCGCGCCGAACAACTCCCTCCAGCCAGTCGACCCGGCTACCATGCTGGAATACGTGCGTCCCTGGCCTGCCAGAATGCGCGACAATGAGTGGGTCGGTGCCCGAGCCGCCGGACAGCTGAGCTCGAGGCCGTTATGCTCAATCAGTAATCCATGAGCATCAAAGCTACCTTAGACTGCACCTTTGTAGGTGGAAGCATCACCGAGTACTTCCTGAACTCTTCAGGGGTTCGGGGACAAAATTATTTTTCCCTACCCCACCCTTTGGAGTGTGTCCTCCATACAATTCGATATATAACGGACGTTCTGAATGTAAATTAAACCTAGGGAAAGGGCGTTGACTAAAAATTATCCTTGCAAATAATATGGGAAAAAGAGATATCACATGAACGTGGAGCGGTTTAAGAACAGCCCATCGGGACGGAAATTAAAAGTGGGACAAGGCCAGTCGGCTTATTGGGCGTTTGTGCCCCATCCGCTGCCGCCGGCTTTAACCCTTGATGCGAAATTGGTGCGCGCGCTCTCCGAGGCCGATTTACACGGAATATTCGTGAATTTCAGAGAGGAAAATTATTCTCTTTCATTGGGAAAGAGCTTTCAGAGGGGAAAGAAGGTGCTTCAGAATTTACCTTTTCCCAATAACTGACAGTGTTAAATTATGGATCAGGCAAGTCTAATTGCGTTACTGAATAGGTTAAGGAAGGAGCCGTCGGAGACGGAGTGGTTAGAGTTTAAGGCTGGCCATTACAATGCCAACCAGTTGGGCGAATACATCTCCGCTCTGGCGAATTCAGCCTGCATTCATGGCAAACCACGCGGATACCTCGTTTATGGAGTTAAAGACTTATCGCATGAAATTGTCGGAACGACCTTCGACCCTTTCCAGGAAAAAGCAAAGGGTAATCAGGACTTGATGATCTGGCTGTCGGTTGGTCTTCAACCCAACTGTGGTTTTGAATGCTATCCATTTGATGCGGAAGGAGAACCCGTTGTCCTTTTTGAAATCTGCCCTGCCTTTGACAGGCCCGTAAAGTTTTATGGAACAGCTTACATTCGTGTTGGATCGGCTAAAACGGAGCTTTCGAAGCACCCAGAAAAAGAACGAATCATCTGGCAGAGGCGCGTGGATTGGTCGGCACAGATCTGCGAGCATGCGACCTTGACGGATCTCGCCCCCGGCGCTATCAAAAAAGCCCGGCAGGAGTATAAGGTTAAGTTTCCCGGGAAGGGAGCTGAGGTGGATACCTGGGATGACACTACATTTCTTAATAAGGCCGGCCTATCTATACACGGGGCTATTATTAACAGTGCCATCATCTTGCTGGGAAAGCCAGAATCGGCAACGTTGGTTTCTCCAGCCGTGGCTCGGATAACCTGGATTCTTAAAGACGAACGGGATCAGGAAAAAGATTACGAGCATTTCGATCCACCTTTTATCCTCAACGTGGACCATCTCTTAGGAAAGATCAGGAATCTAAATATCCGCCAAATGCCCAGTGGGACTCTGTTCCCCATCGAGATTTCGCAATATGACCCTTGGGTCCTGCGGGAGGCACTTCATAACTGCATCGCGCACGAAGATTACACCCTGAACGGGCGCATCAACTTCATTGAGACTTCAGACCGGTTGATTTTGTCTAATGTCGGAAGTTTCTTGCCGGGCAATGTGGAGCGTGTGATTCAGCAAGATGCTCCCATGGAGGTATACCGGAATCCCGTGCTATCCCGTGCCATGGTGAATCTGAACATGATCGATACTCAGGGCGGGGGAATAAGGCGGATGTTTCAAACCCAAATGAAACGATATTTTCCGCTGCCCGATTACGATCTTTCAAATCCTGAGCGCGTTGCCTTGACCATTCGGGGAACGATCTTGAACGAGCAATACACGCGGATGCTCATGGAGAGAACTGACCTCGACCTTTGGGCGGTAATTCTTTTAGACAAGGTTCAGAAGGGGATTCAAATCAAGCGGGAAGAGCACCATCGGCTCAAAAAAATGGGGCTGGTGGAAGGGCGATACCCTAACATATACATTAGTGCCAAGGTTGCAGCAGCAACAGAGCAAAAGGCCAAGTATATCCGTACCCGCGGTCTTGATCGGAAGTATTACAAGGACCTCATTATTGAGTTAGTAGGTAAACAAGGTCCTGTTACGCGAGAAGAGATCAACAAGCTACTATTGGGTAAGCTGCCGGAGGCTTTAACGCCGGAACAGAAAGAAGGAATGATCCACAATATCTTGACCGATTTGCGGATTAGGAAAATCATCAAGAATGACGGCTCAAGACGGATTCCAAAGTGGGAAATAGTCTGATTTGTTAGACGGCTTTTCTAAGCAATAAAAAGAGGTATTTAACAAAACAAAAAGTTGAAATAAATAAATAACCGCTTGATATTTAAAAAGTAATTTTATTGTTAAATCATATGCATTTATCTGATTTAACAAAAAACTTTTCTTTCATAGAATCGGGGGCGTTCGTTCTGAATGTAAATTAAACCTAGGGAAAGGGCGTTGACTAAAAATTATCCTTTCAAATAATATGGGAAAAAGAGATATCGCATGAACCTGGAGCGGTTTAAAAGCAGCCCATCGGGACGGAAATTAAAAGTGGGACAAGGCGAGTTGGCTTATTGGGCGTTTGTGCCCCATCCGCTGCCGTCGACTTTAACCTTTGATGCAAAATTATAAGCTTTGAATAATAAGGTGCTTCTGAATCGAAACGAGATCATACCATGAATACCACGCTCGACCAGCTTCAAGAATGGATGGACTCTAAAGAAAGCGAGCGCCTCGAATTCAAAGAGGCCAAACAAAACTTCCATTTCGAAAAACTGGTTAAATATTGTGCCGCCCTTGCTAATGAAGGTGGCGGCAAAATAATCCTTGGCATTAATGACAAAATGCCACGCCGGGTCGTTGGCTGCCAAGCATTCAATCAGCTTGAGCGAACAAAGGCAGGATTGATTGATCGCTTACGGCTGAGAAGTGAAGGAGAAGAAATTGCCCATCCAGGTGGTCGCGTTCTGATATTTCATATCCCTTCCCGGTCCATCGGCGCACCCATCCAATATGAGGGTGCCTATTGGATGCGTGGTGGTGAAGACCTTGTGGCGATGACACCAGAGAAGAAGGGTGCAAGTTTGAAGAACTTGCCCAGGTTCTGCCGTCTCTTTCGAGATACCAAATCCACGCTCTTCTGAAGGATTTCAAAAGAGAAGGAAAAATCAGGGTAGAAGGACGGACTAAAGCTGGGAAATGGTTTGCGACCTAAAAGGATAAGCCCAGATTGGGGATTGTGTCAAATAAAAGAATTTGACACAATGCTGACACAATTTAACAAGATAAATTCTTGAAATTAAATATGTTTATTGTGGGAATGATTGAGAAAATGAACCAATCAAAACGCAAAAAATTTTATTAGAGGAAAACGATAGCCTATTAGGGGCCGATTGGCTGTGTAAAGGGACTTCCCTTCATAGGGGGTGTTTTTGTTACGGGGACTCGAAGACGGTCGTTCCGATGGAGAATTAAAGATAACCTTTTTCTTTCAAATAAGCCATAATCTCATCGGACAATTCCCCAACCTCTTTACGCAACTCAACAAAGTCCTCTTTAGAAAAAATGTAGGCGGGATTGTAGTCAGCCTCTTCCCTGTACTTCATCATTTTGGAAAAGACATGAGAGGTCTTGGCTTCAAAGCGGCCTTCCTTTACGAAATGAAGACTAAAAAGTCTCAGAGCCCCTTCGTGGCTTTTGGGCTCAAGCCCTTTAATTAGAAGGAGAGCCCTGATGCTGTAGAGAAGAGAATAATAGAGTCTGGAAACCGCTCCCTTGAAAAAACTATTTTTAAAGAGCAAATCTGCCTCTAATAAGGTTTTTGCCGCTCCTTCCAGTTCAGCTTTTATATTTTCCTTTTTATTTTCCTCCGTCATAACGGGATTCCTTCCGTCTCTATATCCGTGGCGATTCTTCTTTCCCTATTCTTAAGGGAGGCAAAATCATCTTCGGAAAGCACCAGGGTTGAGAGGGGTGTTAAATATTTAAGTTCCACATCAGCAACTCTATCAAGAATCTGATTCTTAAGCTCTCGGGTCAGGTCTTTCACAATGACGGCAATATCAATGTCCGATTCGTGGTCATAATTTCCCCTCGACCTTGACCCGTAGAGGATTAGTTTGATTCGATCGCCTAAGAAATCCTTTAAAGAATCTTTCAGCTCTTTTAAGGCCCTACTTTCATCACGGGAGAAATTATAAAGCTCCACTTTTACACCCTTTTTATGTAGCTCCCCCCCTGAGGATTGGATTTGTAGCTATTTTATCATTAAAATTGGGGAATAGGATAAGAATAATGAAAACGCCCCGCTGATGATATTCAGAAAATTCTGGGGCTCATACGGGGCCGATAATATCTCCATAGAAATCATAGGCAGTTGCTTCGGTAATCACGGCTTCGACGATCTCTCCAGGCCGGGCCCTACCCCGGCGCAAGAAGGTAACCCCATCAACTTCCGGGGCTTGCCCCTGAGTTCTCCCCTCCCATAAAAGCCCGGAGGATTTTCCCGGGCGCTCAATTAGAACCGGGATGCGGGTTCCCACCTTTTCCTTCTGCCGGCGAAGAGAAATCTGTCTTTGCAGGCGCATGATTTGATGGTACCGCTGCTCCTTGACCCTTGCGGAGACATGACCTTTTAAGGTTGCAGCCGCCGTGCCCTCTTCCTTCGAATAGCGAAAGACTCCCAAGTGTTCGAAATGAGCCTCTTTAACCAAGTCAAAGAGCCTGCGGAATCTCTTTTCTGTTTCCCCTGGGAAGCCTACCATCAAAGAGGTACGCAGGGTGATTCCGGGAATTTTTGCCCGGAGTCGGGCGATCAATTCACGCACCTGGCTGCTGGAAACAAGCCTGTTCATGGCTCTCAAAAGGTGATCGTCGATATGTTGCAGGGGAAGATCCAGATATTTGCAAATCTTCTCTTCTTCCCGAATAAGGCGGATCAACTCCGGAGTAACGTGCCCGGGATGAGCGTAGAGGAGGCGAATCCATTTTAACTCTTTGACCTTCACCAGACCCTGTAACAGGCGGGTCAAGTCAGTTCCATCGCCGAGGTCCCGACCATACGCGGTGACATCCTGGGCAATGAGATTGACTTCCTTCACCCCCCGGGAAACCGATTGCTGGGCTTCCTGAAGGACGGAAGAAATCTTCCGGCTACGCAGCTTTCCCCGGATCCGAGGAATGACGCAGTAGGAACAGTGGTTGGAGCACCCTTCGGCTATCTTTATGTAAACACTGCCAGGGCTGGAGGTAAACAGGCGAGGGGTCCGGTGATCATACAGGTTGGTGGGGCGAGCAATGAACTGCTTTCGGCGAAGTTCGCCCTGGGCGGATTTTTGCAAAAGGTCAGCAATCCGATCCCATTCATCCGTACCCAGGAATAGATCGACCTCAGGGAGTTCCTGAAGCAACTCAGATCCGTAGCGCTGGGGAAGACAACCCGTAACCACCAGCCGGTGGCATTTCCCCTTTTCTTTGGCTGCGGCCATGTCCAGGATCGTGGCGATGGATTCTTCTTTGGCCTCGCGGATGAAACTGCAGGTGTTGATGATGACTACATCAGCTTCGTCCTTGGTAGAAGGAATCCAGCCTTTTTCCTGGAGAAGGCCGAGCATAACTTCACTGTCCACCAGATTCTTGGGGCATCCTAAGCTGATCATGCGCACAGTTTTTGGGGATTGGTTCACGGCAGGATTATTTTCCAATTACGCCGGCAGGTGCCGCCCCTGGCAAGGTGAATACCTCTACATCTTTAGGAGGCGCAAAATTGAAAAGGGAGTCCGACAGATTGTTGTTAAATTTAATCTTGGAAAAATTGATCTGGGTTGTATTGCCCATGACATCCTGTACTTTGGCCTGCAGAATCTTAAAAGAATCCCGCTCGACAACCAAAAAGAGTTTTTCCAGGCTCCCCTGGGCTTCTATGGGGGTCAGCTCCAAGTAGTAATTGGTGGCCGGGGTTGGCTCTTGGAGAAAACGAGCTTGAAAATCTTTTTTGAGGTTGCCGATTCCAGCCAGGAAGGTTGAGGGGGCTTTGGACTGGAACGCCTGGGTCATCGGGGATACAACGACCTGCTTGTTTTCTGGTCGATACGTCCAGAGGGTTTTGCCGTCGGAGATGATTTCCTGCTTGGTGGGCATGCGGTAGATCCAGCGCATTTTACCGGGCTTTTTAAAATAGACCACTCCCTCTGCGTGTTGCTTTTTTCCCAAACTTTTAATCAGAGATTCCTGGGCGAAATTGGCTTTATAGTCGGCGTGAATCTCGTATTGTTCTTGAACTTTGGCCACAACTTCCTCCAGGGGAATGGTTTGCCCGTTGCCGGGTGAAGGCCAGAGCCCGACCAGTGGAAGGAGGAAAAGGTAAAGCAAAAATTTAAAGGGCATCACTTTCTCCGATTTAAAAATCCATTTCTTTTAACCACAGAGAACGCTGAGTTAACTGAAAAATGAAAAACGCTATGCGCATAGCGCTAAGCGCTTAGCGGGTCTTACTATGGTCTGCGGTTAACGACTACAATTTCTTTATATACACTTCCCGCGGTTTGCTGCCGTCTGCCGGACCCACGACTCCTTCCTTTTCCATCCTCTCGATCATCCGCGCTGCCCGGTTATAACCCACCCGCAAACGCCTTTGGAGCATCGAGATCGAGGCCTGCCTTAACTCGGCCACAACGGCCACGGCCTGGTCATACATTTCATCGTAGCCGTCAGCATCGGCCTCCGGGGTCTCCTCCTTCGCTTTCAGGATGGTGTGATCGTAAACCGGCTTCCCTTGGTTTTTCCAGAATTCGACAACCCTCAGGATCTCGAACTCAGAGACATAGGCGCCGTGAACCCGAAACAGGCGGGAGGTCCCGGGAGGCAGGAAGAGCATGTCGCCAGAACCCAGGAGATGCTCGGCGCCATTGGCATCCAGGATGGTGCGCGAATCGGTCTTGGAGGAAACCTGGAAGGAGATTCTTGTGGGGAAGTTGGCTTTGATCACGCCGGTGAGCACATCCACAGATGGCCGCTGGGTGGCCAGGAGCAAATGGATGCCCGCGGCCCGGGCCATCTGGGCCAGGCGGGTCAGGGAAGCCTCCACATCCCGCGCCGAAACCATCATTAAGTCCGCCAGTTCATCGATGACGATGACGATGTACGGCAGGGGCGATAAATTGTCGCCGGTGCGGTCCTCCAGGCCTTCGGTCTCTTTGAGCAAAGTCCCCCCTTTGCGCCGCGCATCCTTCAATTCCTTATCCACTTTCTGGTTATAGCGTTCGATGTTCCTTACACCCTTCTCAGCCATTAACCGGTAACGGATCTCCATCTCCTCCGTGGCCCACCGCAAAACCAGGGCTGCGGCCTTCGGGTCATACACCACGGAATGGAGAAGGTGGGGGATGCCGTCATAGACCGAGAGTTCCAGACGTTTGGGGTCGATCATCAGGAGTTTCACTTCTTCCGGGTCCGCCTTGTAAAGAAGGCTGCAAACCATGGAGTTCAGGGAGACGCTTTTGCCCGCTCCCGTGGCACCGGCGACTAAGAGATGGGGCATCTTCGCCAGATTGGTCACGAAAGGATTGCCGAAAATGTCCTTGCCCAGAGCCAGGCTGAGTTTCGATTCAGCCTGGGAGAATTCCTCGCAGGAGAGGATGTCCTTCAGGTAAACGGGTTCGCGGATGGAATTGGGGATTTCAATGCCCACGGCGGCCTTCCCCGGAATGGGAGCGACAATACGCACGCTGATGGCCCGGAGGGCCAGAGCTAAATCATCACTGAGGCCGACGATCTTATTGATTTTCACCCCCGGAGCCGGTTCATATTCATACATGGTGATCACCGGCCCCGGACGAACTTCTACCACTTTTCCTTCCACGCCAAAATCTTGCAGGCGCTTCTCCAGGATCTTGGCGTTGGCCAACAGGCTCTCTTTATCAACCTTAATTTCCTTCTGCTCAAGACTCTCCAGCAAGGAGAGGGGTGGGAGCACATAAGAACCCCGGGAATCTAAGAAGGTGAAATGTTCCTGTTTTTCCCGCACGACCGGGACGGATTCCGCTCCAACTCCTTCTTTTTCCCCGGCCCCTTCTTTCTTAATGATTAAAGGAGGAGCGCTTTCTTTTTCTTTCCTGGTTTCTTTCGCTTGTTTTCTTTTGGTACTCAAAGCGCGTTTCCATAGCTTCCGCCACTGGTTGAGGAGCATCAAAAAGAAGTGGCTTATGGCCTTGATCATTTCTGCCCAGGAGAGTTTGGTCAAAACCATAACGGATATAACCAGTACCACCGCAAAAAGGATTAAGGCCCCGCTGATATTCAGATACTTCTCGGTGATCCGGGCGCAGAAATAGCCCAATGCCCCCCCGCTGTCGATCTTCGCTCCCCAAATATTCATCCTTCCTAAGCCGAGAGAAAGCAACCCGCTGCCCGTAATAAAAAGTCCAGCCAAAGAAACTGTCTTGGCGGGCGGGAAGGACATTTCCGAGAAAAGAAAGAGTTTCAGGGAAAAAAGAATAAAGAAAAGCGGCCACAGAAATGCGGTTAAACCGAAAGTCTGGAGGAAGATATCGGCAAGGTGAGCCCCGACGAAGCCGGCAAGGTTAGTGGCCTTCTGTGGCTCCGAGGGCTGATGGTTGAAAGAAGGGTCGTCAGGGTTGAAGGAAAATAAGCTAATGGCCAGGAGGACGGCAAAGGCCACCAGGAGAATCCCCAGGATTTCCTTTTTTAAACTGGACCCTTCGGAGCGGGATATTCTGCCCATTTTTAATAATAATAATAGAGAAATAGGCGAATGTCAAAGGAAAACCAACTTCCTCTTCCTAAAAACCAGTTGCGAGTTGCGGGTTACGAGTTGCGGGTTTTAATTTTTCCTTACGCCCTGCTTCCGACGTCCATCGTCCTTCGTCCATCGCCTTTACTTTTTAAGGCTTTTTATGATCGTATCCCGCACCTTTTCCATTAAGGGGCGGGCTTCGCGCAGCGAAAGGTTGAGGGTTGGGATGGGCTTGCCAAGATTCAACTCCATTACGCCGGGCCAGAAACACCAGCCGGTTCGGGGAAGCATATGATAAGTTCCGGAAATGGAGACCGGAACAATCGGAGCCTTGGCCTGCAGGGCCAGGAGAAAAGCCCCCCCTTTGAAGTTTTTAACCAGGCCGTCGGGCGTACGAGTCCCTTCAGGAAAGACGACGATGGAAATCCCGTTCTTCAGCAGAGCGACTGCTTTCTTCAAACCCTTCAGGGCTGACTTGGCATTGTTCCTGTCAATCAGGATGTGTCCGGAGGAGGACAGGAACCATCCAAAAAGCGGAAACCAGAGGAGAGATTTTTTGGCGATGAACCGTACTGGAAATGGAGAAGTGGAAATGATTCCGGGGATGTCCAGAATACTGGCATGGTTGGCTATCAGGATATAGGCCTGCTCCTTTTTTAGGTATTCCAGGCCCTGCGGGCGCAGGCGGATTCTGTTGGTGCGCAGCAGCCAGTTGACCCACGTTCGCTGAAAAATGGAGGGCCATCGCCCGGATGAATCTAAAAAGCAACTGACCATAGCCGCTGGAGCCAGAATGGCTGTGTAAACCATTGCGGAAAAAATTAAGAATAAAGCCCGAAGAAAAGCATAAAACTGAAAAGAAATTTTTGCACCCATGGATGAAAGGTGGAGGTTGAAGGAATAAGAGGGGCTGGATGTGGCCTATCGCCAACTATCCAGCCCCCCATGGTTCTGTGGGTTAAATCTCTACCTTATTTCTTAAACGACATGTCAAAAATGACTAAGCGTTCATCGGTGCGGGCTTTCCAGTTTAACCGCTCATTCACTCCGTAAATGTCCACCTGCTGATAGGTCCAGGCCCAGGGAATTTCTTCCTTGATGACTTTCATCGCATCGGAATAGATCTTCTGCCGTTTCTTCGGATCCATGGTGCTGATGCCTTGATCGATCAGAGTATCGAGCTTGGGAAAAGAGACATTGGAAAGCATTTTTCCGGTCCGCATCAAGGGAGCAATGGTGAAATCGGCGTCGAAGCTGGTGTTTCCCCAACCCAAAAGATAAGCCGGAGCAGCATTGTGACCATACATCATGGACATATAGGTCCCCCACTCGTGGGTCTTTACAGTGGCATTGATGCCGATCTTCCGCAGGTCTCCGGCGGTCGCCTCAGCCATTTCTTTGTCGTTCAAGTACCGTCCGTTGGGGGAATTCAGGACAAAGTCAAACCCTTTGGCATATCCGGCTTCCTCTAAAAGCTTCTTGGCTTCTTCCGGATTGTATTCATAGGGTTTGACGGCTGGGTCGTAACCAAAATGTTTCGGGGTAAGAGGAGAACCCAATAGCACGCCATTGCCTTCGAGGACTTTTTTAATATTGGTCTTCATGTCAACCCCCATGGCAATGGCCTGGCGCACTCTCTTATCCTTTACGGGCCCTCCCTTGACCGTATCAAAGGCGATGAAGATAACCCGCACGCTGGGCACCTTGGAAACAAAAGACCGCCCCTTCCAATCCATCAATTTCATGAGATGGGGGGGGATATTGGTAATGATATCAGCCTCCTGGGTCTGCAGGGCGGCTACGCGGGTGGTGGCTTCGGGGATGGGGCGGAACATGACCTTCTTGATTTTAGGCGCCCCGCGGAAGTAGTTCTCGTTGGCTTCAAGAAGAATATGGTCGTCTTTCACCCAGCGGACAAACTTGTAAGGCCCCGTCCCAACCGGATTTAGGCCGAAGTGGACCGGCCCTTTCTCCTTGAAATATTTGATGGGAAGCGGCTGGCCGTAAATGGCCAACATGGCATCCATCACCGGATAAGGATCCTTGGTGATGATGCGGAAGGTGTAATCATCCATGACCTCCACCTTCTCGATGACCCCCTGGAAGACCGTCTGTCTCAGTTTGAGCTTGGGGTCGGCCATGCGCTCGAAAGTAAATTTGAAGTTCTCTGCTTTGCAGTCTTCCCCATTGTGAAATTTAACGCCCTTGCGGATCTTGAACTCCCAGGTCTTGTCGTTGACGATCCGGTACGACTCAGCCAGAAGGGGCTCTCTCTTAATATCGGGAGTTCTCTGCAGGAGACTGTCAAACAGCTGAATGTGAACATTCCAAGCCGGTGTTTCCATGTGATTGTGCGGGTCCATGGTCGTGGGGTCCACCCCCTGGACCAATACCAAAGTGTCCTTGTCCCGGGCCGCATAGGACAGGCCAAAACTCAATAAAACAACCGGTAGAATCAGAAATAAGACCATTCCCTTTTTCATTGACGTTCCTCCTTTTCTTTTATTTTTGCCGTTAAGCATCCTTCAACATTTTACAATTTTCAATTGGCAATTGGCAATTTACAATTGTGTTAGCCTGGGGTCCAGCATATCCCGCAGCCAGTTGCCCAGGAGGTTGATTCCGAGGACAACCAGCATGATTACCAGTCCGGGGAAAGTGGCCAGCCACCAGGAGGTGATTAGGTAGACCCGGCCATCGGCCAGCATCCCTCCCCAGGTTGGGGTGGGCGGCTGGATTCCCAGCCCTAAAAAGCTGAGAGCCGCTTCCATGATGATCATGCGAGCCATCTCTAAAGTGATAATTACAATAACAGGAGGAACCACGTTGGGCAAGAGATGATTGAAAATAATTCGGCCATTGGACCCTCCCAGCGCTCGGACAGCCATTACGTATTCCTTCTCCCTCAAGGAAAGAACTTCTGCCCGCACGACCCGGGCATAGATCACCCATCCGGTGATTCCCATGACGATGATGATATTTTGCAGATTGGGCCCCAGAACGGCAATAATGGCAATGGCCAAAAGGATGAAGGGGAAGGCCAATTGGACATCGGCCAGGCGCATAAATACGCTGTCTATCTTCCCGCCGTAGAAACCGGAGAAAAGACCGATGATGGTCCCCAGAAAAGCAGAGAAAACAACGGCGGAAACACTGACCACGATAGAGATCCGGGCGCCGTAGATCAATCGACTGACAATATCCCGCCCCAGGTGGTCAGTTCCCAAAAGGTAATTGGGGTCGGTCCCTACTTGGCCCCAGGGAGGAAGAAGCCGTTTTTCTACATCTTGGAGGATGGGGTCATGGGGGGAAATCAAGGGAGCAAAAATAGCGGAAAAAATAACCCCCAAAACCATGATTAGGCCAAAAACGGCCCCTTTGTTTTCCAGCAGCTTGCGCAGAACTTTCTGCCCTCGGGTGACTCTTCGCTCCTCTCCCACGAAGTCTAAAGTTTTGGCGGCATTCTCTAAAAAATTCATGATCTATTCTTTCACCCCAACTTTACCCGCGGATCCAGGTAGGTATAAAGAATATCAACTATCAAATTGACCAGAACGAAAATCGATGCCAGGAGAAAAACCGCTGCTTGCACAACCGGATAATCCCGGTTGTATATCGCCTGCACGGCCAAACGCCCCACCCCCGGCCAGGCAAAGATGGTCTCCGTGATCACCGCTCCCCCCAGGAGGGTCCCCAATTCCATGCCCACGATCGTTACCACGGGAATTAAAGCATTCTTCAGGGCATGTTTCAGAATAACCTTTCTTGGGCTTAGGCCTTTCGCCCGAGCGGTTTTCATGTACTCCTGCCCGAGAACCTCAAGCATGCTGGAGCGCATCATCCGGGCCGTCCGGGCCATACTGAACATGCCTAGGGTGACCGCGGGAAGGATCAGGTGTTGAAGAGTTCCCCGGCCGGAAGAAGGAAACCACTGGAAGGTTACCGAAAAGACGAGGATCAGCATTATCCCGAGCCAGAAGACGGGGGTGGACTGCCCGAGGAGGGCGCCGGTCATCCCAATATGATCCAGGATGGAGTTTCGCCGGATGGCAGATATAATTCCTACGGGAACGGCGATGATCATCGCGATGATCATCGCCGTTATGGTCAACTGGATGGTGGCTGGCATGCGTTCCAGTACCAGGTCCAAAGCCGGCTGGCTGTGGCGAAAGGACAGTCCAAAATCTCCATGGAGTGTGCCCTTAAAAAATCTCCAGTATTGCACAAGCAAAGGGTCGGTGAACCCCATCTCCTTGCGGAATTGAGCGACCTGCTCGGAGGTGGCGTCCATGGGCATCAGCAGGGCTGCCGGGTCGCCGGTGAGGTGGAGAATGATGAAAACCACCACCGAGATGCCGATGAGGACGAAAATGGAATGAAATAACCTTTTTAATATATAAGACTTCACAAGGTAAACCGCGCGGTGGGGTTTTTGAAAACACCCCGAAATTTGCTGAGTACTCCATCCAATCGAAATAAAAGAATATTATATAACATAAAGATCTCTCCAAAGCAATGGAATATTCGCCTTCACCCATGCTTCTCTTGATGAGAAAAAGATTGACATCCCTTTGAAACTCTTGCTATCTTTTATTAAGTCGTTAATTAATACCCCGCAGCTTGCTGCGGGGAACCAATGGCTGGGTTTCCAAAGGGGCGCCGCAGCCCTTTGGTCGAGGGCGGGGTAAATGCCCCGCCCGAGAATGCGAGCGTGCAAGGTGGCCGAAGG
>JAHJQK010000170.1 GCA_018819135.1 Pseudomonadota bacterium | reverse complement strand
GGCAACCAGCCTGGCGACGATTTCTTCCGTAACCCTACTACCGATAGGCAAATTGAGAAGCTGGGCCGCAATCTCTGAACGAAAGACATGTTGTTCATCCAGCGGGCAACCTAAGACATCGATCCCCACCACCGGTACGAGCAGGCTGGTATTTTGAGGCACCACGGGCTCCCCCTCTCTTGGAGCTTTTAGGGAGCGACCGGCCGCGCCATCAGCTTCGACTACGATAACGGAAATTTCCTCAAAGGACCGGAGGGCATCGACCCACTCAGATGGAATCCCCTGCAGTTTGCCACCCTCCAGCCTTTCGCGTGCGATCAGAAGATAGGGATGTCGTCCCCGGTTTTTTCGAATCCCTTTTTTTATCTCGGAAAGTTGATGGCAAAGGAAAAGGTCAAAGGAAGCGGAAGCCGCAGGTTCCCAAATCTTTGTGGTCGTGGTCAGGATGACCCCTTTTCCCCGGGAAGAAAGTTCTTTTCCCAAGGCAAAGAGAAGGGTGGTTTTCCCTCCTCCGCCCACCAGGCTGATGACCTCCAGATCCTTTAGAGCAAAAGCCTCCTCGAGGATCAATTGCCCTCCCCCGGGAATGCTCGTTTCAAGTATTCTTTATAGTCTTCTGGAGTATCAATGTCATAGAGAACAGCGTCTGTACTCATTTCCAACTCCAGGATTTCTTCAGGGTGGTCTTTCAGGATCTGGCGACCACCTACATCTCCTTTTAATTTTAAGACTTCCTTGCGATATTGGGAACTAAACAAAACCGGATGACCACGGATACCCCGATAAGTCGGAAGGATGATCCCTTTTGGGTGGCGGGGGTGATGAAAAGCCTGAATCAATTGATTGATGATCTCCTTGCTGATTCCGGGTTGGTCCCCCAAGACCACTAAAAAGGCTTCGGCTTTTTCATCTATAATCATCAGCCCTTGACGGAGGGAGGCACTCATGCCTTCTTGATAATCCGGATTGATCGCGATCTTAATGTCTTGGGCGGGAATTTTTTTCCGGATCTGCTCAGCTTCATGCCCCAACACTAAAATGATCTCATCCACCTGGGAATGAAGAAGTTGATCCAGGACGTGCTCCAGGACGGTCTTCCCCTGCCAGGGCAGCAATAGTTTTGCTCGGCCCATGCGTTTGGCCTCGCCCGCGGCGAGGACGATGGCGGAGATCATCGAAAAATAATCCTTAAATTAGCCACAGAGGACACAGAGATCACAGAGTTTTAAAACTATGATCAAGATGCCAGTTCCGCGAGAACATCCCTCATGGCCTGCAACCCTTTCAAGGTATTGGCCGGAAGAAAAAAATCGACGTAGGGTAAGGCCGTGCGCATGCCCAGGCACAGGGGCTGGTACTCCGGAGTTTCCAGGAGGGGGTTCAACCAGATCAGCCGGCGCGCTCTTCGCTTGAGTCGCTTCATCTCGGCGTCCAGGAGTTCAGCTTCTCCTTGGTCCCCCCCGACCAGTCCTGCACCCGCCGGCTGATATCAGAAGCATACTCTACATCCTGGGAGCCGGAAGGACTCTCATCTCCGCAAGCCTCCCCGTCTTCCTGCTCCTCGGCGTTGGGCAACGGCGATTCCTGGCTTTCTTCTTTTTGAATACGGCTCCAGAACTGTTCAAAGAGCGCGTCAAAGACGGCCAGATCTTTCGGGGAGGAAACAAAATTGGCTTTTAAGGCCGAATAAAAATCTTGGCGGAAGGAGAGGTCGATGAACGCCAGGCTCCGGGCAGCGTCCGCCACCCCATCGGGGGTGATTTTCAGGCCCTTCGCCTTCAACTGGCGGGCGAATAAAAGAAGATGAGAAAGAATCTCTCCCTGACGATAGCCGGGCATAAAATCAAGCGCGGGAAACCGGAGCGCAGGTCAGGTCGTCCCAAGCGGGCAGCTGGCTCAACAAATGATCCACCCCCATCTCCTCGACCTGCTTCAGATCCTCGTAATACTTGAAGACGCAGCCCAGGGTTTCCTTTACGGTCGCGGCATTGAGTTCTTCTCTTCCCAAAGCCATCAGGGCGATCACCCAATCCAGCGTCTCGGAGATTCCCGGGCGCTTGTAAAAATCCTTCTCGCGCACCTGCGGATCAAGCGGGTTTGTAGAATTTGAGCCAAAACCTTGGCGATCTCCGTCTTCCCCACTCCGGCTTCCCCCTCCACCAGGATGGGTTTTTCCAACTTCATGGATAAATACAAAACCGTGGCCGTTGGGCGGTCCGTAATATATTTCGCCCCTTCCATGGCCGATTGTACTTCTGCGATGGAATCTAACATGGTCCTTCTATTTTTCCCCCTTCTTCTCCCGGCGGACTTTGATCATCTCGGCCACAATACTCACCGCAATCTCCTCGGGGGTTAAAGCTCCGATGTCCAACCCGATGGGAGCGTGAACCCGCTGCAGTTGATCCGGGGCAAACCCTTTTTCCTTCAGGTTGTTGTAAACCGTCTGAATCTTCTTCCGGCTGCCGATCATGCCGATGTATTTGACCTCTTTACTTAGGGCCCACTCCAAAACTTCCTGGTCATAGGCATGCCCCCGGGTGACGATTACCAGGTAAGCGGACCGATTCACTTGCAACTTCGGCAGGGCAAAAGGAAATTCTTCCGCGATGACTTCCTCTGCTTCGGGGAACCTTTCTTGGTTGGCAAACTGCGGCCGGTCATCGATCACGACCACCTGAAACCCAACCATAGCGCTCACCTTGGAGACGAAAAGAGAGATGTGCCCGCCGCCGAAAATGAGCACCCGGGGCGTGGGCACGATGGGTTCTATGTAGATATCCATGACTCCTCCGCAGATCATTCCGCTCTCTTCGGCCGCTCTTCCCGTGAGATCGAAATGGATCTTCTTCGGCTTATCTTCCGCGATGACCTTCATCGCTTCCTGCCAGACCTCAGCTTCCATGCATCCCCCGCCGATGGTTCCCAAGATCTTCCCATCTTCGTGAATGAGCATTTTGGCTCCTACTTCCCTCGGCGTGGAGCCCTTGGTGCCAACGATCGTGGCGACTGCCGCTTTCCTTCCTGCGGACTTGATTTCCAATATCTCTTCATAAAAATCGGACATTGATTAATCTCAATTTTTAATAGGACGCAGATTCCCGCAGATATGCGCAGAAAAAAAGGAATTCACGAGCCAGGAGTCAGAAGGAAATTTTTCTTTATTCTGGCTCCTGGCTTCTTGATTCCAGATTTGAAGGTTTTTAAAATCCTGCAAATCTGCGTTCATCTGCGTCCAATTTAAAGTTTGGCATTTTGGTTTTTAGATTTTGATATTATCTATTATACCTCATTAAAATGGCTTCCAGCACCCCCCCAGCAATGGCTCGGGCTTTCTCGGAGATGGTGAAACAATGTTCCCGCACCCCGCGGGGGTCTATATCCCCCACCTTCATTTCTTTCTGTACCCGAACTCCATCCCGCAGGATCCCCCGCAGAACACCCGCGATCTTTGCCTTTACGGGTACTCCATCCGCCTCGCCGGCAATTTCTCCCGTTTCCACCCGATCCCCGATCCGCTTCCTCCCTTTGAACTTCCCACTGGCCGGAGCCCGCAAAACCCTTTCCCAAGTATATCCGGAAATTTCCCCGGGAATGCTGGTGTCCGGGTCCGCTTCTCCCTCCTCGATTACCTTGCCCAGTCGATGCCCTCGGTTGGTTTCAATGACCAGGTGCACATCCTGCCCGGCTCGGAAACCAGGGCCGACGCCGATGACCAAAGGGGCATCGACAATACCCGTACCGGTGTTTCTCTTGGCCAGGATGGCGTCTATTACCACATCAGGGTTTAACGTTGCGCGGATGGAGCATTCCGGGTCCACGAAAATAGGGACCTTCCCCTCTTCCCAGGCATGGAGGATCTCTTCCCGGCTGGAGACGTACTTGGCCACCAGGCCCTCGACTTCTTTTTGCCCCTCGAAGATGGCCTCGCTGAAAGCCACTTCCCGGCGAACCGCCAGGGGTTCAGGGATTTCGGTCAGGCCAACCCGGAAACCGGAGCGGGCCAAGCGATGAGCCACTCCGGTGGCCATCTCGCCTCCCCCTTTGACCAGGATGACCAGGTCTTTCAGTTGCTTTTTTGGGGAGGGCATGGGACTATACTCCTTTCCCCATGGGGCACACCGGGTATCGGCAGGCCGAACATTTCCAGCAAAGACCTCCGTGACCCAGGCGGGAGACCTCCTCGGCAGAGATGATGTCGTCGGCCAACACCCGGGGCAGAAAGAGGTCTAAGGCAGTTACGGGATCATGCACCACGCAGGCCGGTGCTCCGAGGATAACGGTCTTCCCCAGCCGGGCATAGACAGACATGGAACCCGGGAGAACGGGTACGCCATAAAAAACAACTTCCGCCCCCGCCTGGCGAATGCCCGCCAAGGTTACATCATCGGGGTCTACCGAAAGGCCCCCCGTGGCTATGATCACCCGGCAGCCGATTGATTTCATCTTGCGGATCTCGCCGGCAATCTCGAGGACATCATCGGTAACGATCGCCTCTCGAATCACCCGGGAACCAAGAGCCTCCACCTTTCTCCTCACGATGCCCGCCGAACGATCTTTGATCCGCTTCTCGAAGATCTCGCTGCCGGTGACGATAATGCCCACCTTTTTAAGGCGCAAGGGGAGGATTTCCAGCACCGGCCCTTCTTGGCGGCCAATCTCATCTATCTTTTTGATCTTCGATTCCTGAATGGTCAGGGGAATGATCCGGGTTCCCGCCACTATTTCCCCCGGCCGGGCGATGGAATGATTATGCCGGGTGGAGACGATGATCGAGCCAATGGCGTTGATCTTCTCCAGGGCGGCGATATTGACCTTGAGCAATCCGAAGGTCTTGGCTATAAAATCGACCTTTCCTTCCCTCGGACCCCTCTGGTGAAAACCCTTTCCGGAAACGGCCTTGGCGATCCGGCGAGCCGCTTTATCTTCGTGTAACTCGTCTCGTTCAACCTTGAGCACGTAAATTTGCTTCTTCCCCAGGTCTAAAAGCTGGGGAATGTCCCTCTTCCGCACTATATGACCCCGGCGGAACGCAGCCCCTTTAAATTTTCCGGGCACGATGCGCGTGAGATCGTGGGCCAGTCTCAGGCCCACCGCTTCTTCGATTTCAATTTTTTTCAGCATAAGTCTACAAATACTGCCCTGCGCAAGAATCCCTGAAGGTAGCACCAAAACAAATCACTTCACCTTCAGGAAGCGCCGCTCCGGGTCCAGACGCCTGAATAAATCTAATTCTTCCTGGGTGGGGGGCTCGGTGACGGCCAGGTCGTCGGCCACCATTAAATTCCAACCGGTATTTGCTTTCACTTCTTGGGGATCGATGCCTGGATGAACGGCTTGCAGTAACATTTCCTTGCGGTCCGGATCGAAGCCCAGGATCCCCAAATGGGTAATGACCAATAAAGGACCGCCGCCTACAAGCCCGGCCTCGCGTCGCGAATTCCCACCCTGAAGATAACCGGGGCTGGTGATGAAGTCCACCTTTTCCACAAATCGCATTTTTTCATGCCAGGTGACCACTAAAAAATTTGTGCAACTGGCGATGTCATTCGCCCCTCCGCTTCCGGGCATTCTCACCTTAGGATGGTCCCACCTTCCGATGATCGAGGTGTTTAGATTCCCGTATTTATCGATCTGGGCACCCCCCAGGAAACCAACATCGACAAACCCCCGCTGGCAAAAAAGGAGTGTCTCGGTAGTTGAGGGAAACATCACACTTCCATAAGCCGACCTCGACTCATTGGCCGAGGAAGGAATCCTCCCGATTTCCACAATGGGAGCAACCGCGCCCACCTCAAACAGGAGGGTCAAAGAAGGGGCATGCAGTTTTTGGGCAGCCAGAGAAGATATGATGGGCACACCCGCACCGGCAAACACCACCTGCCCATCCTTTAACGCTCTGGCGGCTAAAACGGCCATGATTTCTGTCGGATCATAATTCATCACTTACCCCCTATGACTTTCTCACCATAGAATATTTGATAATCGTATTCACCCCGAATAGCGCAAGGTAATCTTCAAAGCTTTTCGTTTCCATAAAATACTTTTCAATATAGTTCCGGGTGTTCTCTTCCGGGCTTTTGGCGGTCTCAAAGCCTTTATAGTATCCCCGAAAATGCTCGTGGACGGGCTCGTAGCAGCCATAGCAGTCATAGGGAAAAGCGCCATAAGGAACTTCCACCACCGCATCTACGCAGAAGAAGGGGATCCTGGTTAATTCCGGAGTTCTACGAATTTCTTCGTTGGGAACTATTTTTTCCACAGTCACGATGACCTTTTTAGCGGCCTTGGCCATATCGGTATCCATGGCCGTCATGCCATCGATTTGCCCATTCCCGAACTTATCTGCTCTTTGGGCATGGATGACAGCCACATCGGGGTTTAAGGCGGGTATTAAGGCGAGCTTATCTCCTGTATACGGGCATTCCATAGTTTTTAGCCCTACCAATCTCGCGATATCTGAGCCCAGGACAACCTTGGCCGGAATACAGGGAATTCCCATAGCCCCGGCCATGTATCTCAGGCCCATGGCTAAATTGCTCCATTCCTCAAATTTTGCCCGATTGTTCTCCATATAAAGCCTGACCATGGGTGAAAGGCCGTAGGTAACGGCTCCGCTCAGCCAGCTTGTAACCGCCGTCTTCATGACCCCCGCAACCAGGAGAAAATCTGCTTCAAAGCTCATGAGCGAGCGTGAAACGGTGAGGTTCTTCTTCCCCGCTCTGATTAATTCTCTGACGATGGCGATAGGAACCCGGTTGTATTGAGTCCCCCCCAAAGCCACGTGGCAACCACTGCCAATTATTTGGGCGGCTTCTTCCAGCGACACCCGTTTATCCCGCATCCCTTTATTCTTGGTATTCATCTCGGCCCAGGAAACCGCTGAGGGCGTATATTTTTCGCTTTTAGATTCCACGTGAACTACCCTCCTTATCAATCATAACGGACTCCCATTCAATGCCCAATACAAAATCTAAAGTAGTTTTAGCCGCAGTTTTAAATTTTGCAGTTTATACCTTCCAATTGGCCATGGTCCTTTATTCTCCCCAGCGTGGAAAAAGATGATGCTCCGCCCCTAAAAGGTCCAAGGCTTTCCCCACCAAGTGATCAACCAGGTCGGAAATCGATTGGGGCTTAAAATAGAAAGCGGCCATAGGCGGAAGGATGATCGCCCCAGCTTCTGCAGCCAGCGTCATATTCCGCAGATGGATAAGATTGAGCGGACTCTCCCGGGGTACCAGGATTAATCTTCTCTCTTCCTTCAGCATCACATCCGCCGCCCGCAGGATAAGATTCTCACTCATCCCATGGGCGATGCCCGCCAGGGTCTTCATGCTACAGGGAATGATGACCATCCCTGCCGTGGGAAAAGAGCCGCTCGAAATGGGCGCCGATAAATCATCCACCGCATAGCATTTGCTGGCCAGCTTCCTCACTTCTGCCGGTGAATAATCGGTCTCCAGAGCGATGGTCTTTTCAGCCCAGTTGCTGATCACCAGGTGGGTGGCAACTGATTTTTCGCGCAAAACCTGGAGCAGGCGAATGCCGTAAATCGCTCCCGTCGCACCCGTCATGGCAATGATAAGTGGCTTCATGGCTCTATGTATCCCTGAATTTTAATATTTTCAAGTCCGGGGATCCGGACCTTCTCAAAACGCTCTCTTGGGCCCAGAGGCCTGGTGGCATCCATCCCCATCTTGGCGGTCAAGCCCGACTGCGAGCAGGAAGGGTCCAGCTCATTGCCTATGGCCCCGGAAATTACCACTAAATCCCGGTCAACTTGGAATCGAGTGGCCACCGCCCACTCCACTTCTCGGAGGTTAAAAGGGTCTACGTCCTCATCCACTACCGTAACCAGCTTGATATCACGGCAGCTGTTTAGGCCAGCCAAGATGGCCTTCTTCCCGTCCTCTTCATGATCCTTCCGGATGCATACGACCGCGTGAAATTTTCCGGAGCCGGAAGGCGTGACGTGTACAGCTTTGGTTCCGGGCACGTAGCTCTTGACCGCCTGGTAAACCACAGGCTCATAAGGAATGGCCAGGAGCAAATGATGCTCAGGGGTAAAGGGAAGGAGATCCTGGTAGATGGCATCCTTCCGGTGGGTGATGGCTTTCACCTTAAGCACGGGGCCCTCCCACGTATCTCCGTAGGTACCGGTGAAATTGGCCAGAGGCCCCTGGGTTCGGCGAAGGTGGGGCAAAATTTCTCCTTCGATGACGATCTCCGCTTTAGCTGGAGCCATCACCTCCACTGTTTCGCCGCGGACGATTTCCACGGTCTTGTGCCGCAGGGCGCCAGCAATGGATAGTTCGTCGAACCCCAGGGGAATCAGCGAGCCCGAGGTCGCGCCGGCCAGCCGGATGCTGGCATCCAGGCCTATGGCCACGGCGACTTCCAGGGGTTTCCCTTCCTTTTCTTTTGCGGAATAAAGGTTCCAGAGGTGCCGGGGCTGGAGGAAGAGTCCGATCTCATCTTTGTTCATAACTTGCAGCCGGTGGTAGGAGAGGTTGCGGATGCGGCGGCCCGGATCTTCGGCAATAACCACGCCGGCAGTGATGAAAGGTCCACCATCCTTTTCATAATGGGTAATGACTGGCAACAATTCTGCCAGGTCGATGTTCTTGGTGATCCTCACCTCTTTTACAGGACCATCCTGAACCACCGTGGGTGGAAGGGGGCTGAGGATCGCTTCCAGGTATCGCGGCGTCAAACCCCAATCATCCGTTCCCAGAACGCGGGCGATTCGGGAACGGCTGTTGTCCAAACCTACCAACACAGGCAGCGAATACCTTTTGACCTTTTCGAAGAGCAGGGCTTTATCTGCCTCCAGTTTTTTACAGATTGCCGGGAGCTCGAACCGGGGATTCACTTCTCGGCGAACATGCAGCACTTCTCCCCAATCTTCCACGGCCTGCAGTTGGCTTCTCAAGTCATCGATCATCTTCTTCAAAAGATACCCGGATCCCGGTAGGTGCCAAAGACTTTCCGGAAAACATCACAACATTCCTGCAGGGTGGCGTATTCCTTGACCGCATCAATCAGGAAGGGCATGACATTCTTATTCCCGGATGCCGCCTCTCCCAGTTGCTCCAAAGACTCCTTCACCCGGGGTTGATTCCTCTGGTTTTTTACGCGGCTGATCCTCTCGATCTGTTTCTCCTCCAGGGCTGGATCCATCTGGAGAAGTTCTACCGGCAAGGCCTCCTCCGTTGCATATTTATTGACTCCTACCATGATCTTTTCTTTCCGTTCCAGCTGCTTCTGAAAGTTGTAGGCGGCATTGGCAATCTCCTGCTGAGGAAAATTCCTTTCAATGGCCGCAACCATTCCCCCCAGGTCATCGATCTTGTTAATGTAGGCCATGGCTTGAGCTTCCATCTCATTCGTCAGGGCCTCTACAAAATAGGATCCTCCCAAAGGATCAATGGTATGGGTCACTCCCGATTCCTCCGCGATAATCTGCTGCGTGCGCAGGGCGATGGTGGCCGCTTTTTCGCTGGGCAGAGCCAGGACTTCATCGAGGGAACAAGTATGCAGTGATTGAGTTCCCCCTAAAACTGCGGCCAAAGCCTCGAGGGTAGTCCGAATAACATTATTGTAAGGCTGCTGGGCTGTTAAAGAACAACCGGCGGTCTGGGTATGGAAGCGCATCCACCAGGAGCGGGGATCTTTGGCTTGGAAGCGCTCTTTCATAAAGCGGGCCCACATGCGTCGGGCAGCTCGAAATTTGGCAACCTCCTCAAAAAGATCTATGTGGGCATCGAAAAAGAAGGAAAAACGCGGCGCAAAGTCATCTACATTTAAACCTCTCTCCATGGCTGCCTGGGCATAGGCCAGGCCGTCGGCCAGAGTAAAAGCCAGCTCCTGAACGGCTGTAGAGCCCGCCTCTCGAATGTGATAACCACTGATGCTGATGGTATTCCAGCGGGGGACTTCTTTGGTTCCAAATTCGACAGTATCCGTAACCACTCTTACAGAAGGCCGGGGAGGGCACATGAAGGTTTTTTGGGCGATAAATTCCTTTAACATATCATTCTGAATGGTCCCCCCTAATTTATGCCGGGGGATCCCTCTCTTCTCCGCCACGGTAATATACATGGCCCAGAGGACAGAAGCGGGAGGATTAATGGTCATGGAAGTGGTGAGGCGGTCGATGGGGAGGCCATCCAAAAGAATTTCCATGTCTTGCAGCGTATCGATGGCCACCCCGCATTTCCCGCATTCTCCTCTGGCCTTTGGAGAATCCGTGTCATATCCCATTAAGGTAGGGTAATCAAAGGCCACGCTCAATCCGGTCTGCCCCTGTTCCACCAAATAGTGGAACCGCTGGTTGGTATCCTCGGCTGAACCCCATCCGGCAAACATGCGCATCGTCCAGAGTTGCCCCCGATACATGGAGGGCTGGACGCCCCGGGTAAAGGGATATTGACTGGGAAAACCCAAATCTCGCTCATAATCCATTTCTTGTATGTCTTCCGGAGAATATATATTCTTTATCTGAAGATCCGATATGGTAGAAAAACGACTCTTGCCTTCCGGAAAATCAGATGGCCGGGATTGCAGCTCTTTCTCCCATGCTTCTTTTCCCCTGCGCACCTTTTGCATTTGTTCTGGGGTAAATATTCTGGACATCGTTCCCTCTCAAGGTTATTACTTAGAAACTTCCGTATTTTAAATTTCTCATTTCGTAAGCAAATCAAGCTTTATTCAAAAATTAGCTGAGCATATCTGCCCATCAAGAATATTCCTTACCATCATTTATTTTTCGCCATCCCTGCAGAGCCTATTTTTTCCCCGCGATGTGAAATATTGCCATGCTATGACAACCACAAAAATGGGGAGGCCGATGAGATCAGAGGTGAAACCTGGTTTAATCAAAAGCAGCCCCGCCAAGCCCAACAGGATTCGCTCTACCCATGTAGTGCGCTGGTAGAGATAACCCATAATACCCGCCGATAGGGCTATCACACCTATGGCAGCAGTCATACAAGCTCGCACCACACTGGAAAGGGGCCCGATCAGGAGCAAGGCTGGATTGTAAGCATACATGAATGGAATGATAAAGGCCACCATCCCTAAACGCATGGCGGTAAATCCCACTCGCCAGGGACTCGTCTGGGCTATACCCGCGGCCGCATAAGCAGCCAGAGCGACTGGAGGTGTGATCATCGACAGGCAAGAAAAGTAAAAAGCAAACATATGAGCGGAGAGGGTATTGACATTCAGGACGTATAAAGCAGGTACCGCCAATGTAGCTACCGTGATGTAATTCGCCGTCGTGGACATACCCATACCCAGGATAATAGAAGATACGGCAACTAACAACAGGGCCATCAAGACATAGTTTCCCGCAAGGGCACTGATCATGCCGGAGAATCTCAAACCCAGGCCGGAGAGGGTAATCACGCCAACGATAATCCCCGCACATATACAAGCTACGGCAACCGTCAGGGCCATCTTCGCTCCCTGATCCAGCGTTTCACCCAGGCTAACGAGCACAAATGAGACTTCCCGAAAGATCGATCGAACGCCATCCCGCGCGCCTCTGGATAGATCTCTTCCCATCCTGCTCAGGGCATCCAGAGTTCTGCGATGGATTAGAAAGACAAGGATGGTGGAAACAATCGCCATGAGGCACGCTTTTGTCACGGTGTATTGCAGAGCCAGAAACGCGACCAGAACAATAATGGGCGAGATCAAAAACCATCCCTTTCTCAGCGTCTCCCTCAGGTTGGGTAACTCCTCTTTACTCAGGCCCATCACCCCCGTTCGAACCGCCTCCAGATGAACCATGACGAAGACCGAGCCGTAAAAGAGAATGGCTGGGAAAGCAGCCGCTTTGCAAATATCCCAGTAGGGAATTCCGGTTATCTCAGCCATGACAAAGGCAGCCGCCCCCATGATGGGGGGCATGATCTGTCCCCCTGTGGAGGAAAGTGCCTCCACGGCCCCGGCAAAATAGGGTCGGTACCCGCCTCGAATGATTAAAGGGATGGTGAAGGTTCCAGTTGCCACGGTATTCGCCACCGCACTCCCGCTAATGGTTCCAAAAAAGCTGGAGGCCACGACGGCAGCCTTGGCCGCGCCCCCCCGGGACCGACCTGTAAGCCCAAAGGCCACGTCCAGATAGAATTTACCCACATCGGTTCTTTGGAGAAAAGCCACGAACAAGATAAACAAAAAAACAAAGGTGGCCGACACACCCGTGGGAATCCCAAAAATCCCCTCCGTAGTGAGATAGAGATACTCAATCCATTCGGATAGGTTAGCCGCGGAATGCTTTAAGGCACCAAAGAGATAGGGCCCCATCAGGGCGTAAAGGCAGAAACAGAGTCCGACGACGGCTAAAGCCGCTCGGACGGCCCTCCGGGTTGCTTCCAGGATCAAAGGCAGGGCCAGGCTCCCAAAAAATAGATCACCAAAGGTCATCTCATCCACAGAGATGACCCTTTGGATGATCCGATCAAAATCGGTGATGATGTGGGCTCCAACGCCAATGCCCAGAAGAACTAACAGGGAATCTATGGCCAGAGAAAGCCTGGGCTTTGACTTAAAGGAGGGATTCAGCAGAAAGACCAGGCAAAGGGCGAAGCCAACATGCGCAGCCCTCAAAATCATGGCATCCAGCGTAACATACCAAGCCCCATATATTTGAAACGATGACCAGCAGATAGCTACGGCCCCTGCAAGAAAATGCCGAAATCTTTTGATTTTCGCTTCCATTCAATTCCCACAAAACCCAAAATATTCAGCAAATTCTAAGCAGGGACCTGTTATCCTGGGTTCCCCATTGGCATCCAACAAGGAGCATAATTCTATTTATATCCCTTTTCTTTGTAAAACTTCTCAGCCCCGGGATGAAGGGGGAGACTTCCAACCTTTTCAGACTCCCAGGCCGTTTTGGGGTCAAAGGCTTCAAAGGCTCTGTAAGCGGCCCGAATCTTGTCCTTGTTTTCCACGATGGACTTGAGAACGACGTAAACAACCTGGTCAGGAAGATCTTCCCGGGCCAGAAGGCAGGTAGGAAATCCAATCGTGACCACATCTTTTTCCTGACCACTGAACATGCCCGCAGGCACGATGGAGCGAGTATAGCCGTACTTCTTGCGCAAGCGATTGAGCACTTCTTCTTCCAAGGAGATAAACCTCAGGGAACGAGCGATGGCCGCTTCTGTCCAGGTGGGGTGGTTCGGAGTCGCCATCATCAAAAATCCATCAATCGCCCCTTCCTTCAATGCAGGGACCATCTCGCCAAATCCTTTCATCAGGATATCGCCGCCTATGCTTTTCAGATCTTCGTAGGAGACGCCATATTCTGAGAGAGTCTGCAGAGCACCCACCTCGCTCATGGATCCTTTGGATTGCGTGCAAATCCGCAGCCCCTTCTTCATCGCCTTTATGTCTGCCCAACTCTTTATATCCTTATCCGCCCTGACAGCGCCCAGCACCCAGTAGCTGTCTAATCCACCTGCTATAGCCCGAAGATTGGTTATTTTTTCTTTATATCGCACCTTCCCGTTCCAGGCCCAGTTGGCTGTTATGGGAAAGGCAAACCCAATGTCCGCCTTTTTGGCCCCAAGAAGCGATGGGTTACCAATCCCCCCAGATTTGGGGAGAACATCCACGGTTGAACCGGCAGGTAGATTTTTCCGGATACTCTCGGCCATGACGCCGGCCATCACATACCAGCCGCTGCCCATTTTGAAGGAAGCAAACTGGATACTCACCGGCCCTTGCGCTGTGGAGACAGCTGGCCTGGCCGCCAAAACCCCGAGCAGGGCTATGACCGCCACAAAAATTTGCCATTTTGCAGTCAGCTTTTGCATGATATTTTTCCTCCTTTCAAGTGATTTGTTTGCCTCCAAAATACTCTTCCTTGCTAAAACTTCCCCGCAATGGTGTAGATTTTTCATTTTTTTCTCCTTTCTTTGATAACTTCACGCCCTTCTCCCTCGCCCTATTCGTCCCTCTCGAATGGGGAGAGGGGAAGGTTGGGAAGTTTGATTGCATCTGACTAAATTTGTTATCCCTATGGGGATCTTTTTTTCTCTTGAACCGGCAGGTAAATAATCTGGCGGTCGATCCTGGCGAGCCCCATAAAGGCTGTCCCTTTGGCCGATCGTCTCCCCTCTTCCGGCTCCTGTTCAAAATAGAGGTCGCAATGGGGGCAGTGAAGAGGAATATTTAAGCCGAGAAGGTTGGCGTCCCGATGGAAGCTTTTCTGGCAACGGGGACAACTCGCATAATAAATTTCCATATCTTTTTCTCTTTAAAAATCAATATAGTCTTCGAGGCGAATTTTCTGAGCCTCGGGTGGAACCACGGCCCGCGGTGGATAAGGCCGATCTAAAGGCCTGGTGGCGTCGATCACCAGGCCGGAACCCTTCGTCTCTTGGCGCAAGGAAGGATCCAGAAGCTGTCCTTGTATGTTATTCAATATGGTGATGGCTGAATCCGCCTGGCAACAGGTGGCGATCGCCCACATGACCTCCGCGGCGTTTCCTGGATCTATGTCATCATCTACCACAAAGACATGCTTTATGAAATTACTGGCACTCAGGGCGGCCATGGCTGCCCGCATGGGTTCTCCTTCGGTTCTTTTTTTCAGGCTGATCACTAAGTGAAACGGGCCGCCGGAGGCCAGCCAGCAAATATCTTTTACCCCGCTGACCGCCTGTTTGACCCTTTGAAAGATGCTGGCTTCGATAGCAAAATGGGCGTAAAGATGATCAAGGTGAGCACCGAATACGGAATGCATAATGGGTTGGCGGCGGTGGGTGATGGTTCTTGCCCGGAAAAGCCAGGAGAGTCTCTGAGGACCCATCAATCCGGCGAATTCCCCAAAAGGACCCTCAATGGTTCTCTTTTGGGGAAGGATTTCCCCTTCGATGACGATCTCGGCATCGGCCGGAACGAGAAGCCGATCCCCGTAAGTTTCCGAAGGGACAACCCTCAGGGATTCCCCCAGAAGTCCACCGGCTGCTTCGTATTCGTCTTCCTCCAGAGGGACCAGAGCAGAGGCGGAGAGCATGAAAGCCATGTGATGTCCCAGGACAATTCCGACCGGCATCGATTCTCCCTTGGCTTCCATATCCTGAAAATACGCCCAGAGATGCCTGGGGGACATGTAGATGGCCAGGTGATGAGTATCAATGTACATCATCCGGTTCCATGAGGTATTGTAGCGCTCCCCCCGAGGATCCCTGGCCACTACCACCGGCGTAAGGTAGGGCCCTCCATCCATAAAATTGTGCTTCATGATGGGCAGATCCGCGAGGTCCAAGGAATCCTCCTTATGGATGATCTCCTTCACCGGGGCCTCAGTTGGAGGAATCCTCTCTACCTTTCTCTTCTGCCTTAAGCTTTCCAGATATCTCTCGAATAGGGCCACCCGACTCGAATTTTTTATGTCCAACGATACCGCCATTTTCTCCCTGGTTGTAAAAGCATGACAAAGCAAGCGAGTATCCTTCACCTCCCCTTTCAGGCTGGTCACCTGATTGAAAAGGACCGCTGCCAGGTTCCCCCGTTTTTCCATTTGATAAAGAATCGAGGAGACCTCAAAGGAGGCGGGCTTCACCAACTTAGAAACCCTGAGGGGTTCACCCGGAACTCTTTCCTGGAGGTCTTTCAGCCACGTGCGCAGGTCTTTAGGCATTCCCTTTTTCTCCGCCAATTAGTGTATCATCTTCTGGTGATCAAAACCAGGGTTCTCCAACACAACTTTCTCATCTGGATGCTACCAGTGTGAAATCTGTCGTCACTTTTGCGCCGCTTTCATCTTGAGGACTGCCTTCTTCATCCGGCCCATGGCCTCTTTGATCTTCTCCGGGCCCGCGCAATAGGAAACCCTGACGAAGCCCTCGTAACCCAAACCGCTGCCGTTGGTCAGCACCACACCGGCCTCTTGAACGAGGTACTCGACAAATTCCAGCGAGGGAACGCCGAGTTCGCGAATATCCGCCAAAACGTAAAAAGCTCCTTGGGGGGTCCCGCAATGGACGCCCGGGATGTCATTCAGTAGCTTCACCAACAGGTCTCGTCTCCTCTGATAAGCCTGCCGCATTTCCTCTACGCTGTCCTGTGGACCTTTCATGGCAGTCACACAGGCCAATTGCGAAGGCACATTGGCGCTGATGTTGACCGTATGGTGGTATTTCAAAAATTGCAGCAGTTTTTCGCTGGAGGCGGCAACATATCCGATCCTCAAGCCGGTCATGGCGTAGGTCTTGGAGAAGCTGTTGACCTGGACTACGTGTTGCTTCGCCCCAGGGAAAGAGAGGGCGCTGGTGTGCGTAAGGCCATCGTAAACGAGGCATTCGTAGACTTCATCAGAGATGATCATGAACTTGCGCGCCCGGGCGAGTTCAACGAGCCTTTTTAGGACTTCCGCCGGGTAAACGGCTCCCGTGGGGTTGTTGGGACTCAGGAGGATCAGGGCTTTTGTTTTCGGGCTGACCGCCTTCTCAATCTCCGCGGGATCGGGAATAAAACCATCCTCGCTTCGCAGGGTAACAAACACGGGTTTGGCATTGGCCAGCGTGGTATTCACCAGATAAGGGGGGTAGTACGGAACCAGGATAATAACCTCATCCCCCGGATTGGCCAAGGCCATGACGGCAATATGGAGACCCGCCTGCCCCCCGGCGGTGATCAAGATTTCGTCTTCCCAATTATAATCGGCACCGTATTGTTTTTTAATCTTTTGGGCGATGAGCTGGCGCAGTTCATGGCTCCCCCGGTCCGGGCCATAATGGGTATGGCCTTCATCCATGGCTTTCTTGGCTGCATCCAGAATGGGCTTGGGCGTCGTAAAGTCCGGCTCCCCTAACTGCAGGTAGATGCAATCTCCCCTTTTAGCCGCCAACTCCATGATGCTGTAAAACGGGGACCTCTGCACTGCCAGAATTCTTTCCGCTAACATAAATTTCCTCCTCCGAAGGTTTGATCTTGACTTGGCAAATTCTCCCTTTCCTCCTTAACTCCGGACCTGCCACGGTCGAGGCCCACGGTATCTGTAACCTTTATGCTTCGTAATAAAGATTCATATCATAAGGGATCATATCTGGCTGTCTCCGGCTCAGGGATCAGGACCATATCACCGGCCTCGACCGTTTTGAAACCTACGCTGGAACCATCGAAGGCTACGCCCCGAGAGAAGGTCTCCTCCGAAAAGATGGCGGCCGGGATGGTGAGGTGGTGCCACTGGCCCAAAAGGTCGATGAACTTCAGGTCGATCATTTCCACCTTGTGATCTTTGGCAGATCGGAGTAACTTTTCAATCTTTTCATCCATTTTTCCCTTACCTCCCAAGAACGGTTGGTCACCCGGGATCCTGCTTCTCTCCAACATGGCTGCATGTTTCTAAGAAGGATTACGCCCGGACATGCGTTTTAATCGTAGCGCACGGATAGCGACCTTTCTGGCAAACCCCACCATGGTGCTGGTGGAATTGAACATGCTCGGTATCGAGCTGATGCCGATAAAAACAATGACGGTTGCAGATGCGGCAATAGCCTCTTAAGTAGAGCGGTTGGGAATCTGCTTCAGGTTGTCTGGTAATTTTTTCTTCAGGATCTTTCATGGCCAACCACCCCCTCCCGGGAAAAGGTTCCCTCCCCGCTGCCGTTGCCAGCTTTTCATTCCTTCTTGAGAATAGACCTCGCCCCTGGCGATTTACTATTCTTCTTTCGGCCGGGTATACCGCTGGTCCGGGTCCAACTCCCGCAATATGCGCAGCTCTTCGTCGGTCGGGGGTTTGGTGTACTGGATCTTTTTCGGGATCAGGAGTTCAAATCCGGTTTTTTCCTTAACTTCCTCTACCGTTGCGCCCGGATGAAGAGTTTCGAGACGCATGCGATGGGATTCTTCATCGAACCCGAAGATCCCCAAGTGGGTGATCACCTTGTACGTTCCCCCCACGGTCAATCCGGCCTTTTCCCGGCTATCCCCGCCCTGCAGGTACCCGGGGGTAGTGATAAAATCCACCTTGGCCACAAAACGCTTTTTCTCGTGGTGCATGGCTACCAGAATCTTGGAGGCCAAGCTGGCAATGTCATTGGCTCCACCCGTTCCGGGCAGCCTCACTTTCGGGTTGTCCGCATCGCCAATGAAAGAGCTGTTCAGGTTTCCGTACTGGTCGATCTGCGCACCCCCCAGAAAACCATAATCTACGTATCCTCTTTGCTGCAAAAGCAGGATGTCGGTGATCGAAAGAAGCATGTTAGCCCGGCGAGCCGCCCTCTGCTCGTTGGTGGAGGGAGGCATTTTGCCGATCTCCACCTGGGGTCCGATCACGCCCCCTTCAAAAAGGATGGTAAGCCGGGGAGCACGCATCTTCTGGGCCAGGATACAGGAGATCAGCGGCATGCCTGCGCCCCCAAAGACGATCTTCCCGTCCTCGAGAAATCTGGCGCTCATGATGCAAACCAACTCAGCGGTATTATAATTTGGATTAGTCATTGTAAACTCTCCTTCCCATGACCATGGCTTGCAGGATGTTTTTGAATCCGGTCATTTCCAGGTAATCATTCCAGGACTCCGGACCGAAGATAAATTTGTCCAGATATTCCTTCACCCCTTCCGGCCCCTTGCCCATCATCAGCTTCACGTAGAAATCCATGTGCTGGAAGTCCGGCTCGTACTCCCCGTAACATTCATGGGGCAGACAGCCGAAAGGAACCTCCACCACCGCATCCACGCAGAAGAAGGGAATTTTGGTATGGTCGGGGCTCCGGCGAACCTGTTCATTGCTGATAATCCGCTCCGTGGTGACGATGACCCTGTTGGCCGCCAGGGCAATATCCTGATCCATAAAAGGAAGCCCCTCACTCTGGACGTTGCCGTAGGGATCACAGCGCTGCGTATGCAGGATGGCCACCTCTGGATTGAGGGCCGGTATCAAAGCGAGCTTATCTCCAGTGTAAGGACATGGCATCTCCTTGATATCGGACAACCGGGGGAAGATATCGGAACCCAGCATGGATCTGGCCGGGATGAAGGGTATCCCCATGGCTCCGGCCCGGAAACGCAGTCCCAGGGTCATATGGCTCCATTCCTCGAATACGGCCAGCTTTTTTTCCGTGTAATGGCGCATCACCCGGGATACCCCCCAGGTGACCCCGGGGCTGAACCAGCTGGTGATCACGTGTTTCGTGGCCCCGGCCACCAGTAGAAGATCTCCCTCCGTAGAGGTAATGCTGCGGCAATACACGAGATCCTTTTTCTTCTGCCGGATCATCTCCCAGATCACGGCCATGGGGGTTCGGGAATAATGGCAGCCCCCGGCGGCAATCTGATCCCCATCTTTGATCAAACCAACCGCCTCCTTCAGGGACATCACCTTCTCCCGCAGCCCTCGATCCTTATGGTCGATGACCTCTCTCAATTCTCGGTAAGATTTCATGAAAAATATCCTCCGCTGAAATGTTTAAATCTGGAGCAGCTCTTCAACCTATCTCGCACCCCGGATGTATGAACCACCCTATGTGACCGCCCTTTGGCCGGCAGCCCCATAAGGTTGCCCCTGCACCCGGAATACGAACTTTATTGGTTAGCTCCCTGATCCTTTGATCTCAAGGACCCTCCGCCGAAAAACAGGGGGGAGTGTCAGTGTTCGTGAGGAAGGAAACATCGGTTTTAAATAACAGCAATATTTCAGTCCTAATTAGATGGACTCTTTCCTCTTAAATTTACATGAATCTGAAGCAAATCCTATGGTTATTCAGCCAAGGTATCCTTGGATCAAGCCCCTTTTTCAAAAGTTTTGCCTGAAGGTTATTTAAGAGTGGCCTAACTGCATCCTGATGTTCAAATCCAAAAACATCGACTCTAATATAATCGCCATGCAGCTTTACCTTACCCTGCACATTTCTTAGAAAGTGCCGATGGACCAGATCAGGGGTCATTGAGAGGAATTCGCCGCCCAGATCGTTGCGGAAGGCACTCATTAAATTGAAGGCCATGAGTTTCAAGGCCAGGTTCAACTGCTGCTTTGCTACTATATTAACTTGATATCGACTCTAAACTCGCCGTCATTGTCGCTGTAAGTGCCCTTCGCATCGTTCACCATTAGATAGAGATAACCAGTTTTACTGACCTGAATTTCTCTCTTGCTACCAATAAGAAAAGCTCCCTCCTCAGTGTAAGTGCCTATCCATCCTATCAGAGAGCCTATACGCCCTGTTTCGTTGCCATTAGTCTTGTACGCTCCCAAATGCGGCCATACAGAGATACCACCATTGCCGCTTTCATCCTTAAAGATAAAGGGTATGCCATATTCATTGCAAAGAATGCCCTCCGGGGTTGCGAAATGGTGTCTGCCATTATAAGAGATCAACCCACGAGCGAAGAAGGATAATGTTTGACCAGGCAGAACTTTGATGTTGGCATTAATTCCTCCTTCTTTTGAGGCATAACTCTGACTATCTTGATGGATTCGGAATCCTCAACATCCATCACCGATAGATCCAATACATCTTCCGGTGTCTGAAACTTTTGAACCAATTTGCTAAGTTCATTCATTAGCATCGGGAATTGACGATTTCTGCTAACCTGTTGCTCGTGATCTGCCTTCATTTGCTTGAGGCGTTCTACCGTCCAGGTTTCTGGATCCGAATCAATTTCAGTGTGATGGGTTGGGCACAGGAGGATACGATTTTCGTAGCTTTCCCTTTCTTCTTCCGTTTGATTTGGATCGTATCGAGGTGCTGTGGGCTTTTCACCTTTGATATGCGCTTCTTCTCCGATCACGCGATTCACCTTCTTTTCTTGAGCAAGTTCAACACCGCAACCGGGGAAACTACATATATTTCCCGACCTTCCCCATAGTTTCTTTAAGTCACCACTCTTTAGACTCATAGTGTCTTCTCCTCAATGATGTTGGTTGGAGAAAAGCGGCCCAACGGCTCGAACGATTTTGTTCGGCCGCGCGAATCAGCGCGCGGTCGGACAAATCGGGCGAGGCGCTCCGCGCAACTCGCCGTTCGGGCGCGCGCAGCGCGACCGAACGGGGCTGCGGATCAGCGGCGGGCGGACGCGCGAGCTTGCTCGCGTGGATGACCGTCCGCTGCAGCCGCTTGATGGCCGGCGCGGAG